>SHBX01000030.1 GCA_004211785.1 Winogradskyella sp.
AGTAGCAAAAAAAGTTTCACCGTTTATAAGAAAATTAGCAGACTGTTCGTCAAAATTTAAACCAGCATTAGTACCAAAATACCAATTAGAAAATTCTTTTTGAGAAAAACTCATTTGAGTTATAAAAAAGAACCCTATAAGACATATAAACATTACCTTTTTCATAGTCTTGTTAAAGTTACTAAATAATAGCTTAATATTTAAGCTATGAAAGCATCTTGTTAATATTACGTCAAAGACATATAGTTATTAAATAAAAATCCGTTTTGTTTAGTACCTTTACACAGTTAGCAAAAAAATGAGGCATTACTTACTTCTTTTTCTATGTTTTTTATCCGTATACACATTTGGGCAAGAAACCGAACCTGCTAATGAACCTACAAGAGTCCAAGCTACAATTATAAGTAGTACTACTAGGCTACCGCTTGTAGATGCAAACATCGTTAACTTAAACCAAGTTATAGGAACAACCACTAATGATGATGGTGTTTTTGACATTAGAGCTAAAGTAAACGATACACTTCACCTGTCTTACATAGGCTACAAGTCCATAAAAGTTCGTGTGACCAATGATTGGATTAAGTATGGAAATACTGAGATAGAAATGACAGATTTAGCTCTGGCATTAGAAGAAGTTGTAGTAAATCAATTAAAGCTTACTGGTTATCTAGAAGTTGATATTAAGCAAATTCCAATTAGAACAAATAATCGTTTTAGAATTTCTGGTTTACCAAATCAAGGTTACGAAGGCGGACAAACAAATGTGGTAAATAAAGTGTTAGGTGCAATTTTTAATCCAGCCGATTTCCTTTACAAGATGTTTGGCAAAAAACCAAACCAGATGCGTAAGCTTAAGGAGATGAAAAAGGATGATGAAATTAGAAATCAACTTGCCAAACGTTTTGATCGTGAAATGCTGACCGTTTTACTACAAGTAGACAAATATGATTTGGACGAAATTGTAAATCAGTGTAATTATTCTAGAGACTTTATAAGAACAGCAAATGACTTACAAATATTAGATGCCATAAGCGAATGCTATGAAGAATACAAAGTTCTTAATCGTAATAACGAACGTAAAAGAGGTAAGAAAAAGGTAACGCCTTAATCTTTTGAGTGTACCGCAACTCGGTTTCCTTCAGAATCTATAAAAACACCCATATGGCCGTGCTCTTCAGAGATTTTGGTTTTCTTTTTATATATTTTTCCGCCAGCAGCTTCTACCCTATCTAACTCGTTTTGCACATTATCTGATATAAAATAAACTAGTGTCCCTTCTTGACTTGGCACATAAGACTCTTGAAAAATTAATGCTCCAGTTGCGCCATAAGCACCATCGTTATTAGGAAACCAACCCATTAATAAACCCCCAAAATCAACAATATTGATTTTGATATTAAAAACCGTTTCATAAAACGTTTTTGCTCGATCCATATCGTTTACAGGAATTTCAAACCAACCTACCATAACACTACTTTTCTAAAATTTGCTTTAAATCCCTCAATCCTTCTTCAAAATCTTTCCCTACTGTTTTATCCATATTAAAAAATAAAAAGAAAATATTCGTAGGTGGTTTATTGATGCCTGAAAATCCCCAAATAACCTTAGTTTCATTATCAGAAACAGCATCTACACTTAGATAAGCATCGGATTGCGATTTCCAAGGTTTAAAAAAACGAAGTATACTTATAATGGTTTTATTTTCAATAATATCAATAATCTCTTGTTCGCCAGTTCCTACGTCTTTATTACCTTCCCATTTGGCTAAAAATCCAACTTCTCCATCAGTGCCAATATATTCCTGTTTTATATTTGGATCTTTCTTTTTCCATGGTGACCAATCATTGTGATTTCTAATTAGTTTTAAATACAAAAAAACCTCGTTTACAGGCTTATTAACTACAATACTTCGGCTTACATTATATTTTTTTGGAGCTACTGCTGCCAATAAAATCATTAAAACTATAATTGATAATAGGATATAGAGAAATATTTCCATAATTATTTGATGATTTAGTTAACTATTAAATTTACAAAAAAAATTAAGTCCCAGATTGGTACCGTTCCACAATAGCATCATAGTCTTTTATGGTTTTTTTTATCCAATCAAAACGCTTTTCAATTATGTCTTTATCGGAAAGCTGCCAATCAATATCAGATTTACGAAGTTTTGATGTTACCTGCTGAAGAATGATAGCTGCAGAAACTGAGATGTTTAAACTCTCGGTAAAGCCGACCATAGGTATTTTTAAAAAACAATCCGCATGCTTCATAACATATTGAGATAAACCTTCGGTCTCACGGCCAAAAAAGAAACATGACTTTTTAGAAATATCAAAATCTATTAAATTACAATCATTTGTATGCGGTGTGGTTGCCACAATCTGATACCCTTTTTGTTTTAAATCATCAATACAAGTTTTCACACTACTATACCTATTTAAGTCCACCCACTTTTGGGCGCCCATAGCTATTTCTCTATCAATGTGTTTTGAATTTACTTCTTCAATGACATTCAATTCTTGAATCCCAAAAACATCACAAGTACGCATAACTGCACTTGTATTATGCAGTTGATAAACATCTTCCGTTGCCACTGTGAAGTGTTTGGTACGTTGAGATAAAATGGTATCAAATCGTTTTAGGCGATTTTCGGTAAGATAGCCTTCGAGGTGTTTTAGGAGATTTAGGTCTAACATAAATATTATATTTATCAAATATAAAACAATCTTATGCTCAAAAAAGCTGCCCTTCTATTTCTATTTTTAATAATCAGTCTAACTAGTACTTCTCAAGAAAATGAATGTAAATGTTCTCTCTTAGAATATTCAGAAGAAAATAGTGAAAGAGTAATTGCTCTAGGAGAATTAATTGAAAACGCTTTTAATGAGTCTAATACAAAGCCTTTTGTAGAAAATTTCAACAAAGAAGCTTTCAATAAAAATATTACTAAAGATAGTCTCATTGATGACAGTGACATGTATACCAAAGGATTTTTGAAAGGTCTTGAAAACACATCAAATACTTTAGGTGAACGTATTTTATCAGAAATTGAAAATGGCGCTTATTACAACTTTATAAGTTTTGAATTTAATATTCCTGAAAGAGCATATTATATGACTTTTAGGATATATTCGGAGGAAACCGGCGTAAATTATCATGATTACAAAATATGCTATGATGGAGAAAATGTGATGTATAATGACATCTACATCTATCTTACAGGGGAGCATTTAAGTGAAACTTTTATCCGTATTTTTAAAGCTAGTAAACCATCGAAAAATAAATTTGTAAAACTTTTCAAAGGCGAAAAAACATATCCGTTCGCTAAAGTTGTTAAAGCACAACGATTACTTAAAGAGGGTAAGGCTAAAGAAGCTTTTGAAACTATCTCAGAGGTAAAAGGGAAAGATGCAAAAGAAAAATTTTTCTTAATCCTAAAAGGAAATATTGCAGCTGCTTATGATGATAATTTGTACAAAGAGAACTTAGAACTTTTTGCTGAGTTATATCCTAATGACCCAACATTATACATGAAACAAATTGACTATTATATTTTAATAGGAAATTACACCAAAGCTATTGAAAACATTGATAAACTAATGTTTGAAACCGAAGATGATTTTTTAAATATCATGAAAGCAAATCTCTATTTAAATCAGACAGATTACAAAAATGCAGATGTTTATTATTCTTATATGATAGAAAATTATCCATTTTTGGCAGAAGGTTATATAGGTCATATAAGTAGTCTTACTTATCAAGAGCGTTATATTGATGCTATAAATGTTATAAGTACTTTAATAGAGAAAGGTTTTGATAAAAATGAACTGAGTGATTTTTTAGAATCTGATGATGAGCAGGGAATAAATGTTTTAGAAGCTCTTGTACTATCAGATGAATACAAAGCATGGAAAAAATCTTAGATGCCAAATAAAAAACACATCGTTGTATTAACTGGCGCTGGTATGAGCGCCGAAAGTGGTATCAAAACCTTTAGAGATGCTGATGGTCTATGGGAAGGGCATGATGTTATGGAAGTTGCCTCGCCTCAAGGGTTCCGAAATAATCCAGACTTAGTATTAGACTTTTATAACCAAAGACGACAACAGCTTAAAGACGTAAAACCAAATGCCGCGCACACTGCTTTATTTGACTTAGAAAAAGAATATAACGTATCGATTGTAACACAAAATGTTGATGACTTACATGAACGTGCTGGAAGTACAAACGTGTTACATCTTCATGGTGAATTGAGAAAAATACGTAGTACAGGCAATCCAACAGATATCAAAGCCTGGACAGAGGATATTTATTTGGGTGATGTTTGCGAAAACGGTTATCAATTACGTCCACATATAGTTTGGTTTGGGGAAGATGTCCCTATGATAGAAAAAGCTGTTGACATCTGCCAAACCGCGGATATACTTGTTATTATAGGAACAAGCATGCAAGTCTATCCAGCTGCGAGTTTAATGAATTTTGTAAACCCAGCAATTCCTATTTATTATATAGACCCAAATCCTGCAGAAATAAATAACTCTAAAGTTACTATAATACCAGAACCTGCAACATCTGGAATGCAAAGGTTACTACAAGAGCTTAAGAAGTAGAGATACAGCTAACAACACTACTATAAGCATTAATTTAATCATCTTGTGTTAGTTTAAAGAATTCGTTCACAGGTTTACTAAAAACAATCGATAATTTTAATGCCAACACAGTTGATGGCACATATCTATTAGCTTCAATAGAATTTATAGTCTGGCGTGAGACCCCTATTTTTTTTGCTAAATCGTCTTGAGTAAGGCTTAAAATAGCGCGTTCTACTTTAATCGTGTTTTCCATTATCTATAGCGCTTTATAGTGTGATAGAAACCCAATTGTATCATAAACATGAAGCTTAGCAATTGAAAATCTCCTAATTCTTTATAGGTTTCACCGCCAGAATGTATAATATTTGAAACTCCAAACTCAACATAAGGCATTATTATAGCGTAAAGAACACCTATTATAAAAGCAATAGCATAGGATTGTGCTCTTATGGCAATAGTCATCTCATCCTCTTCCTTATCTCTCGATAAGGAGATACACATTAAACCAATAATAAATACTTTTCTTCCTATACTTCTTATAAAATCTGCATGGTCAGGGAACTGATTTCTTACAAAAAATAGTATAAATACTAAAATAACCAATATTGCACCTACCCATTTAAACGACGTTGGTAATCTAAAATCTAATACTTTCAGTATGCGATGACGCTCACAATCTGCAAAATTCTTTTTACTCATAATTGACAAATATATTTTATATTAAGTAAAATTATTTTTACTATATGACAAATATACTTTACATAAATTATATCTCCAAATAATATTTGCATTTTCAACTAGAATTAAAAAATACCCATAAATGGGTATATTATTAGATGAGATAAAATTGTTATTTTACAGAAAATTACTAAATCATGAAAAAAATTGTATTACTCGTAGCATTAAGTATCAGCTTTATAACACTAAATGCACAGACCGAATTAACTGATGAAAATGCAGAAGCTAAACTACTTGTAAATAATGATAAGCTCATTGTTCTTGATTTTTATGCTACTTGGTGTGGCCCATGCAAACGTATGGCACCAATTATGAAAGAACTTGAAAGTGAATATCCTAATGTAGATTTTTATCAAATTGATGTTGACAAAAACCAGACAGATGATGCCTTAGGGATTTCAGCAATGCCAACTTATCTATTTATTAAAAACAGTTCAAACCTAGAGCAGATTGAAGGTGCAATGACTAAAGCTAAAATGAAATCACTTATAGACAAACATCTTAATGGTAATACTGATGAAACTGAAGAGGATATTCCATCAGATACTTTTGATGTAAATGATTACAGTCAAAAAAGTATTGATAATATTTGGAATTCATCTTCTAAATTGAATTCAATGGCGTGGAATGCCTATAAAAATCATGACGATATACAGATTTTATTAAAGTCAATAAAAATAGTTGAGCGTTCTATAGAATTAGAAAAAAACTACTATAATGTAGACACTCATGCCGCCTTATTATACAAAACTGGACGCTATAAAGATGCGTTAAAGAAAGGCAAAGAAGCCATTGAAATTGCTAAAAAAGATGGTCTATCTTATTCTACAACATCAGATTTAATTGATGATATTATAGACAAATTATAAATCACTTATTCTTAGCTTCAATCCATTTACTCATATACTTTGTGCTTTGTAGTGTATGATGCATTAACAATTGTCCACTAAAATTTTGTTGACGATGAGTTAAAAGATTTTGAAACAAATAAGAAATTTTATCTGAGAAATCAGTTTCAAATTGAGACATATTAAAACGTTGGTTTAAAATTTTAAAACCAGCGTTTTGTTTTTGGTACCATAAGTCTTTATTGGCATATAACTCTACCGCTTTATTTGAGAACTCTATTGAGTCATCTTCAATAAAACCATTAGCTTCAAACTCGCCAAAAATGCCTTCAGCTGCTATGTTAGACATCATAGATGGTGTACCGTTTTGCATAGCATCTACAAGCTTCCCTTTTAAACCCGCACCAAAGCGCAAAGGTGCCAAGCATACTCTAGCATCCTGCATAACTTGGTTTACATCATCAACATAACCCTTGACTAGAAAACCTTCCTTTTTATTATTTAACTGCAACGCCTTTTGAGGCACATAAGCACCATAAATGTGCAATTCTGCCTTGGGTAATTTTTGCCTAATCAATGGCCATATATTTTGCTTTAGATGCAAAACTGCATCATAATTAGGTGGATGTAAAAAATTACCTATCGCTATAAAATTTCCTCGATCTTCAAAAGTGGGTAATTTGTCTTTAGCTGCTTCAGAAATAGGCTCTAATAAAAATGGCAAATAATGTAATAAGCTTTTATCAATTTTAAATTGCTGAGTCAAAATTTCTAGTTCAGCCTCAGAAATAATTAAACTTAAATCACAACGATATACACTAGCAATCTCACGTTTAGTAATATCATTTTGCAAGTGCTCGATTGAGAAATCTTCGTTTTCTTTCAGAGCAATTTCTCTACCCTTTCTTAACCCATGAAAATCTTCGGTATCTAATATTCTAATCGTTTCTGGGCATTGTTCTGCAACACGCCAACCAAACTGCTCTTCGGTCATAAAACGGTCAAAAAGTACTACTTCTGGATTTAAACCCTTTACAAATTCATCAAAAGACGAATTATTCAATTCAATACTTTCTGTTTTGACTCCGATGGAATTTAGATTAAAAGCGTTTTCACTCTCATTTGTAGTCGTAGCGAAAGTAATATTAAACTTTTGCTTTTGAAATTGTTGTATAAGCTGAAGCATTCTACTTCCTGCTGCAGAGCTTTTGGGTTCTGGCCAAACAAAACCGATGATTAGGAGTTTTTTCATTTTATGAGACTCTGAATCAAGTTCAGAATGACAAAATATTTGATTTATTCTGGACGTTGCATTTGAAGCGCATATTTAGTACGTACCTGTTTTGCCCATGTTATAACGGCTTTAATTTGTTCTGACGACAAATTAGCATCACGATGTGTCCAAGTATAACTATCTAAAGGCATAACTTTTTCTTCGACTTCCTCAATAAGCTCATCAAACTTATGGTCTTTTTTCTTGAGTGAATAGTCATTCCATTTAGACACATTAAAATGACCTTTACCATGTTTTATATGGTCATTTAACCAATAGTTAACTGGAGTAATAGCATTGTACCAAGGATAACGCGTATTGTCGCTATGGCAATCAAAACATGCGCTTTTGAGTATAATTTTCACATCCTCAGGAGGATTTGTTTCTGCAAGAAACGCCTCAACTGTAGCTACATCTCCTTCATTTTTTTCTGGTCCAAAAAATTGAGCCAAAATAAATACAATAAATAAGGAGAGCCCTAATTTTTTAAGCAGTTTTTTTGTCATGGTATTTTAATTATTTTAGAGTCGTTAAAATAAGAAACCTTTTGACAAAAGACCAACTTTACAAAGAATTAAATTATGTAAACCATTCGCGAGAAAAGCGCTTGTTTTATGCCAATCTTGTAATTGATAACCCAGAATTACTTCCGCCTCTATTAGACATTCTTTTTACAGTCGATGATAAAATATCGTGTCGTGCCGCATGGGTCTTTGAGTTTATGTGTGGTGAAAATTTAGAAGCTATAATACCTTATCTCGATATTTTTACAGAACATATTTCGAAAGTTCATTTAGATTCAGCTGTTAGACCTGTTGCAAAAGTTTGCGAATATTTAGTTAAAAATTATTATTCTAAAACGGAGAATAAAATTAAAACACATCTTTCAGAAATTCATAAAGAGAAGATTGTAGAAGCTTGCTTTGATTGGATGATTAATGACGAAAAAATAGCGCCTAAAGCTTATGCAATGAATAGTTTATTCTTGTTAGGAAATGAGATAGACTGGATCCATCCAGAATTAATCATCATTCTTAAGCGCGATTACCAAATGCAAAGTTCAGGTTTTAAAGCACGTGCGAGACATATCTTAAAAAAGATTGATAAATAAAGAAAAAGTTTTACTAAATCTTCAAGCGTCCTGTTTCTTACTTCTATTTGACTTTGTTATCTTTGATGTTTTTAAAATTCTAAACGCAAATGGCACTTTCATCTCTGAATGCAATTTCCCCAATTGACGGCAGATACCGCTCTAAAGTTGAAGCTCTTGGTAACTATTTTTCTGAAGAAGCTCTTATAAAATATCGTGTTTTAGTAGAGATTGAATACTTCATTGCACTCTGCGAAATCCCATTACCGCAATTAGAATCAGTAAATGTTTCGGTCTTTGAGAGCTTAAGAGCTATTTACAAAGACTTTTCTTCTGAAGATGCTACTGCTATAAAAGATATAGAAAAGGTTACCAATCACGATGTAAAGGCCGTTGAATACTTTATCAAGGAAAAATTTGATGATTTAGATTTATCTGATTATAAAGAGTTTATTCATTTTGGATTGACCTCACAAGACATTAACAATACAGCTATTCCTTTAAGTATTAAGGATGCCATGAATGATGTTTATGTTCCTGAATATTTTACACTTTTAGAAAAAATTGAACACCTTGCTGAAGAATGGAAAACTATACCAATGCTAGCCAGAACTCACGGCCAGCCAGCATCTCCAACACGTTTAGGGAAAGAAATTTTAGTGTTTGCAGTACGACTAAAAGAACAATTTAACCTATTGAATGATATACCAAGTGCAGCCAAATTTGGTGGTGCAACTGGAAATTTCAATGCACATAAAGTGGCTTATCCAAACATAGATTGGAAAGATTTCGGAACACGTTTTGTACAAGAAAAATTAGGCTTACAGCATTCTTTTCCGACAACGCAAATTGAGCATTACGACCATATGGCGGCTCTATTTGATGCCTTAAAGCGTATCAATACCATAATTATAGATTTAGACAGAGACGTCTGGACCTATGTTTCTATGGATTACTTTAAGCAGAAAATTAAAAAAGGTGAAGTAGGTAGCTCTGCAATGCCGCATAAAGTAAACCCTATTGATTTTGAAAACAGTGAAGGTAATCTTGGCATAGCAAATGCTATTTTTGAGCATCTATCAGCTAAACTACCTATTTCTAGATTACAGCGAGATTTAACAGATAGTACTGTTTTGCGTAATGCGGGCGTACCATTTGCACACACATTAATTGCATTTAAATCAACTTTAAAAGGTTTAGGTAAATTACTACTGAATGAAGCAAAATTTGCACAAGATTTAGAAAATAATTGGGCTGTAGTTGCAGAAGCCATACAAACTATTTTGAGACGTGAGAATTATCCAAATCCATATGAAGCTTTAAAAGGTTTAACTAGAACTAATGAAGCTATTACACAGTCTTCGATTTCAAATTTTATTGATACTCTAGAAGTCTCTGATACTATAAAAAATGAACTTAAAACCATCACTCCTAGCAATTATACTGGCATATGAAATTTGAGCTTCCTTTTCCTTTAAATAACAATACGCTATCATTAAGCTTTGTCGTAATAATTACAGTATTGTTTTTTGTTTCTGGCGCTTTTGATATTCTAGACTATGTTATTATAAAAATCATTTTAATAGGTCTTACAGCATCAATTGGAGTAATTGTATCAATTATTTTATTCAAAAAGGGGCTAATAAAAAATCGTCCAGAGGAAAATCCTAAGGACGATTCAAATTAACATTTTAATTTATAGTAAATAGAGGTCAGTCTATTTAAAAAAATCTGTTAGGCCATTAAGGTCAGTATCTTCAAATTTTACATCATCCATGATAGTGCGTAATGACACTAAATCATTAGCATTCATATCATCACCTAATATTCTAGCGACCATAAAACCTTTATCGTTTGCATTTCCTAGAATAATAAGTTCATCGATGCTTTCTATGTCTCCTAAAAACTTAACTACGAATTTTCCGTCTGTGGTATTTCCACCTCGCATCAGTTCTTCATACTTAGGGTCTTTTAGAATCGTTTTTACATTCTCTAATTCAGCTTTATAAACATCTATATTTTTGCTATCTACTTTAAAAGCTAAAACATTGAGTTTATCAATAGATTTATAAGCTTTTTCTTGTTGATCTGAAAGCTCTACTTTATCAACATCTATAAAACTTGTAGGTATATCAAAAGTTGTAAAACCAGGTTTTAACTCATTATCTACATAATAAGTTTGCAATGTTGGCCCATTGCTACAGCTTATAAAAGCGGTAACAACTAGGGCTAACATTACAAGTTTTTTGATTGATTGAAAATTCATAATAACTTATAATTAGTTTTTCTTCTTATTTGCTTTTTTAAGCTGATCGCCACCAGGCATATTCATCTGGTTAGTTAACTTAGAGATTTGTCTTAAGTCGATATCACCTGTAAGAGATAATACTACAGTTTCGATTTCTCTCTTCTGACCATTGATTTCAATATCTTGTCCTTTAGTCATTTCTTTAAGACCGTTGACAAACATTAATAGTTCTTTTACATGGTTTTCATCTTTTCCTTCTTTTACATAAAAGAATACGGTTTGATCTCCATCTTTAATACGCATTAACTCTTCTAAGTCAGACTTCTTTAAATAAGACTTTACTGTAGAGTTCATATCCGCAGATATTTTTTCGTCTCCTGTTGTAAACACTTTAAAACCTGTAATGTTTTTAGCCATATCTACAAATTCTTTAGCTTCTGGATCATCTATATCCATACCCATAGTCGCTAACATTTTAAACATTTTTTGGTTAACTACTACTGATGTTACACCGTCTAAATCTTCAAACCTATCAAAGATTCCTTGTCCAAAAGACATTGCCGATGTTAATACAAAAGCTACTATTAAAATTAAATTTCTCATGATTTCTGTTTTTGTGTTACTGTTATTATTTTAAAAATTTGTTTGTTGTTTTTCCGAATTCTTTAACAAAATTGGCTTTATACATGCCTGCGTTAAAATTATCTGATGCCATTTCCAAGACATTGATACTAGATGCGCCTTCATTAAAATTTGAAGACATAAAGGCTAAAGCGTTTTTTGTTTTGTTATACAATTCCATTTCTTCTTGAGAATACGTTGGACTATTCCACATTTGCGGCACCATAATACCTAGCATAATTACCGCTGCTGCCGCGACTGAAATCCATTGATAGAAATTTGTTTTCTTCTTAGTGTTTAATGGAACGTCTTTGGTAAACGCTTCTTGCTGCGTATTAGCAAAATAGATAAACAAAGGTTTGTAAGATTCTAAATGAGATGCTACATTGTCACCAGCAAAATAAGCTCTTAATTGTGCTTCTTCTTGCAGTGTTGTCTCTGCGTTGTCGTACTTTTCTAATAATTTTTCGATACTATTTAATACCATAACTATGTGTCTTAGTTAATTGTTCTCTTATAGTTTTTCTAGCTCTTGATAAGGCGACACGAATTGCCGTTTCGTTCATATCTAACATTTTAGAAATCTCAGCAAAATCGTACTGCTCTATATCTCTAAGCTGAACTATAATTTGTTGTTGTTCTGGTAATGTTTCTATTATACTCGAGACCCAGTCAACACTATCTCTTGCTTCTACTTGTTTTTGTAATGACGAGTGACCTTTGTCTTGATAGTTACTGTGAACTATCTTTAGATTCTGTGCTTGTTTAGACTTTAAACGATCTAAACAAAAGTTCTTAGTCATGGTCATAGAAAATGCTTCTACATTTTTGTAGTCACTGATTTTCTGTTTGTTCTTCCATAATTTCAAAAGTATTTCTTGTGTCGCATCTTCGGCTTCTTCACGAGAAACCAGTAAACGTTTTGCTAAACGAAACACTTTATCCTTAAATGGCATCACTAAGCTTACAAAATCTGCCTGTGTCATTACTTGGTTTTGATTGGTTGAAAAACAATTTTACTTGCTTTCATGATTACGACGATGTATAACAAGTTTTGTTACAATAGTCTAAAAATAAACTACAAGTAGTTGATTTTCAATAATTTAAAATTAAAAATAATTATTTAAAACTAGACTTAAAAACTGTTAGCCGTATTTTCTTTTTAATTCTACAATATTGTAAGTAAATTTAGAGTTTTACAACTGATATCTATATTGCTATAGTAAACCCAAAGAAAAATGAAGAATTTTAAACTGTTACTACTTACAATGACAGTAGCATTTTTTGCTACGAGTTGCTTTGAAGATAGAGATGATAATTTAATACTCACTAATGATGTTAAAGACTTTGTCTGGAAAGGGATGAACGAATTTTACATCTACGGCAATGAAGTACCTGACTTAAGAAATGATAGATTTGGAATCAATGGTGAAGATAACAGATACCAATCTACACCTGAATATCTAGAATATCTTGGTGGCTTCTCATCTCCAGAAACCATTTTTGATGCTTTGGTATTTGACCCAGGAAATACAGATCGTTTTAGTACAATATTCCCAGATTTGTTTGCGGCATTAGAATTATTTCAAGGGACAACGACTACTAATGGATTACGATTTTCTGCATTTCCTGTTCCAGGAAGCTCAAGTGAAGTTTTTGCAGTTGTTAGACTTGTACTTAACGGTAGTACTGGAGATTTAGCTGGAATTGAAAGAAACATGGTTATTATAGGCGTTAACGGTACAACACTAAATACAACTAATTTTTCCGATTTATTAACTCAAGATACTGCGACTTTCAATTTTGCAGACTATGACAATAATGGAACTGAAGCCTTTGATGATGATATTATAACACCAAATGGCACAAGTATAACAGTATCTAAAGAAACCTTTACAGATAATCCTGTTCATCGTGTCGAGGTAATTGTTGAAGATAACGAGACTATAGGTTATATAATGTATAATAGCTTTAGAGATAATTTTGAAACAGAATTGAATCAAGCTTTTGCACAATTAAAAGCGGCTAATGTAGAGCATTTAGTTTTAGATTTACGATATAATGGAGGTGGCGCAATTGTTACCGCAGCACGTTTGGCTAGCATGATAACTGGGCAGTTTAATAATGACGTATTTTCTAATGCTGTCTTTGGTCCTAACAGACAAGACCAGAATACAACATTTAATTTCACAAATACAATAACTGGAGGAGCAGCAATTAATAGCTTAAACTTAGATAAAGTGTATGTTCTCACTACAGATGGGTCAGCTTCTGCAAGCGAGTTAGTTATTAACAGTTTAAGTCCATATATAGAGGTTGTTCAAATTGGCACAACTACTACTGGTAAGACAACAATTAACAGACTTGTATTTGATTCTCCTGATTTTGGGACTCAGCAAGTAACATCTGCTCATACTTACGCCCTATTTCCACTTATTGGAGATTCATCAAATAGAGACGATGTCTTAGTACCTTCTACAGGATTGATTCCTAATATTGAATTAGCAGAATCTAGAGCAAATTTTGGTACGCTTGGAGATCCTAACGAACCTCTTTTAGAAAGAGCAATTGCAGATATTACAGGTTCTGGAAGAATAACTAATTCAATAACGGATTTAACTTTACCCGAGCTTAAATCTTCTAAACTTAAGGAACCTTTAGACGGTTATATGTACGATAATTAATCTTAGTTTTCTATTCTAAGATTATGCACAAACACAAAACTTATTTCAACTGGAGTTCTGGCAAGGATTCTGCACTTGCATTGTACGATTTATTGAATAATAATACATACGATGTGGCAGAACTCGTCACGACAGTTAACAGCCATTTTAATCGTGTGAGCATGCATGGGCTTAGGTCTGAGTTACTTTTTGCTCAAACTAAAGAAATAGGTATCCCAGCTAGTATTATTGAATTGCCCGAGCAACCAACTATGGCAATCTATGAGCAAAAAATGTTAGAGACTACTAGTAAATTAAAAGCCAAAGGATTTACACATACAGCTTTTGGCGATATCTTTTTAGAAGATTTACGAGCTTATAGAGATACTCAGCTACAAAAACAGCAACTACAACCTATATATCCGCTTTGGAAAAAAGACACAAAGACTCTAATGAAACGCTTTTTAGAATTAGAATTTAAAACGGTTATCGTTTGTGCAAATTCAAAATATTTTAATGAAGGTTTTGTTGGCACTATTATAGACAAGCATTTTATAGATAATTTACCTAAAGAGGTTGACCCGTGTGGCGAAAATGGCGAGTTCCACACCTTTTGCTTTGATGGTCCAATTTTCAAAAACCCTATTGATTATAAACTAGGCGAAAAAGTATATCGAGAATACAACACACCAAGAACAAAAGAAGATTCCGTTTGCACATCTGACAAAACAGGGTTTTGGTACTGTGATTTAATTCCATAAGAAAGCCGCTTCAATTGAAGCGGCTTTTTTTCAATTACCCAACTTGACGTTCCAAAGCAATATAGTGTGTTTTATTGCCATCATTATATAATGGGAAAATTTTCACTTCGCATTTATAGGGTATGCCGTCCTTTTTATGATTAATAATTACTTCTTTGAATGGCAAATTAGTTTTTAATTTTTTTCTTATTCTCTGTTTACTTTTCATTGAAGTTTCAGAACCTTGAAGAAATCTAGGTGTTTTTCTCAATGCCTCAGTTTTAGAAAAACCTGTCATATCAGAAAACCCATTATTTATCCATAAAATTTTCTGATTTATGTCAGTAACTAAAATAGCTTCAAATTGTTCCTTTTCAAATATTGAATCAATATTATCTTGCCAATTAAATTTTGAAGCCAAAGACTTAACTTTAATAATATCTTGAGACCTTTTAAACTCTATCAATTTTTTAGAATTGGCTTTACTATATATATCCCAACTCATTAGAGGAAGTCTTAATATATTATGTTCAATTTTTGAATAAATTTTTTCAAAATTGTTTTCACTAATAGAGGAAAGGTAAATGTCTAAAGACATCATATTAACTAAATTATTCTTCATAATTTAATATTTTACAGCTTAAGATTAAATCCTAAGCTTACATTTCTTCCTAATGTTGTGAATCCTAATATTTCAGAATAATCTTCATTAAATAAGTTATTGACCGTTGCAAAAACTTTCAATTTATTATTCTCTAATAGCTTATGACTAAAGTATAAGTTGATTAATGAATATGCTTCCAAATCTACATTTGTAAATGTTGAAAAGTCTGTATCCTGTCTCGCACCAACATATTGAGCATCTAAAGACACGAACGTTCTTGGAGAAAAGTCATATCCTATACTTGTGTTAGCACGATGTTTAGGCAAACGAATACGTGTACCGTCTTTTAATTCTGTAAATGTGTAATTAGCAGAAATCGATAAATTTTTAAAGATGTCTAATTCAGTCTCTAGTTCAAAACCTTGGATAGTAGCATCATCAGTTGCATTAACATAAGCAGAAGTAAATATTATGGTATTTTCTTCTTTTCTATTAAAATAAACACCGCTTATTCTAAAACCATTTTTTGTATTGTATTCTAATCCACCTTCAATCGTTAAGTTTTCTTCAGGATCTAAATCTGGATTTGGGCCAAAGAAACCAAATAACTGTGATAAGTTAGGTGCAATAAACGATGTTGCATATGATGCAAAGACTTTTGCATAGCCTTCTTTTACATCTATCTTATAAGATGGATTTATGTTATATACAAACTGAGACCCATATTCGCTATGATTATTTAATCGTCCACCTGCATTAATGGTTAAGCCTAAATCAGTAACATAAACAACATTAGCATAAGGGTCAGTCGTAGTAAAGCTTTCTTCATCTGCAAACAAACTCTTGTAATCACCATAATTAAGACCTACAATAGTGAAGATATTATCATTAAATGTGTATTTATTAAACGCATCAGCAACAAAACTTTCTGCCTCGTTAACAGAACCAAAAGCTGAAATAGTTTCTCTTTCTATATCTGTATAAGCAGCATTAACTTGAATACTACCATTTTTATAAGTGAATTTTGGTGCTAAACCTAAGCGTTTTTGCTTTGAGTTAAACTCATCATTAGTATCGGCAAACGTGAAGGTTGGTGGTGGAAAACCATCGATATCTGTCTTAAATCTATCTATGCTTCCGTAAGCTGTTACACTAAAATTATCTGAAAACTCATAACCCAATTTCAAATTAACATTATATCTAGAAAACGGGTCGGCTTCTGGGTTAGCTGATTCTGCTGCCGACAAACCTTCAGCAAACTGATTACCAAAACTAGCCACATACGTAAAGTCATTCAAGGTTCCGTTTACGCTTACATTGTTTGTAAAACGTTCAGCTCTATAATTATTTTCATCTTGAGATTGATTTGTGCCAACAACAGATAAAAAGCTAGCAGATACAAGCTTTTTTGATGATTTCTTAGTCGTAATATTAATTACAGCTGTTGCTGCAGAATTACCATAAAGTGTGCTTGCTGCACCCTTTACGATTTCAATAGTTTCTATTGTATTAAGGTCAAGTAAACGCAAATCAAACTCATTGTTAACTAAAGACGGATCATTTACTTGTATGCCATCTATTATTACCAATACTTGCCTATTGTTTCCACCTCGTACAAAATAACCAAGATTTTGGCCTGCAACACTTCGAGTTCCGTTGATTTCAAAACCACTTTTACTGTTAATCAATTGCGCTAATGTGCGTCCTTGATTATTTTCAATCTCTTTCCGTGTAATCTTAACGACTGTTTTACCAGAATTTTCACGTTTAATCGCAAATCGTGTGTCGGTAATAACGACTTCGTCTAGCTTTTCGACCTTGGTTGAATCCTGCGTTTGTGCAAAACCAACATTGAGCATACCAATAGATAGCATGCCTAAGCATTTTAGTTTTTTCATTTTAAATTTTAATTGCTCGAGAACATACAGCGAACCATACGTAAACTTTTATCCCGAAAGTTGTACTTATTTGTTGAAATTGGCAGGTCTCCTGACTTACGTCTTGTTGTTGGTCTTCCCATTCAAATTAATTATGAACAGTGACTTTGAAGGTAACAACAAGCTTATAGCTTACAGTTGCGGGAACAGTTCTGGATTTTAACCAGATTCCCTTTTAATCGAAACATAAATAATTATGAATCGAACCAGATTTCGGCGCAAAACTAAACAATTGCTTTAATGTATTCCGTTAAAAGTCTAAATAATATTACTTTTGAAAGAAAACTATTCCATTGAAATTTTATAAATACATACTCCTATTTTTAGTTCTAGCGGCTTGTAAAAATGAAACGAAGGAAGAAATGCTTCCAAATTCTGAAACTAAGCAACTTGAGCTCAAATATGCTGAAGGTTTCTCAGTAACTGAACATGAAGACTATAAAGTTCTTACTATTTCTAAACCTTGGCCAGAGTCAACAAAGACATATAATTATCTTTTGACCTCAAAAGAAATGTTAGCCAAAATGACATTCCCAAAAGATGCTTATGATGGAATAGTTACTAATAATCTTGAAAGAATTGTTGTCACATCAACCACAAACATTCCAGCTTTAGAATTACTAGGTGTCGAAAAAAGCTTAGTAGGTTTTCCTGGTACAGATTATATCTCATCTAATAAAACAAGAGAACTTGTAGATAATGGTTCTATTAGAGAATTAGGCAAAAACGAAGGTATCAACACAGAGGTTTTAATAGAACTAAATCCTGATGTCGTTGTTGGTTTTGGTGTCAATGGTGCCAACAAAACATTCGAGACCATTAAAAAAGCAAATATCCCTGTAATCTATAATGGTGATTGGGTAGAATCTTCAGCTTTAGCAAAAGCAGAATGGATTAAGCTATTTGGTATATTATTCAATAAAGAAAAAGAAGCTGATTCTATTTTTAACACGATAGAAAAAGATTATTTGGAAGCAAAGAAAATAGCCCTAAACGCAAAAAACAGACCTACTGTTTTAAGTGGTGCTATGACAAAAGATATTTGGCACTTACCAAATGGCAATAGTCCAGAAGCACAATTTCTTAAAGATGCAAATGTTAATTACCTATGGAAAGAGACCACAGGAAACGGAAGTTTGGCGCTTAGTTTTGAAGCCGTTTTAGACAAAGCAAAAAATGCTGACATTTGGTTAAGTCCTTCGTATTATAGGAGCTTTAAGCAACTGGAAGAAAAGAACTCACTTTATACAAATTTTGAAGCTTTTAAAAACAAATCCGTTTATAGTTTTACAAATACTACAGGGAAAACTGGAGGTGTACTATATTACGAACTCGGAATTGCACGACCAGATTTGGTATTAAAAGATATTATTAAAATCTGCCACCCAGAATTACTTACGGGTTATACACCATACTTTTTCAAACAGTTTGAATAAAAGCAAAACATATAAACCTCAGTTTTTACTGCTAGCCTTTCTATTAATATTGTGCTTTTTTGTCAATATCAGTTTTGGGTCTGTAAATATTCCGTTTAAAGACATCTTTTCTGGTCTTTTTGGAACTATTGACAATTCCAGTTGGCAAGTCATCATTACAGATTTTAGATTACCAAAAGCCATTACAGCAATTTTAGTGGGTTCTGGCTTAGGAATTTCAGGGTTATTAATGCAAACGTTATTTAGAAATCCGCTAGCCGGACCGTTTGTTTTAGGTATTAGCTCAGGTGCAAGTTTAGGTGTTGCCTTAGTTATTTTAGGTTCTGGATTATTTGGTGGTCTATTTGCTGCTGCATTAACTAGCAAATGGAGTATTGTTATTGCGGCAAGTTTGGGAAGTTTCATAATACTATTAGCAGTTTTAGCTGTTTCTAGTCGTGTTAGAGATACAATGGCTATACTTATCATTGGGTTAATGTTTGGCAGTATTACTGCAGCGGTAGTTAGTGTGCTCTCCTTTTTTAGTTCAGCGGAACAGTTACAACAATATATCTTTTGGGGCTTTGGCAGTTTAAGCAACCTCTCTTGGAGTGAACTCTTAATTTTTGCTGGAATATATTTAGCGGGTTTATTATTAAGTATTCTTTCTATAAAGGGTTTAAATAGCCTGTTGCTTGGCGATAATTATGCCAAGAGTTTGGGCCTCAACTTAAAACAAAATCGTCTTATTATTATAATAGCCACAAGTTTAATTGCGGGAACCATAACAGCTTTTGCTGGCCCAATTGCCTTTATAGGTTTGGCTATTCCGCATTTAACACGTCAAATTTTCACAACCTCAAACCATAAAATTTTATTGCCAGCCGTTTGCATATTTGGTGCTATTGTAATGCTTATTTGCGATAGCATTGCACAAATACCTGGTAGTGATTACGTTTTGCCAATTAATGCCATTACTGCTTTGGTCGGTGCACCCGTAGTGATTTGGTTATTGGTAAGGCAACGAAAAATGATATTTTAATTTAGTGAAAGAGAACAAATCAAATATTATCCTTAAAACTGAAAATCTTTCTATTGGCTATAAAACCAAAAAAAAGGAAATCGTTGTGGTTTCAAACATTAATGTTGAGCTGCAACAAGGGCAACTCATCGGATTAGTTGGTGCCAACGGCATTGGTAAATCAACATTGCTCAGAACATTGATAAAAGTGCAGCCGAGCTTATCTGGTAGCATTCTTCTAAATGGCATAGACCTCAAACAAACAACGACTCAAGAATTAGCCAAACGACTGAGTATTGTTTTGACTGAACAATTGACCTCAAAAAATTTATCTGTATACGAACTTGTGGCTTTAGGCCGTCACCCTTATACAAACTGGATTGGAAATCTTTCACAGAAAGACACCCAAAAAGTAGATGAAGCCATTAACTTAGTCAATATTTCAGAATTAAAAGATAAAAAGTGTTTTGAACTCAGTGATGGACAGCTTCAAAAAGTAATGATAGCACGTGCCTTAGCTCAAGATACAGACATTATCGTTTTAGATGAACCTACAACACATCTAGACATGTATCATAAAGCATATATTTTAAAATTGCTTCAAAGGTTAACCAAAGAAACAGGAAAGACCATTCTGTTTTCTTCTCATGAAATAGATTTGGCAATTCAGCTCTGCGATACGATGCTAGTGATGACTAATGACACCATCATCTGTGACCAACCTTGCAATCTTATTAAAAAAGGTGTTTTTAATTCACTATTTCCAAAAGATATGATTGCATTTGACACTAAAACTGGAAGCTTCAAGATAACCCAGTAACTTTTATTTAATTTCGTCATTAAAATTTATCTTTGATGAAATTCAGATTAAAAACATGAACGACACGCTTATCCTTCTTATTATCATTATAATTTCTACTGGAATTGGAGCTTTTATTGGACTTAAATTCTCGCAACTTAAAAGCAAGAGTGAACGCAGTACTTTGGAAGAAAGACAACTTCAGCTTAATAACTCAATCAATGATTTAAAACAAAATATTGAAAAAATTGAAGCTGAGCGTGAAGACATTCGTCGTGAAAAAGATTTTTTAAATACTGAATTATCTCGTCGTAATACTGAATTTGAAAATCTTCAGCAACAAAATTTAAAGCATGACGAAGAGCTTGCCAAACAGCAAGAGCAATTACGAAAGGACTTTGAATTAATGGCTTCAAAAATACTAGAAGAGAAGTCAGAGAAATTTACCAACCAGAATAAAGAAAATATAAAAAACATCTTAAATCCCTTAGAAGAGAAAATAAAAACATTTGAAAAAAAAGTTGAAGATTCTCAGAAAGAAAGTATAAGTATGCATTCTGCTCTTAAAGAACAATTATTAGGGCTTAAAGACCTTAACCAACAGATGGCGAAGGAAGCTACTAACTTAACCAAAGCTCTAAAAGGTGATAGTAAAACTCAAGGAAATTGGGGCGAATTAGTTTTAGAACGTGTCTTAGAGAAATCTGGTTTAGAAAAAGACCGTGAGTATTTTGTACAGCAAAATTTTCAACTTGAAGATGGCTCTCGTGTTATGCCTGATGTGGTGTTACACCTACCCGACTCAAAGAAAATGATTATTGACTCCAAAGTATCTTTAACCGATTATGAGCGTATGGTTAATGCAGATGATGAGGAAAGAGCACTATATTTAAAGTCTCACGTTAGTTCAATAAAAAAGCATGTAGACCAACTGTCGGCAAAGAATTACCAAGACTTATATGATATCGAATCTCCAGATTTTGTATTGATGTTTATACCTATTGAACCGGCTTTTGCTGTTGCAATTAATGAAGATAATACATTATACAATAAAGCTTTTGAGCAAAATATAGTTATTGTTACACCTTCTACTCTATTAGCTACACTTCGTACTATTGACACCATGTGGAATAACGAAAAACAACAGCAAAATGCCATTGAGATTGCTCGACAAGCTGGTGCGCTTTATGATAAGTTTGAAGGCTTAGTAACAGATTTAACTGGAGTTGGTAAAAAGATTGATGCCGCCAAAAATGATTATTCTTCTGCTATGAATAAGCTTGTTGAAGGTAAAGGCAACCTTATTTCTAGAGTAGAAAGCATCAAGAAAATGGGTGCTAAAGCTAAAAAGTCACTTCCGGAGAACATTATAAAAAGAGCTGAAGAAGATTTTGAGTAAAAACATCTTAAATACAATTTACAAATGGACGCTTAGATTTTATTATGCGCGAATACTCTTTTTTGGAATTTTATTATTCAGCCTCTGTATTATATTTCTTCTTACAGATTATAAATTTTCTGAAAGAGAAGATTTGAATCTTTTTATCACAATAATGTGTGGCTTTTTAGGACTTATACTCCTTTTTATTGGTCTTTTTAAAACTGCTGAAACTGAATACGGAATTAAAAGAGGTTGGCATAAAAATGACGAATAATTAATTATTCCATTTTTAAGGCATAATTAAAAATATTCCATTATAAAGGAATAAATAGTAATATTCCACAAAAAAGGCATATATTTGATATAAATACAAAATATATGACCAGTGTAATCACAGGAGATATTATAAAATCTCGAGGTTTTAAAGACCAAGACATATGGCTTAATCAGTTAAAATCTGCATTAGCAATGCTGTCTGATGATTCTTCTAACTATGAAATATATAGAGGTGACAGCTTTCAGCTAGAACATAAAGGTTATTTAGGTAGCTTATTTGCTGTAATCTATCTCAAAGCTTGTATAAAATCTATAAAAGGATTAGATGTACGCATGGCAATTGGCATTGGAAACAAATCGTACCAAGGTAAAACAGTAAGCGAATCTAATGGTGAAGCTTTTGTATTCTCTGGTGAGACTTTTGAAACACTTAAAAAGGAAAAACTAAATTTAAAAGTTAAAACAGAGAATTTCAATTTAGATCAGGAGTTGAATTTATATTTTAAACTAGCGCTGATTGCCATGGATAATTGGACTGTAAACTCAGCCGAAATTGTAAAGTTAAGTTTAGAAAACCCAAACATGATTCAATCAGAATTGGCTAAATTAGTAGGAATAAGTCAAGATGCGGTGAGTAAACGCCAAAAACGCGCATATCTCGACGAAATAAAAGAGCTTAACCTTATTTACAGACATAAAATTGAAACATTGAAAAACGCCTAGACTATGACACTCCTCATCTTAAAACTTATCCTAGCACATCTTATTGGTGATTTCTTTTTACAACCACAAAAATGGGTAAAGCATAAAGAGAAAAAGAAGCTAAAATCCAAATGGCTTTATATACATATAGCTATCCATATTGCTTTGATGTTTCTTATTATTTGGGATGTAGCACAATGGCAGTTAATCTTAGCAATAGGTTTGCTTCATTTCATCATTGATACTGGGAAAATTTTATTTCAGAATAAAAAGAACAAAAGACTACTCTTTTTTATAGATCAGCTATTACACTTTGCAACAATTCTAATTCTTACTCCTCTATTTCTTGAAAAAAGTATAGAATTTAACATCCTAAATCAAGACACATTATTGCTGATATTATGTGCTTCATTTTTAACTCAACCTACATCTATAATTATGAAAACCATTTTTTCAAAATGGAATATTTCAAAAATTACAAAAGGGAATGAATCACTAAAAGATGCGGGGAGATATATAGGCATTCTAGAACGCCTTTTGGTATTCACCTTTATAATTATTGGTCAATGGTCAGCTGTTGGGTTTTTAATCACAGCAAAATCGGTCTTCAGATTTGGAGATTTAACAGCCTCCAAAGAACGAAAACTTACAGAATATATATTAATAGGCACACTAATAAGCTTTGGTTTTGCTGTATTAATTGGACTACTTTATTTACACTTAAAGCTATGATTACAATTACTTTTATTAATTTTATAAATAACTGAAAATCATTTTTGTATGAAAAGAAATACAATTTATATAATTCTTCTTGTTTTAGTACTTGCGACGTACTTTGGATACAACTACATATACCAAGATCATCGAGATATTAGTACAGAAAATGCGGACTACACATTAAATGCATCAGATTTTATTGCAGAATTCATTAACGATTCTGAAACTGCACAAACCAAATATCTAAATAAAACTATTGTCATAAATGGTGATATTACTGCTCAAACTAACAATAGCATAACGCTGAATAATTCAATTTTTTGTAGCTTACTCGAGTCAAATACAATTAGCCAAGATAGTATTGTTACAATGAAAGGTCGTTGTATAGGTTACGACGATTTATTAGAAGAAATAAAACTAGACCAATGTTCTTTAACCAAAACTAACTAATGAAAAAATCTATTACTCTGTTTCTACTGCTTATAATGGTAGTACCTCTATTTGCACAAGACGATTTACTTGATGAAATAGACCAAGACTCACCTGAAGATAACTATGCAACTGCTACATTTAAAGGACTAAAGATTGTAAATTTTGAATCCACTAAACTAACTTCAAAAAAAGAATTTACTCTAGTAGTAGCTCACCGTTTCGGCACAATTAAAAACGGTTTTGACAGCTTCTTTGGTCTTGATGACGCCGTTACTAGACTAAACTTTATCTATGGTATAAATGATTGGCTAAATGTGAGTGTCTCTCGTAGCTCTTTTCAAAAAATATATGAAGCCGCTTTAAAATACAGATTAGTAAAACAAAAAGAAGGTGGCTCACCTTTTACAATTGTTGGTTATAATTCTATTTTAATCAATACTGCTTTAGATGAAACTAACCTACCAAAGCTAGAGTTCGAAAACCGCTTGGGTTATGCTACTCAAATTCTTATCGCTAGGAAGTTTAACAAAAACTTATCATTACAATTAGCTCCAACACTATTCCATGATAATTATGTAGTAGATAATACTCAAGATAATACGCAGTATGCCATTGGAATTGGAGGTAGACATAAACTCACAAAACGATGGTCAGTAAACATAGATTACGGTTGGCATCTTAACCGTTCTAGTGCCTCGCCTTTTAAAAATCCACTATCTATTGGTTTTGATTTAGAAACTGGGGGACACGTCTTCCAGATGCATTTTACGAACGCGCAAGGCATGAACACAAACACATTTTTAGGACAAGGCACTGGAGATTGGGGAGATGGAGATATCTTTTTCGGGTTTAACTTAAGTCGAGTATTTTAAACAGAAACAACATGAAAAATTACAAATATATTATAGGGTTATTTACAATTTTACTAGCATATAATTGCACAAGTGTAAGCGAAGAAGATTTAATAGATAATACGCCACCACCAAATTCTGTAAGCTTTAATGAAGATGTTAGAATAATCATGGAGAATAACTGTACGTTCTGTCATGGCGATCCACCAACTAATGGTGCCACTACGCCATTAGTAACATATCAAAATGTTGTGGATGGCGTTAACAATAATAACCTCATTCAACGTATATCAGCTCAACCCGGAGAAGGCGGTGCTATGCCTTTAGGCGGCCCAAGATTACCTCAAAATTTGATTGATTTAATCATTGAATGGGAAGCTCAGGGTTTTATTGATGATACGCCTCCGCCTCCGCCTATAACATTTGATGATGATATTAAGATTATTATGGATAACAATTGTACATTTTGTCATGGTAACCCTCCAACAAATGGAGCAACAACACCATTAGTAACATATCAAAATGTTGTAGATGGTGTTAACAATAATAATCTAATTCAGCGTATCTCTGCTCAACCTGGAGAAGGCGGTGCCATGCCTTTAGGTGGACCAAGGCTACCTCAAAACCTAATTGATTTAGTCGCTGAATGGCAAGCTCAAGGGTTTATTGAAAACTAATAATGGTATAGTTGTTGAAGATAATGACAAAAAAGTAAACAGATATGAAGAATTTAATACAAATATTTTTGCTACTAATTACTTTAAGTATAACTGCTCAGAGTAAGTATTTTACAAAAACAGGTAATGTAACTTTTGAAGCATCTGTGCCTTCATTTGAAGAAGTAAAAGCCGTAAATAAAAACACCACTGCAATTATAAATACTGAAAACGGTGAATTTGCTGCTCTAGTATTGGTAAAAGGGTTTAGGTTTAAAAACGCCTTAATGGAAGAACATTTTAATGAAAACTATGCCGATTCTGATGATTATCCAAAAGCCACTTTTAAAGGTGAAATTTCAAGTTTTGCGATTGATGATTTAAATGGTTCAAACCAACAAAAAAAGTATAACGGTACTATGACGTTCCATGGAAAGACTAAATCTTTAAGTGATGAAGCACTATCAATTTCAAAAAATGCAGATGGAAGTCTAAAAATTACAGGCAACTTAAAACTAAATGTTGCTGATTTTGATATCGAGATTCCAAAAATAGTAAGTAACAAACTCTCAAGAGAAGTAGATGTTAGTTTTGAGTTTGTATTAAATAAAAAATAGTTCTCTAATAAAATTAAAATATATTGTAGAATAAAAAAAGACCATCTAATTAGGTGGTCTTTTTTATATAAAACTTAATAATAATTTATTGTTTGATAAATCGCTTTGTTTGCGTCGATTGGTCGCTCGTTAATTTAACTAAGTAAACACCTCTTCTCCAATTTCTAACATCAATGGCTGTATCATCTCTAGTCAATTGGCCTCTATATATTTGCTTACCTAATACGTCATAGACTTCAAGATTATAAGCTCTACTTGCATCATGAAAGATACCAATATTTAAATCATTAGCACTTGGATTAGGAGATATTGTAAAACGTACTGAGTTTAATTGAAAATTCTCATTACTTAACACATTCATATTGGCAATAGCACCTCCTCTATTACCAAAAGGATGTTGAATATAAGCTGAGCCTGAGCCTCTAGCCCATAGTATAGGAAATGATGCAGGAGGCGTATCTGGGAAAGCATAATCTCCAGCAGAATTTTGGCTTCTTGTGGCAATAACTATAACTGAACCAGGAGTAGTCATAGTGTCTACACTTTCTGTAGTCCATGCATTTGTAGCATCTGTAGCTGGAGCAACAAAACCACCATTCATAGAACGTGACTGAACTATGTTATTTCCTCCAGCATTAAAACTAATAGCTTCTTCACCTCCAGAGCCCATACCATTTCCAGCAGCTGTACCAGGACTAACTGTTAGCCACACATTTGCAGGACCAACCATCCTCATGGTAACAACATCTGTAGTAGGGTTAATATTGAAATTAACTGTGTAATTAGTACCTCCTAATTGCACATCACCAGTAGTCCAATTGTCCTGTGCGAAGGCAAAACTAGAAGCAATTAAAAAGCATAATAAAGTAATTTTTTTCATAGCATTACGATTTTTGAATATTTAGCAATTTATTTAATTTTTCATCATTATGTGCAAGGGCATAATCCATGGCAGATTTATCGACATTATTTTTTATGGTAAAATCTGCATTTGCATTAACTAGTTTTTCAACTATTATATAGTTTTTAAATAACACAGCATAATGCGCAGCTGTTACGCCTTGCTCATCTGTAATATTAGGATTAACCTTATTTTTGAGTAGAATATCTACAATATTATCATAACCTTTAACTGTAGCAGCCATCAAAGGAGATCCATAAGATGTTTGATTGTTTAAGTCCTTAACTTTATCAACCAAAAAAGCAACTATGTCTTCATGTCCATAATAACAAGCCAATACTAATGCCGAGTATCCATTATCTTCTTCAGAATTTATAATGCTTGGATTGATTAAATGAAGTTTTTTTACCGTATCAAGGTTCCCATTTCTGCATGCATCAAAGATGTTTTGCTGTGCAAAAAGAGTAGTGCTACTGCAAAACAACAGAAGAAATATAATGAGTTTCTTATGCATAAATTTGGGATTTCAACACAAGTTATGAAAAAAAACTCAAAATTATGCTCTATATCGGAAAATTACACTATTTGTCAAACATTATCTATTTACTCAAGTACATCTTTCGTCTTGAATATAAGTCGTAAAACTCATCATCTTTTAAGCTATCAATAAATAGTATACTTTCGCCAGTACTCTTCATTTCTGGGCCAAGCTTTTTATTCACATTCGGAAATTTGTTAAAAGAGAATACTGGTTGCTTAATTGCATAACCGTCTAATTGTGGGTTAAAGTCAAAATCTGCTACTTTCTTTTCGCCCAACATAACCTTAGTCGCATAGTTAACATAAGGTTCTTTATAAGCTTTTGCAATAAAAGGCACAGTACGTGAAGCTCTTGGGTTGGCTTCTATGATATAAACTATATCGTCTTTTATAGCAAATTGAATATTAATCAAACCAACCGTGTTTAATGCTCTTGCAATGGTATGCGTATGGTCAATTATTTGTTGCTTTACCAAATCTCCTAAATTGAAAGCTGGCAACAATGCATTACTATCTCCCGAGTGAATTCCACAAGGTTCGATATGTTCCATAATACCAATAATATATACATTTCCATCAGCATCGCATATAGCATCAGCTTCTGCTTCAATAGCGCCATCGAGATAATGGTCTAATAATAATTTATTACCTGGAATAGATTTTAATAAATCAATAACGTGTGACTCTAATTCATCTTTATTGATAACAATCTTCATACCTTGCCCACCAAGTACATATGAAGGTCTCACCAATATTGGAAAATCCAAAACATCAGCAATCGCTAAAGCTTCATCAGCAGTTTCAGCTACATCAAATTCTGGATAAGGAATATTATTTTCTTTTAGAATAGTTGAAAAGCTTCCGCGATCTTCAGCTAAATCCAAAGATTTAAAGCTAGTTCCCATGATTTTAACACCCCATTTCTCTAACTTTTCAGCTAACTTTAAAGCGGTTTGTCCTCCAAGCTGTACAATAACACCTTCTGGTTTTTCATGCTGAATAATATCATAGATATGTTCCCAGAAAACAGGCTCGAAATATAGTTTATCTGCAATATCAAAGTCTGTTGAAACTGTTTCAGGATTACAATTAATCATAATCGTTTCGTAACCACATTCGGCTGCTGCCAAAACCCCATGAACACAACAATAATCAAACTCAATACCTTGACCAATTCGGTTTGGCCCAGAACCTAAAACAATAATTTTCTTTTTATCTGTAACAACACTTTCGTTTTCTACAGTTACAGTTCCATCTGCATATTCA
>SHBX01000031.1 GCA_004211785.1 Winogradskyella sp.
TTATTGAATTGTGCATTACTCTTTGCATATGCTATGAGTAAAATTATGGCGAATATCGTTCTGTATGTTTTCATCTGATGTTTTTAACTGGAGTATTAAGATTCAACTTCTTCCGATTGAAGGCTCCATTTATAAACCAAAATGCCGACTCTTGCAATTACAAAATTTAAAAGGCCAAATGTAATGGTCATCAAGGACAGTTTAATACCTGCAGCTACCAAGTCTGGTCTAGCTTCACCTATAGCTTCTAACATATCAAACAAAGTAATAATACCGATTACAGAACCCAGACAACCTAAAACCAATCCAAGCAAACTAGCATTGGCTGCCAAACCAATCATTTTTTTTGAAGTGACTTTGTTAGATCTTTTTGATAAAAACGCTCTTACAATAAAGAAAATAGAAAGTAGTAAACAAACTAAAATGAAATACATAAACACACCGCCCTCTGCAAAACGTTGTAAAAAAATATTCTTTATCATTAAATTTAATTGTATCATAATTCGCTATTTATTTGTTATACTTTTTTGAAATTTTAATCATTCTCTCCGCTGTTAATATAGAATCTGTTGAAATATCTTCAATAATATTTCCTTTTGGGTCTAGTATTAAAAAACGAGGCACGTAGTACACATTATATTTTTCTTTTAGTTGAATACCTTCTCCTTTATATAGATTGAATTTTAGGTTCACAAAAGCATCATTCATGTAATATGCTACCTCTTCGTTATTTAATACGTCTTTATGAAACTTAACACATGGTGCACACCAAATGGTATAAAAATCTACAAACAACAATTTGTCTTTGACTTCAGCAATTTTAAGTGATTCTGAAAACGATAATTTAGAGAATACAACTTCTGTATCTGCTTCAAAAAAGTCTTCAACAGACTCGTTAAGCATTAATGACCTTGCGCCTAAAACAG
The DNA here is from genome assembly GCA_004211785.1 of Winogradskyella sp. Taxonomy (GTDB): domain Bacteria; phylum Bacteroidota; class Bacteroidia; order Flavobacteriales; family Flavobacteriaceae; genus Winogradskyella. The sequence goes on from SHBX01000031.1 coordinate 927, forward strand.
AGAATAATAAACCTGCAACAATTGATACAGTTAGCAAAACTCTCTCAACAATTTTATGCTTGATTAACAATGACAATCCAAAAACAATAAATGCTATTAAAGCTAATTTCCCAAAAGGTTGTGGGTTTTGGATAATGAGATATGTAGCATACAAAATCCCAATAACTGCAATAGCAATTTTATATTTTAAGATAGCTTTGATGTTAAATTTTTTATTTTTTTCCAAATCTAAGAAGGATGTGATGCTTAAAAATTTTATTTGCGACAGGTAACCATTTCTTGTCGGGATTTAGCATCAATGTTAAAACAAGCGCTAAATCTGTTATTCGTCTACAAAATGAGAGCAGCATCTAAAAATGACCTATTATTGTAGCATATTGCATCATATTGAGAACAAAAAAACATAATATAAAACAGGTCCTGTTACACTTCTTATTTTGGTGTGCTGTACTATTTTTCTTCACACTAGTTTTTAGTGCAGACAATACTATTGATAGTAATATATTTTATTTCTCTCTCTTTTTAATGCCCATAACTATAGGTACTACCTACATTTCGGTTTACAAACTAATACCCGATTATCTTATCTTAAAACACTATGTTTTATTTAGTATTTACACAACATATACTATAATTATCTCTGTGTGCAGCATTATGTTTTCGGTTTTTTTTGGTGTTGCTTTTTTATCCAATTTTACGTTCACTAAAGTTGAATCATTATCTCGCAATACCTTATTTATAATCGCTTGTGTCTATCTAGTCGTTATCGTAGTTAGTGCGTTTAAACTCTTAAAGTTGAATTTAGAACAATCTAATTACAATGCTGAACTTGAAGCCAAAATACTAGAAGCACAACTCAAGTTAAAAGAGCAAGAGTTGAGTTACTTAAAGATGCAAATTCATCCGCATTTTTTATTCAACACCTTAAATACTATATATGGCTTTGCACTAAAAAAGTCCGAAACTACGCCAGAAATGATTTTGAAGCTATCAAATTTGCTTGATTATTTGTTGTACCAAGTCGATAAACCTTCAGTAGCATTGACCGAAGAGATTAATCACATAAAAGATTATGTGGATTTAGAGCAAATGCGATTTAATGATACACTAGATATTACTTTTAGAGCTGAAAACTGCTCAGATACCATTTCTATTTCGCCGATGCTGTTTTTACCTTTTGTAGAGAATAGCTTTAAACATGGTAAAATTGTAGATGGAAAACTGAGTATTGTTATTGCTTTTGAATGTGAAGGCAATCATATCCATTTTAGTATTAAAAATTCACATGAAAAAACAGACACTATCTCTTATGGTATTGGCTTAGAAAACATTAAAAAACGTTTAGAATTGCTTTATCAAAATAAATACATATTAGACATATCGGAAACCTCAACCCGTTATAATGTTAATCTTAAACTTCAGCTAAAAGATGCCTAAACCTATCTCTTGCATTATTGTAGACGATGAAGCTATGGCGAGAGATATTATTGCTATGCATCTCTCAAAGATTGAACGTATTAATATCATTGCCCAATGTAGCAATGCTGTTGAAGCCTTTAATATCATTAGTCAAAATGATGTAGACTTGGTATTTTTGGATATTAATATGCCAGAAATTACTGGGATTGCTTTCGCAAAATCTATTAACAAAAACATCAAAGTTATTTTTACAACAGCCTACCGTGATTATGCTGTTGAAGGCTTTGATTTACAAGCTGTAGATTATGTAATGAAGCCTATTTCCTTTGAGCGTTTACTCCAAGCCGTTAACCGTTATTTTGAAGTCTCTGGTTCTATGTCTCAAGGTAATGCTGAAACTGAGAAAATTCAAGATTTTATTTTTGTTCGGGCTGACCGACAAATGCAAAAAATAGATTTTGATAGTATTATTTATATTGAAAGTTATAGCGATTATATTAAAATACATACTAAAGATACTTCGACTTCACTCAGCACAGGCAAGACCATTGTTACTCGCGAAACGATAAGTAATATTGAAGCTAAGCTCCCAAAGACTCAGTTTTTAAGATTACATCGTTCTTATATTGTTGCATTAGCAGAAATTACTGCATTTACTAATGAATTAGTGACTATTGGCGATAAAGCCTTAACCATTAGTCGTAGTTATAAGCAAGAGGTTTTAAAGAAATTAGAAGGGTTGTAAATGTTATCTTCAATTTAATGACAGTACAAGGAATTTACAACATCATTTAACCACTACTTTATCTCTAAGATTTGTCATAGGAACTTCAAAATATTTATAAATCAAAATAGATATTATAATAGTGAACAGCCAAAACAATAAATATCTTAATCCTAAATATAAGCTCGTATCAAAAGTTTGTAAAATCTTTATATCTATCGCAGATAATATCCATTTTTTTACAATTTTTAAGTTTACAAGATACATTGAATAAGATATTAAACTTATATAAGTAATTATTCTATAAAATAATCCTTTTCCCGTTTTTAATAAGCTTAGATAAGGCAGTAAAAAAAGCGTGCCTAAAGAAGTGAATGAAAATGAAAAAACACAATGATATAATCCGAAGCTTTTGAAATTTAAAAGATTTAATTGCATTGTTATTAAGAGAATGATTCCTGAAACAAAAAATATCATTTTGGTTTTCTTCCAAAACTTAAAAAAATAAATGTAAACGCATGCCCCAATTATACCGTACATTAAACTATCTAAGCGAGTAAATACTTGTTTTCTCAACAACCTATCCCAAGAAGTTAAATCATCAATTATGTTCAAACTATATCTTTGAAATCTAAAAAAAGTTACTCCAATGATTATAACAAAAACAATTAATATAATAGCATTAGGAATTGATATTTTAAAAATTTTTATTAAAAATAATAATAATAATGGTATCAATAAATAAAACCATTCTTCAACACTTAAGCTCCAAGCTTCTGAGAAAAAATAAGGGTGTTCATAATATAAATTTTGAGCAAATAAAAAATAGCGTTTATAATTAAAAAGTGAAAAATTATTATTAAATATATAATTTAGAGCAAATAACGTAAAGAGGATTAAATAATAATTTGGCAGAGTTCTAAACCATCTCCTAATCCAAAAATTAAGTATGGTCTTATAATTTACTTTACTTTTAGAAAGTTCTTTGATAAGTATTCTCCCAATTAAAAACCCACTTAGAACAAAGAATATGCTTACGCCATCAAAAATTAAAAATTGAACAAGTTTTGGAGATTCTTCAAAGATTAAACTATTACCATGACCAAATACTACAAAAATAATAGCTAATGCTCTTAATATATCTAATCCAAAGACTCTATTCGGATTTAACTGGATTGTAAAAATATTTTTCAATAAACTATATCTTTTAATTATATACTAATTCTTATAAGCATCGTATTTAGCCAACTCTATCTCCACAATAGCTTCCCATTTTTCTTGGGTGTCTTTCTTTTCGCCTTTTTGAGTATCGGCATCATAACGTTCTTGGAATAACTGATATTCTTGAAATGTAGCATCAAAAAAAGCTCTTGCTCTTGAGACATCTTTACTAGTAAGATTATTATCCGCTAGAGATTTACGTAGTTTTCTGGTGTAGATCTCTGTAATATCAAAATGTATCTGCTCATGGCGTAGCACATACTCGTTTTTATGATTTGGTAAACCCCAACTTTTAAAGGTGTTAAAGGTATTATGTACAATAATTTCGGATGCTTTAAAAGGGTTAAAGCTAGACTCAATACCAAAACCAGAGTTTGTGATGGCTAATGTATTTGGATAAGCTTCTGTATCTGGTTCTCCTTTAAAATCGTCCCAAGTGAGCCTTCTATTTTCGCTCCATTCTATTTTTGTTTCGTATAGTTTTGGGTCGTCTACTTTATAAATTTTTCCCCATAATCTAAAACAACTACTCCATTTACTGGGCTCTTTTAGCTGGGTTATTTTCACCAAATTAGCTCCAGATGCGCGTGCGATATCTTTTAAATTTTCAATATTTTGGTAATAACCACAATTTACCGAAAAGCCATTATCCTTAGCGCTGACTTCTCCAATAAGTTGTCCATCAATATCTTGATTATCGGCTAGCTCCAAAACAACAATTAATGCATTCTCTGCTAATGGTTCTAGCTTGGTAACAACATTACTTTTTAGTTTAGGTGAACATGTCACAAAAACAAAAGACAAAAACAAAATCAGTATAAAAGGCTTATTGGTACAAAACATATCGTGGAGGTGTTATTCCGTTTAATTTTAATGTCACTAGCATTTGACCTCTATGATGCGTGATATGATCTGCTAGTAGCATCAATATTTGCCGTTTTGTTCTATTTAATCCAAAATAATCTAATCGTTCAGATAACTTATTTGTATCAAAATTGGCAATTAGCTTTATTGTTTTATCAAAGGTTTCGTCGATAAGCTTTATCATGTCTTTTTTAGACTTATTTGCTGTTTTAAAAACTTTGTCTTTTTGCCAAACTCTAGCCTCTCTTCCTCCCAATAACGATTGACTATGCCAGTCCATCGCATAGCCAATATGTAGCAAGTTTTCTGCAAAACTCATTGACTCTGGTGTTACTTTAGAATTATACTTGTCTTCAGGAAGTAATTCCGCCACTTTAAGCACATATTTTCTAGAGTTTTCTAATCGCTCTAAATATTCTTTGATGTAAACAGCGTCTTGTGCTTCTATTGGAAGGCTAAAAAGGCCTGTGAACACAATGGTAATTATTATTAATGTCTTTTTCATTCTATAAAAATAAAAAAAGCGAATCTTTCGACCCGCTTTTTATTTTTAATTGCTCTTAAATCTAATAATAATCTTAGTTTTGGTTAGTTCCCATATCGTAAAATGCTTTTAAAACTTTACATGAATCCTCACTACTCAGATAAGTCATCAAGTATTTATGAGATTCAGTTTTAGGATTATCTAACTTAATTTTTAATGCTTTATTTTGAATTGAAGAAGTGTCACAGTTCTCAATTTTTGCTCCAAAAGCTGGTTCCTGCATTTTCTGAAAAGATTCCATAATTGCTTGCTTATCTACATCACTAGCTTCTTGCATTTCCTTAGTGATATATTGTTCCATCTTTTGTTGACCATCTGTTGCAAGAATATTTATGGCTTCAATTGCCTTTGGATGTAAGTCCTTAAGCATATTATTAAAACATGTGCACATCTTTTGTGCATAAGTTTCTATTTCATTTTTTTCATTCTCTGAAACTTGACCAAAAGATAGAAAAGGGATAACTAATATTATGATTAATAAATTCTTCATTGTTGCTATAAATATAGTTTGTTATAAAATTTTAAACATGTAAAGCTCTATCGTCAGTAGCTGCTAAGGCCGCTTCTTTTACAGCTTCTGCAAATGTAGGATGTGCATGTGAGTATCGTGAAATATCTTCTGCAGATGCTCTAAACTCCATCGCTGTCACAGCTTCGGCAATTAAATCTGCACAACGTGCACCAATCATATGTACACCTAACACTTCGTCAGTTGTTTTATCTGCAAGGATTTTTACAAATCCATCAATATCGCCACTAGCACGTGCACGACCTAAAGCTCTAAATGGAAATTGACCTACTTTATATGCAGTACCTGCTTCTTTGAGTTCTTCTTCTGTCTTACCAACAGCAGCCACTTCAGGCCAAGTATACACAACACCTGGGATTAGGTTATAATCGATGTGTGGTTTTTGTCCTGCTAAAGTTTCAGCAACAAACACACCTTCTTCTTCGGCCTTATGTGCTAACATCGCACCACGTATTACATCTCCAATAGCATAGATATTAGAAGCTGATGTTTGCAAATGTTCATTAACTTCTACTTGTCCTCTATCGTTAATCTTAACACCTGCAGCTTCAGCATTTAAGCCATCTGTATATGGACGACGACCAACAGACACTAAACAGTAATCGCCTTTAAATTCTACAACTTCGCCTTTTTTATTTTCAGCTTTTACAATAACCTCATCACCTTTACGCTCCACAGATTGCACTTTGTGAGACATCATCATTTTGCACTTGGCTTTCTTAAAGACCTTATTTAGTTCTTTAGATAAACCTGCATCCATTGTTGGAAGGATTCTATCCATATACTCAACAACAGTAACTTGTGCACCCAGTCTATAATATACCTGACCAAGCTCAAGACCAATAACACCACCTCCAATAACAATCATATGTTTTGGTACTTCTTTAAGCTTCAAAGCTTCAGTAGATGTAATGATACGCTCTTTATCAAGCTCTATAAATGGTAAGTTACTTGGCTTACTTCCGGTTGCAATAATTGTGTTTTTTGCTTCGATTTCACCAGCATCTTTACCTTCAATTACAATATGAGTTGCATCTTTAAAAGACCCCAAGCCTTCATAAACATCTATTTTATTCTTTTTCATTAAGAAATCAATCCCACCAGTCGTTTGGTCTACAACTGCTTGCTTACGGCCAATCATTTTTTCTAGATTCACCTTGATATCTCCAGGAATTTCTATACCATGATCTGCAAAATGCTTTGTCGCTTCTTCGTAATGATGAGAAGAACTCAACAGTGCTTTACTAGGAATACAACCTACATTAAGGCATGTACCACCAAGTGTTGCATATTTTTCGATAATTGCGGTTTTCATCCCTAATTGTGCACAACGTATTGCGGCAACATATCCACCAGGACCAGAACCTATAACTACGACATCGTAAGAATTCATAAGAAGTTTTTTATCTGATTAAAACGGATACAAAAATACAACTTAGAATAAAGATTTACGAATTTTTTGAAGTGTATAATTATTCCCTTGTTCTCGATACATACCAACAAAAAGTCATGACACTCGAACTGACCTTATGCTTATTTTTTCTTTTCAATATCATTTAAAACCCATTGTAATTCTGTGTCGATATTATTCAACCTATCTTCATAAGTTGGAAGAATCTCAACATCTGGTTTTATACCATAACCATCAGGTGAGGTTTTAAATTTTGAGTCAATATGCATTAAGCCTATTCTTGCACGAATTTTGGTGTTCGGTAACTCATACGTTTTATAGTACCCTGCAACAGTTCCGTTGTAAGCGCCTCCAGTTTCTTCTCCTACAAATGTAGCTCGTTTACTTCCATCTAGCTGAGTCGATAATATAGATGATGCCGAAAATGAATTCCCATTAATCAGCACATAAATATTACCCTTAAAATTTAGCGGATTTGGCGCGCGCTCCTTTGCTGCTTTGAATTTGAAATACAATTGACCGTCCTTTTTACTTGACCTTAATAAATTATTGGTAAGAAGATATGGAGATGCTAATCCAGCGAAGAACTTAGTAATAACTGAAGTAGAATTACTCATTAATACTTTTAATAGTGGAATACGACTATTAGTTTCGCTTTTATTAATAAGTGTAAAATTCTCATCCGTTAGATAAGAGTATAGCCATTGAATTTCATTTAATCTTCCTCCAAAATTATTTCTCAAGTCAATAACTAAATCTTTTGTTCCTAAAGAATCAAGAATTGCAAAAGATTCTTCATAAAAATCTTTGTACTTGCCGCTACTAAAACCTCTAATTTTTAAAAGCGCTACTGTACTATTCTTTCCTACAAAAGAGAGATTCCTATTATAGAGTTTAGTTGAGTAATTATATCCATACTTTTTATAATCTTTAAATTTTTGTTTCCTTTTTAATTTTTTTGCTTTTTTCTCAGCTTTTGTCAATTTCTTTTTAGGCTCAATTTTCTTTAAAGAATCTACCTTTGTTGAATCAACTACTGTTTTCTTTTCAGCTTTTGGAAGACGCTTATATTTTTTTATAAATGTTGAATCTGAATTACGCAACTTAAAAGAGATACTATCAAAACGTCCATTATCTTGAGTGTAATACCCTAAAAAGCGATAACCAACTGCTCTATCATAAAACGTTTTATTATAACCATCTGAAGCAACTGTTTTCTTATATTTTTTCATCAAGTCCAAGGGGTTCTGTCCATTAACCTCAAGAACCTCTGCGTTGACCAGAAGAGAATCTTTTCCTTTTGCGCTTCTTATAATTAGTTTATTATCTAAGTATTCGAAAGCTAGATTACTGACATCGAACTTTGTTTTACGACGTGATTTACGTTGCTTTCTATTGAATCTTGTTGAAGGTGGAGATAAAGACATATGTCCTTGACCAATAAATTTAGTGATTTTTGCCAGTTCTTTATGAAACGTTCGGCTTGTCATCGGTTCCACAATGGAAGTTTTTAAACTATCAAACTTAAAATCTAAAGTTTCTTTAGGCGTAAATTGATACAATCTTGGATGCAGGCGTTTCAATTGCTTATATACCATATCTACATCTTCTTGCAAATCCTCAACTGGGTGCATTTTGGTAACAGCCTCGTTATAAGTTTCAATACTTCCGCAGGATGATAATACAATTGATAAACTGACTAGTAGTAAAAATTTCTTCATTTTATGATTTTAAATTGATGAATTAAAAATAGTGTCTTTCTCATAAAGACGTAGAATATTTAACAAAGGTTGCCTGAAACATTAACTAGGATGGAAAACCTAACATATTACCCATACCAACAGTAAACAACCAACACCCATAAATGGCATGTTCAATGGATACTAATACAGTTGATTTCGTTTTCTTGAACGTTAAAGCAAATAATAGCCCACCAATAAAAGTTAAAAACATTACCAATGTATTTTTGAAAAAGATATGAGCTAAAGAAAATAAAGCGGCATTAATTATTATGAAAAGTGTTTTATTATTGAAAAGAGATTGATAACGTTCAAAGAAGAAGGTTCTATAAATTAATTCCTGTGGATAAACTGAAAACAGAGAATATACAAATAGTATAATACCCCATAACATAGGCTTAGTCCTAATAACAACATAAAGATTAGATGCATCTACCAACCACATATATAGTGTTGTAACAATAGCTATAACAACTAGTTTTACAAAGGTTACTTTCCAAAAGCGTTTCCAACTAAGTCCTTTTGTGACTTCAAATTTAATACGCTCAACACGTAGCAATACATATAAAATATATGCAAAACCTAATACGCCAATAATTAACTTTATAAGTGGTGGATAGTCTAAAGCAAAGCTTGTAGGTACTAAAACAAATATTATGAAAAGCTCTGTGAGTCTATATTTTACTGTTTGCATTATCTAAATGGTAATTGTTGTGGTATGTTTTACTTCGTTAATCGCAAACATACTATGTGTGCTCCCAATATGATCTATACTTGTTAATTTTTTAACCATAAATTCTCGAAACTCTTGCATATCCTTTACCAAAACTTTTAGGATATAATCGTAATCACCACTAATATGGTAGCATTCTAAAACTTCTTGTAATTTAGCAACTTCACGTTCAAATTTAACTACATAATCTTTAGAGTGCTGTACTAACTTGACATGACAAAATGCAGTAAAACTTTTATCTACACTTTCTTTATCTAATAAAGCTACATAATTACTTATAACACCTTGATTTTCTAGCTTTTTAATGCGTTCGTATACTGCAGTAACAGAAAGTCCTAAAACATTTGACAAGGCTTTTGTGGTTTGCTTACAATCTTTTTGCAATAATCTTAATAATGTTTTATCAGTTTGGTCTAAAACCATGAGTGTAAATTTTTCGCTTTTATTATGATATTTCAACATAAAATTAGAAAAATAATCATATAAATGTCTATTTATATATTTTATTTTCTACAATAAGAATTAATTGTTGATTTTAATTCTAAATAATATGATTTTTGAATATAATTTTTAACTATCAATTATGGCTTTTAAACCTGCAAATAATATTCAAGATTTACAATACTTCGGAGAATTCGGAGGTGTTAATCCTTCAATTTCAGATTCTTCAACCTATACATTTTTGTCTGCAAAAACCATGTTTGACACTTTTGAAGGTAACGCCGATGGTTGTTACCTTTACTCTCGTCATTCTACGCCATCAAATTTATACCTAGGTGAAGCTTTAGCTGCTATGGAAGGCACAGAAACAGCGACAGTAACTGCCTCTGGAATGGGCGCCATTACTCCTGTTTTACTTCAACTTTGTGGCATAGGTGAACATATTGTAAGTAGCCGAACTATTTACGGAGGTACTTATGCATTTTTAAAGAATTTTGCACCACGTTTAGGTATTAATACGTCTTTTGTAGATATCACCAAATTAGATGTGGTTGAAGCTGCAATTACACCAAAGACAAAAGTCTTGTACTGCGAGTCTGTAAGCAATCCGCTATTAGAAGTTGCTAATATCAAAGGTTTAGCCGAATTGGCAAAAAAGCATAATTTAAAACTTGTTGTTGATAATACGTTTTCGCCATTATCAATCTCACCAAAAAAATTAGGCGCAGATATCGTAATTCATAGTTTAACAAAGTTTATTAATGGTTCTAGTGATACTGTTGGTGGTGTGGTTTGCGGTACTCAAGAATTTATCGACCAACTACGTAATGTTAATGATGGTGCCGCCATGTTGTTTGGCTCTACTATGGACAGCTTGCGTTCTGCATCAGTTTTAAAGAACTTAAGAACACTTCATATAAGAATGCAGCAGCATAGCAAAAATGCTAATTATCTTGCCAAAAATTTTGAAAAGTTAGGTTTAAAAACCGTCTATCCAGGATTAGAATCTCATCCTTCACATCATCTTTTTAAATCAATGATGAACCCAGAATATGGCTTTGGAGGCATGCTAACTATAGATGTTGGTTCTCTTGACAAAGCAAATGCATTTATGGAATTAATGCAAGAGCGCAATTTGGGTTACTTGGCTGTGAGTTTAGGCTTTTACAAAACTTTATTTTCTGCACCTGGAAGCTCAACATCTTCTGAGATTCCTGAAGATGAACAAGAAGAAATGGGCTTAAGTGATGGCCTTATAAGATTTTCAATCGGGCTAGATGCAGATATAGAGCGTACGTTTGGCATGATGTATGAATGCATGGCAGAATTAGGGATTCTTGAAGTAGAGATGGTTTAAAGCTATTTTCCTTTTAGTCGTTCTATCATTGGACCAAATACAGAATCAACAGTAGCATCATCTTCCATTTCTGGTCTATTGTTTTTCATGTCCCAACGGTTATTCTTTTTATGAATTCTGAATGAAAACAAAGATGAATTTACATCATCAGGGTTCAATAAAGAGTACCTCAAATCTTTGTATACATATTCACCTACTTCATCAGTTTTTAATACTCTAAAATAGTCATCGCTAAACCAAGATAGTGTAGACAAATCTTTATCATTCATTGGTACTGGAGAATTCTCTTTTTGAATAATTTTCCAATTTTTTACTTGAGTTTCCTTATCAAAAAGCGAATAAAACCCAAGATAAAATGCTGTATCTGTCTCAGCAACACCATACCAAAGTATATTATTAAATATGGTTGGTTGCGTTCTAAATCGGTTAAACTCAACCTTGTCTTTAACTAGTGAATCTTCAAAAATTGAATCTATATACAATTTATTTCCGATAGTAAATAGCATATAGACCGAGCTTATACCTATTCCCCATTTGAGCCACGCTCTTCTTTTAACTGAATTCCGTTTATAAAACATCAAAACAATAAGACAAATTAAGAATGGTAATGTATATAATGGGTCAGCAACTGCTATGTTATTAAAAGCAACTCTATAATCAGAAAACGGATAAAACAATTGTGTCCCATAAGGCGTAAAACAATCTAAAATGGGATGCGTTAATAAAGACCAAAAAAATAATCTTTGCCAATCTCTTAAGCTTGTAGAATTAACTCTTTTTCCTTTATCATAAAGTTTATAGACGAGCCACCCAAAAGCAAAAGTGCCAATCAATGCAAATAAAATTGAATGCATAAAGCCACGATGAAATGCCATAGCTTGTATCTCATTACTGTAAAGTAATGGACCTATAAAAACATCCAAATCTGGTATGGTACCACCAATAGCTCCAAACAATAGTGCTTTGTTGCCTATTTTCTTTCCTAAAACTGCTTCTCCACATGCAGCTCCTAATACAATTTGAGTAATTGAATCCAACTAAATAATAATTAAAACAATAGATGTGAAATTAATTATTAAAACGGACACTTCTAGATTAAAGCGCGATAGATTTTAATTTTTTTAGTGATTTTTACAATTTCAACTTTTAACTCTTTTTCAAAAGACTTCACTTCTTTAATTCGAGAAGCTTCATTTAATACAGCTGGATTATTGGCCATCGAAGAAATATAATTAAGAGTCATGACTTTTTTACAAAGCTCACTATTAGCTCTATTAAGTTCTTTTTTAGCTTCTAAAGAAGAGATTCTACTTTTTCTGATTCTTTTTATTGTTGAACAAACTTTTGTTGACACCATAGTTATATAATTACGATGCAAGTTCAGATTTACCTAAAAACTTGACAAACAGAAAGTTAAAGACATTACTGTTTTACCGATGAAATACTTATCTTTTCGACAAAACAAATTATAAAGGCTTAATTTGTAATAAGAGTAAGATTATTGTAAAATTACACAACTAAACTAATAACAATGCAAGACGATAATAACATCAGTAATTTTAAAGCAAACGACCAAAATATTGTAACTAACAAAGAACTGAACATCTGGGAAGCTTTAATTCCAGTAATTGCTCTTGTAGGTATGCTTGCATATAACATATATGTTTATGGAGACGATGCTTTAAGCGGCAGTAATCAGTTTATATTACTAATGGGTGCAGCAGTAGCAGCAGTAGTAGGTTTCTTTAACAAAGTGAAATACAAAAGAATGTTAGAAGAAATTGCCGAAAACGTAAAATCGACTACAGGAGCACTTCTTATCTTGCTAATGGTAGGTGCTTTGGCTGGTACTTGGTTAATAAGTGGCATTATCCCAAGTATGATTTATTATGGTTTGCAAATACTAAATCCAACTATATTTTTAGCAGCTTGTGTTGTAATATGTGCTATAATTTCTATTGCAACCGGAAGTTCATGGACAACTTCGGCAACTATAGGCATCGCATTAATAGGTATTGGAAAAACATTAGGAATAGATATTGGTATGACAGCTGGTGCTGTTTTATCTGGCGCCTATTTTGGAGATAAAATGTCGCCATTAAGTGATACAACTAACCTTGCTCCTGCAATGGCTGGTGGCGAATTATTTAGCCACATCAAGTATATGGCGCTGACAACAATACCTACTATTGTTCTGACCCTTATAATATTTATAATTATAGGTCTTAACCTTGACACAACTGGAACACCACAAATTGAAGATAAACTTAGTGCTATTGATGGTGCTTTTAATATCAGCCCATGGCTTTTTATTGTTCCTGTTTTAGTAATCGTTATGATTATTAAAAAGACACCGCCATTAATTGCCTTGCTACTTGGTGCTTTATTAGGTGGTGCAACAGCTATAATTGCTCAGCCAGAGATTGTAATGTCTATTGCTGGTGCAGAATCTTTGACTTTTCAATCAGCATATAAAGGTGTTATGAATGCATTAACTGTTGATACAGCTGTTACAACATCTAGTGCCGAACTGAATGACTTATTTACAGCTGGAGGCATGAAAGGTATGCTTGGAACAATTTGGTTAATTGTTTGTGCTATGGTCTTCGGTGGAGTAATGGATGCAATTGGCGCATTATCAAGAATTACTGATGCTTTATTAAAAATGGCAATATCAATTTTTGGTCTATTCGCAAGTACGGTAGCTAGTTGTCTAGCACTTAACTTAACCGCGTCTGACCAATATTTAGCTTTAGTTGTTCCTGGTAAAATGTTTAAAAAGGCATATGAAGATAAAGGCTTAGCCCCAGAAAATTTAAGTAGAACACTTGAAGATTCAGGTACGGTAACTTCAGTTTTAATACCATGGAATACATGTGGTGCTTATCACTCTAAAGTATTATTCGGTTATGCTGGTGCTACGGCTTATATACCATATGCATTCTTTAGTATTATTAGTCCATTTATGACATTACTTTTCGCAGCATTCAGAATAAAAATAAAGATGCTTAAGGACAAGTAATAATTATTTCAAGAGGTTTGCTACTTCATTAAATTGTTTTTCCATAGCATGATCTAAAGCTGTTTTACCAGATTGGTCCTTTAGAAATTTATCGGCGCCTTTAGATAACAAATAGTCAACCATGTCTTTTTGGTTGTACATCGCTGCAAAAATTAATGGCGTGGTATCTGTGTTATTTCCAGCATTAATATCTGCACCGTGTTTAATTAATGTTTCTGCCAAAACAATATTCCCTTTAAAACTTACACCTAATAAAGCTGTATTACCTGAAGCATCTTTAGCATCAATATGAACGCCATTATCTAAAAGTATTTTAGCCGCGGTTTCATTTCCAAAATAGGTTGCAAAAATTAGTGGTGTAAACCCACGACTATCTTTAGTATTTACAACTTCTGGATTGTTTCCAATTTGTAGCTCTAGCCTGTCGTTTAAGCCTTTCCTTATGGTGTCAAAGAACAATTCAGTTGCGTTCATTTTAATTTGTTTTTAATAAAAAAGGAATGCACCATTAAAGCACATTCCCCTTTTTTCGTAATCTATTTAAAATTATTGTAGATCAAATCTATCTAAGTCCATCACTTTGGCCCAAGCTGCAATAAAATCGTTTACAAATCTTGCTTCTCCATCATTAGCCCCATAAACTTCAGCAACTGCTCTTAACTCTGTGTTAGAACCAAAAATTAAATCTGCTCTAGTGCCTTTAAATTTTACAGCTCCTGTTCTTCTATCGCGACCTTCAAAAATTGTGTCATCATCTGATGTGGCACTCCAAGTATAAGTAAAGTCTAAAATATTAGTGAAGAAATCATTTGTCAAGCTTCCTACGCTATCTGTAAACACACCATAATCAGAACCATCATAATTAGCGCCTAAGACCCTTAGTCCTCCAACTAAAGCTGTCATTTCAGGAATAGAAAGCGTTAATAGATTTGCTCTATCTACTAATAAATCTTCAGCTGCTACATTTAATTTAGAATTCATATAATTTCTAAATCCATCAGCAAGTGGCTCTAAATATCCAAAAGATTCTAAATCTGTTTGCTCTTGAGACGCATCACCTCTACCTTGCGTAAAAGGTACAGATACATTATGACCAGCATTTTTAGCAGCTTCTTCAATACCTGCTACACCTGCTAAGACAATTAAATCTGCCATTGAGATAGTTCCACTAAATTCATTCTGAATACCTTCATAAACTTTAAGCACTCTATCTAATTCAGTAGGGTTATTTGCTTCCCAACTACGCTGTGGCTCTAAACGCAAACGTCCGCCATTAGCACCGCCTCGCATATCAGAACCTCTAAACGTTGAAGCAGATGCCCAAGCTGTTTTTACTAAATCTGAAACCGATAAGCCTGAAGCTAAAACCATTCTCTTTAATGAAACAATATCTGCATCACTTAATGTATAATCTACTGCAGGAATTGGATCTTGCCAAATCAATTCTTCTTTAGGAACTTCTGGTCCTAAATAACGCTGAATTGGTCCCATATCCCTATGCGTTAATTTATACCAAGCTCTAGCAAATGCATCTTCAAAAGCCTTATGGTCTTTATGAAAACGCTCAGAAATCTCCCTATATGTTGGGTCAGCTTTAAGAGCCATATCCGCAGTAGTCATCATTAAAGCTTGTGTACCATTTCCTCCAGCTGCTGGAGCTTGACGTGCATTTGATGCAGCTGTTGGTGTCCACTGGTGTGCACCTGCAGGACTCTTAGTTAATTCCCAATCATAGTTTAATAACACTTCAAAATAATCGGCATCCCATTGTGTTGGGTTTGGTGTCCATGCACCTTCAATACCACTTGTAATGGTATCGTCTAAAACACCAGATTGAAATGTATTTTTCCAACCAGTACTCATTTCTTCTATAGAAGCGCCATGTGGCTCAACACCTACATATTTATCTGGGTCAGCAGCACCATGTGCTTTTCCAAATGTATGACCACCAGCAACTAACGCAACAGTTTCTTCATCATTCATAGCCATACGCCCAAACGTAATTTTGATATCGTGTGCTGACTTTAATGGGTCAGGATTTCCGTTAGGCCCTTCTGGATTTACATAAATTAAGCCCATATGCACAGCACCTAAATGACCCTCTAAATCGCCATCACTTGTATCGTAACGATCATCGTTATCTAACCAACCTGTTTCAGAACCCCAATAAATATCTTGTTCTGGTTCCCAAACATCTTCGCGTCCTCCAGCAAAACCAAACGTTGGGAAACCCATAGATTCTAAGGCGCAATTTCCAGCCAAAATCATTAAATCTGCCCAAGAAATTTTATTCCCGTATTTCTTTTTTACTGGCCATAATAGCAATCTAGCTTTATCTAAATTTCCGTTATCTGGCCAACTGTTTAATGGTGCAAAACGATGTGTTCCTGTTCCAGCGCCACCACGACCATCACCAACTCTGTATGTCCCTGCACTATGCCAAGCCATACGAATCATAAATCCACCATAATGCCCATAATCTGCTGGCCACCAATCTTGCGAATCTGTCATTAAAGCTGTAACATCTTTTTTAAGCTCATCGTAATTAATACTATTAAATGCCTTAGCATAGTCAAAATCTTCACCCATTGGATTATTTTTTGACGGATGTTGGCGCAAAATATTTAACTTTAATTCGTTTGGCCACCAATCTCTATTACTAGTACCTCGACCAGCTGTTTGTTTTTGATCGCCGCTTAAAAAAGGACATTGATTTGGGTCTCCTCCGTTATTATGATTCATTATACTATGTTTTTTTGATTTTAAAATTTTACTTGTATAAAATTATGAAATAAAATCACCTCTTGCCTATTGAAGTATTCTATATTTTTATTTTTTAATAGACGATACCTATAGCTAAGCCTTTTTGTATTACTTTCTGTAATAATTAACTTAATTATTATGTAACATTCATCTCTTTTTTGTAACTTATAGGTACATTAATTTTTAAATATATCTGTTATGAGTGATACTGAATATACTAAAGTCTACGGTGGCAATTTTATACTAGTTACTCGTATTAAGGGCGAATTAGAAGCAGCAGGAATTATCCCAATTATTAAAGATGAAGGCGAATCTCAACGCCTTGCTGGTTATGCGTCTATGAATCAAGGATTCCAAGAAGTTTATGTCAATAATGAAGAGCTTGAAAAAGCTATAGAGGTTATTCATAGAGTTAAAGCTGAGATGGAAACGTAATCAGAAAGTTTAAAAAAATGCTAAATGTAAAACATTTTCTAAATATTTATCAAACTCGAAAGAGGCTATTTGATGAAGGAATTACAAATCCTTTACCCGAAGTAAAAGAATTCATAACTGAATTAATAGAAAAACTTTCTATCAGAAATCCTAAAGAAGAACTTGAACTCTTAAAAAATGAAAAAGGGATTATGTCATTAATAAATAAAAAAGGGAACGTAATAATTACGTTCCCTAATTTTGAAAAATTAGGAAAAGACAATCATCTGCTTTAAACCTCAACAGCATACATCTTCTCTCGCTGCTCTTTTATCTTTTTATCGCTCATGTATTCATCAAAGGTCATGTAACGGTCAATAACTCCACTAGGTGTTAACTCAATAATACGGTTACCAACGGTTTGTGCAAACTCGTGGTCATGCGTTGTTAAAAGCACTGTGCCCTTAAAGTTTTTAAGTGAGTTGTTAAACGCTGTAATACTTTCTAAATCCAAGTGGTTTGTTGGCTCATCTAACTGCAGCACGTTTGCTCTTGTCATCATCATACGACTTAACATACAACGTACTTTTTCGCCTCCAGATAAAACATCAGATGTTTTTAGTGCTTCTTCTCCACTAAAAATCATTTTCCCAAGGAAACCACGGATATGAACTTCTTCACGCTCTTCTTCTGTTTGTGCCCATTGACGTAACCAATCAACTAATGTTAACTTATTATCGAAGTATTCGCTGTTATCTAACGGTAAATACGATTGTGTCGTCGTTACACCCCAAGCAAATTCTCCGGAATCTGCTTTTTCTTTTCCGTTTAAAATCTGATAAAATGCCGTTGATGCTCTTGAGTCTTTTGAATAAATAACAACCTTATCGCCTTTATTTAAATTAACATCAATGTTTTTAAATAATGTTTCGCCTTCAATGCTAGCGCTTAATCCCTTTACATTTAGTATCTGGTCACCAGCCTCACGGTCACGTTCAAAAATAATCGCTGGATAGCGTCTGCTAGAGCGTTTAATTTCTGCAATGTTTAGCTTATCAATCATTTTCTTACGACTCGTTGCTTGCTTAGATTTTGCAACGTTTGCCGAGAAACGACGTATAAATTCTTCTAATTCTTTCTTTTTCTCTTCAGCTTTTTTGTTTTGCTGTGCATGTTGTCTTGCTGCTAATTGCGAAGACTCATACCAAAATGTATAGTTACCAGAGAAGTGATTAATTTTCCCGAAATCAATATCAGAAATATGTGTACAAACTGCATCTAAAAAGTGTCTGTCGTGAGATACCACAATAACACAGTTGTCATAGTTTGCTAAGAAGTTTTCTAACCATGAAATAGTTTCGTAATCCAAATCATTGGTAGGCTCATCCATGATTAATACATCCGGATTTCCAAATAAAGCTTGTGCCAAAAGCACACGTACTTTTTGCTTACCATCTAAATCTGCCATTAATGTATAATGAAAATCTTCCTTGATACCTAAGTTAGATAACATGGCTGCAGCATCACTATCGGCGTTCCAGCCATTCATTTCTTCAAACTGTACTTGAAGCTCACCTATTTTTTCAGCATTTTCGTCAGTATAATCTGCATAAAGTGCATCAATTTCAGATTTCAATTTATATAAAGGTTTATTTCCTTTTAATATGGTGTCTAATACTGTATCTTCATCATGCTTGTTATGATTCTGTTCTAAAACAGACATACGTTTACCAGACTCTAAATGGACATGCCCAGAAGTGGCGTCCATTTTTCCTGCTATAATCTTTAAAAACGTGGATTTACCTGCTCCGTTGGCACCAATAATACCGTAGCAATTACCATTATTAAACGTTGTATTTACTTCGTCGAATAATATGCGTTTTCCGAATTGAACTGAAAGATTAGAAACTGATAACATTTATAGGTGTTTTAATTGGCGGCAAAAGTAGAAAATTTAAGTGATTACAGGAAATTTATGCCAATGATAGTAACATTTAACGCTGCATTAACAAGACAAAACATACGCAAGGCATATTTTTGTTCATGCTGCAAAGCATAAAGCTATTTTAATGAGGCGATTAATTATTATTCTAAACCTACTCCTGTTTTCTTTTCTAGGGTGTAAAAACATGTCTTTATCTGATAGCAGCATGGCATATTTTGGCGGCGAAATTATTAATCCAAAAGGCGATAAAGTAATACTTTACAATCGTAAAGAAAAAGTTAGCGACACTTTGTTTCTAGACGCTAATAATAGATTTAGTCATATTATAGAAAATGTAACACCAACTGTTTATTCTTTTAGACATGGTGGAGAAATTCAGTTTGTTATTATAGAACCAATGGATAGTGTCATGATTCGTCTTAACACTTATGAGTTTGATGAGTCTCTTGTTTTTACCGGTGAGGGCGCACCTAAAAATAACTATCTCATCAAAACTTTTCAGAATAACGAAAGAGAATCGCGTAAACTTGTAAAGTACAGCCAAAAAGAGCCTGAGGATTTTGAAACATTTATTGTTAATCGTCACAATAGAGAATTAAGTCATTTTGAAAAGTTTAAAATAAAAAAGCCTATTTCTGCTTTTGCTAGTTCTGTGATACAAGCCAATATTGACTATCATAACTATGCCGACAAAGAGATTTATCCTTTTATCTATTTTGGAGAGAATAAAATGGTGCATGTAAAAGATTTACCTGAAGATTTCTATGCATTTAGGAGTAAAATCAATTATAACGAAAATCACCTTAGTGAAATATTTGCATACAACAGATATCTATTTTTTCATTTTGACAATCTCGCAGTAACCACCTTTTATAAAAACAATGCCTTCCATAGTAAGTTTGACAGACGTCAACTATCCTACAACAAGGCAAAATTGAATCTTGTTGACAGCTTGGTTGAAGACGAAATGATAAAGAACAATCTCTTAAAGTATAAAACTAGGGAGTTTATAAACCATAGTGACAGCAAAGAAAAGATTAATGAGATAATGGCGTCTTATCTTTCTAAAACAACAAATGAAGAAGATATTAAATACTTAAATGGCCTTATTGCGTCTTTAGACAATTTAAAACCAGGTAAAGGTTTGCCAGATTTAAAACTAATAGATGTTAATGACAACGAGTATACTATTGCTGAAGTTGTTGACAAGCCTACCTTAATTTATTTTTGGTCTACTAACAAAAAGAAACACTACAAGAACAGTCATTATAGAGTAAAGGAATTAAAAGCGCAATTTCCTAAAATGGGCTTCATTTCTATAAATATTAATGACAATCCTGACAAGTTCTGGAAAGAAACCATCCATCAATACAAGTTTGATTTAAATACCGAATACCGCTTTAAAAACCCTAAGCAAGCTTTAAAAACATTAGCTGTAAATTACCTCTATAAAGTGATTGTTGTAGATAATGAAGCTAACATTATTAATCCTAATGTAAATATCTTTAACAAAGACTTTGAAGACACCCTTAAAGATATGCTACTAAAAAAGGAGCTTGTATTAAAATAAAAGCTCCTCTCTAATTATAGATTTTATATAAATCTAATTTCCTTTTTTATAATCTGCTAAGAATTTTTCTAAACCAATATCTGTTAATGGATGTTTTAGTAATCCAGATATAGAACTTAATGGCCCAGTCATAACATCGGCACCTAATTTAGCACAATCTATAACATGCATTGTATGACGTACTGAAGCAGCTAAAATTTCTGTTTCAAAAGCATAGTTATCATAGATATGGCGAATCTCTGCTATTAAGTTTAATCCATCTGTAGATATATCATCTAAACGTCCAATAAATGGCGACACATAAGTTGCGCCTGCCTTAGCCGCTAATAATGCTTGCCCAGGAGAAAACACTAAAGTTACGTTGGTTTTTATTCCTCTATCCGAAAAATATTTACATGCTTTTACACCATCTTTAATCATTGGTAACTTAATAACAATCTGGTCGTGAAGTTCTGCTAATGCCTCACCTTCTCTAACCATGCCATCAAAGTCTGTTGAAATCACCTCAGCAGAAACATCGCCATCTACAATATTGCAGATATCTACATAATGCTTCAAAATGTTATCATGGCCAGTTATGCCCTCTTTTGCCATTAAAGACGGATTGGTGGTAACACCATCTAAAATACCCATATCTTGAGCTTCTTTAATCTGCTCTAAGTTGGCTGTATCAATAAAAAATTTCATATTTCTTTATTTAATGTTTTTAATTATAACATACTGTTTGCGCAATAAACTTATTTTATACTTTTAAAAATCGTTCTGTGCTCGGGTCATGTAATTATAATTTGAATTGTTGTGTTTAATTTGCGGCGAAGTTACAACAATTGGTTTCTTTAAATTCAATTTGAAATAAAAAGAAATTAACTTTTATTCAACAGGAATAAATAATAGTTTTTGAGTAGAATTATTGATGCTTATTTTAAGTGTATCATTAAAGAATAATCCGTGAAAACGACCATCATTAATTCTAATATTTTTAGTGTACTTTACTTTGTCAAAAAAAGTGTCTCTTTCCAAAATTCTGCAAGCTTCCTCTTCAAAAACTTTTGAACATGCTACAATTTTCGAGTTTTCAGAATAAAACATATGAAAAACTTTAACTTTTGGCGCACAAAAAACTTCGACTTCTTTTATATCCGAATTGTCAATTGCTTTATAAACATGATAATGAGGTGCAGGTGTCATCAATGGGCATGAAAAGAATAACACGCATGTTATCGATGTGAAAAAGAAATATCTTTTAGTTCTACTACCAAACATAAATAGCAGTTTAATTGCTAACGGATAAATCTTATAAAGATTATAATTCTTTACTCATTTACAAAAAGCGTAAAGTCCCTACTTACACTATCATTGCATGTTGGGCTGGAGTCATAATAACCATCTTCAAATCGTTCTACATATAAGTAGACTGTAAAGTCAAAAGCACCGGTTTCTTCTGGCACACCAATAATTTCTATACTTCTTGCAAAGAAAACTGCGTCAACACCAACAGGGAAATCTCCAATGATATCAAAGAAATAGTCATACGAATTGTCATTGGCATCATTATCAACTTCTGCTGTAATACGCTGAAAATAATTTTCGCCCATTGTTGCACTAGAAATACTGGTTTCATTAATTTCTGGGTTTACCCCAAATAGACATTCTAAAGCTTCATCACAAGAAAGAAGCATTAAAAAAGAACAGAGAAAGAGAAAAGTAGATTTTGATTTCATGACTGATATATTTTTTAGTGATTAGTCACAAAAAACATACCAAAACTATCTACAAATCGTAATGGCTCATCAATAGTTTTTCATATACCTTATCTGGAAGTATTCTTTTTAGCACAACGGAGAACTTCTGCATAAAAGCCCCAACTTTATAATGAATCTTTGGGTTTTTAGTTTTTATAATTTTAAAAATTACCTCAGCAACTTCATGAGGATTACCACCTGAATCTACATGAGCATCCATAGTTTCTAAACTGTTTCCGTAAGATTTTTTATAAGGTGAATTTTCCAAAACTGGCGCATGATATCGTCCAGATGCTATGTTGGTCGCAAAATCTCCTGGCGCCAAATTACACATGTTTACTCCAAAAGCTTTGAGTTCCATTCTAAATGCCTCAGTCACCAATTCAAAAGCGCCTTTACTCGCGCTATAAACACCGCGATATGGCAAACCCATATAGCCAGCAATTGATGTAATATTAATAACCAAACCGCTTTTCTGCTTTCGCATACTTGGTAAAACAGCTTTAATTACATTTATAGGTCCAAAAAGATTAGTTTCGAAATTGCGCTTTATTTCCTCATCAGGAATTTCTTCCATAGGCCCAGTAATACCTGCACCAGCATTATTAACTAAGACATCTATTTTGCCTTCTTTTTCTAAAACTTCATTAACACAAGTTATAATAGTTTCTGGTTTAGTAACATCTAAAGCGACTAACGGAAACTGACTCTCACTATAATTATTGGGATTTCGACTTGTACCATAAACAATAAAATCTTTAGCTTTTAAAAACTCTCCAATAGATTTTCCAATCCCAGAAGAACCACCAGTAATCAAAACAACTTTAGACATAGTGCAAAAATTTTAGAGCAGCAAAATACAAATTAATACGTCACTTTTGGGTACAAAAAAAGGCAAGCTACCTACATCACACCGCTACGACCGCATACCTTTGCTTCGTTCCCGACCTGGAGGATTCCGCAGGAGCTGGTTGTGTAGGACTTGCCCGGCGGCAAAGATACAACCTTTTAATACTTTCACAATATTTTTTTAATCCTATTTTTTATAAATATCTTGCCAAAAATTAGATACGATTCATGTTTAGATTTAAATATTTAGTAGTCACACTTTTAGGTTTGTTTTTAGTTGGTTGCGCTAGCGAAAAACCTCAGCTTTCTGTAAAAACATCATCAAAAAACAATACCGCTAAACTCGGAGAAACTGTAAAGTTATCACTCAATAATCCTGATGGTATTAGCATAAACGCTATCAATTACCTATTAGAAGGAAAAACGGTTACTGAAAGTTTAAAACTTAATAATAAACTAGGCAAACAAGATTTAATTGCAAATGTTATCTCAGGAAAAGATACAATTGTTGCTGAGAGTAATCTGATTGTTTTGAACAATAAACGCCCAGATTTATACACCTATGAAATTGTAAACACTTATCCTCACGATGTGACGTCTTATACTCAAGGTTTGGAATTTTACAAAGGTGAACTTTATGAAAGTACTGGGCAGTTTGGCAAATCTAAGCTCAGAAAAGTCGATTACAAAACTGGTGAAGTTCTAAACAACATAAACCTAAATAGCGGCTATTTTGCTGAAGGTCTAACCATACTTAATGATAAAATTTATCAATTGACTTGGAAAGCAGATACGGGAATCATTTATGATGTCAATACTTTTGAAAAACTCGGTATTTTTAGATATAACGATAGTAAAGAAGGTTGGGGTTTATGTAATGACGGTAACGTTTTATATAAATCTGATGGTACAGAAAAAATCTGGACACTCAACACATCTACTTTAACAGAAGATGATAAGATTCAAATTTATACTAATAAAGGTAAAATTGGACGTCTAAATGAGTTAGAATGGGTTAATGGAAAAATCTACGCCAACATATATGAAAATACCGGAATTGCTATAATTAATCCTGAAAATGGCGCCACTGAAGGTGTGATAGACTTTACACCGATTACAAAATTGATACCTAATTACTCTTCGGATGATAATGTACTTAATGGTATTGCGTACAATCCTGACACAGATACTATTTTTATTACGGGTAAGCGCTGGGATAAATTGTTTGAAGTGAAAATTGTAAAGAAGTAAGCTTTACTCATTCAAAAGGAGTTTTCACTCATTATAATTTTCATACTATTGGGTTCTTGTAGTTATTTGATTTATAAATCAAAATAACCATGAGAAAATCTATCACAGTTAGTATTCCAGAACCTTGCCATGAAGATTGGAACAAAATGACGCCTCGAGATAAGGGTCGACATTGCTCTAAATGTTCGAAAACTGTAATCGATTTTACTAATCAATCCGATGAGCAAGTTTTTAAGCACTTAGAAAACTCCGATAATACTTGTGGTCGATTCAAAACTAATCAACTCCAACGCAAAATAGTATTAGAAAGAAAGAAGGAAAACCAATTTCGTAATTGGGTTGCAACTGGTCTTATTGCTCTCTTCGCTTTAAACAGTCAAAAGGCTTTAGCTCAAAAACAAGTTCCAAAAACAGTACAAAATGATAGTGTTAATAGGCCTGAAGTTAAAGGAAAAGCTGCACACTCTATTTTAAAAGAAAAAGTTATTTCTGGATTAGTTACTACTGCTTCAGACGAATTACCATTACCAGGAGTTAATATTATTGTAAAAGGCACTACAAGAGGAACAGTAACGGACTTTGACGGGAAATATACCCTTAAAGTAAATTTTGATGAAACTCTTGTTTTTTCATATATAGGTTTTAAAACTTCAGAAATTAAAATCACTAAATCTTCCAAATATGATTTTGCATTAATAGAAATGGAAGAAGAATTATCGGGTGAGATAGTAATTGTCGGTGGAGCATTTAGTTATGATTCTGAATATATAGAACAATACTTAACAAAAGAAGAAAGAGAAGCAAGAATAGAAAAGCGTAAAAAAAGAAATGCAAAATGGAGGTTAAACAACCAACAAAAACGTTTAAAATGGAAAGCTGAGCGCTTCGCAAAAAAATTGAAAAGAAAGCTAAAAAGGAAATCAAAAAGAGAGTAATAACAATTTCATATTTTTGGTATGTAAAATATCCTTAGTGCAAATCTTCCAAAAAGAAATAACCGTTTCCAAAACAGATTTAGATCAACTCAATCACGTCAATAATGTGCGCTATGTACAATGGGTGCAAGATATTGCAGAAGCGCATTGGCTAAAAAATGCTTCAAAAGAGATATTAGATAGCTACTATTGGTTTTTGGTAAAGCATACTATAGATTACAAAGGGCAAGCATTTTTGGGAGACCATATTCTTATTAAAACATTTGTAGATTCTTCTGAAGGCGTTACCTCTATCCGAAAAGTTGAAATGCATAACCAAACCTCAGGAAAGCTTATCATAACATCAGAAACTAAATGGTGCCTTTTGGATAAAAGCACACAAGGCCCAACACGAATAACTCCAGAAATTGCAAACTTGTTTAATTAACGTTTTGTTAGGTTAAAATTTATCAAAATCTG
>SHBX01000032.1 GCA_004211785.1 Winogradskyella sp.
AACTACTAAATGACTGTGAGACTGAAACAGTTATTTTTAAATCCCAAGTTGTTGGCTTTGATTAAAAGTCTGTGACCGAAGCAAGAGAAGCAAGAAAACTGATTTTAGGAGTAGCGACTAAATCGAAATGGAATTTTTGGAACTAATGAATTCCTGATACACAGTGAATATTTAATATAGAATGAACATCGAAAAGGAAAATGCCGAAAAACGCAAAAATGCACCTTTGAGTAATTCAGAGGCTTTGAGTTTCTTTTTCATTCCAATTGGTTTTGCTAAACTCAACAGATGGAAAAACACCGACTTTAATGAATCTGAAATAGAACGATTTAAAAAATTCGGATTTGAACGTAAAATTAAGCAAGCGTCTGAAATGAGAATATTTGGAATGATATTTTACATTTCGATTGCAATAATATTAGCATATTTATTAAAATAAAAAAACTACGTACAACAACGCGCATAGTTCATTGCGGCTGAATACCTAATTGGAACTTCAATCTTTTTACTAAATTTATTTCAAAACTGTAACACTTTGGTTTTTAAAGACTCTTTTACATGTCAATCAACCAATCAAAAATCATGTACAAAAAATTGTCTTGGGTACTATTAGGTATCCTTTCTTCAGCTATAGGCTTATATCCCATAATTTATTTTATCATCGATAGACATTTTGGATTATTAAGTTCTAAATCTAACGAGTTACTAGCAGATACACTATGGAATATTGCCTTTTATGGGCACATAATCCTTGGAGGCATTGCTTTACTAATTGGATGGTTACAATTCAATAAAAAACTCAGAAATAAGAATCTAAAACTCCATAGAAAAATTGGTAAAGCTTATATAATCTCTGTAATTATCAGTGGTTCTTGTGGTGTTTATATTGCTCTTTTTGCCACTGGCGGAATGGTAAGTATTATAGGTTTTCTATCTCTTGCAATTATATGGCTAACCACAACATTTTGGGCACTTAAAGCTATAAAAAACAAGAACGTACAACTACACCAAAAACTAATGATTTACAGTTACGCCGCATGTTTCTCTGCAGTAACTTTAAGAATTTGGTTACCCATTCTTATTTCTACAATTGGCTTTAGCAAAGGCTATCCAATTGTGGCTTGGTTAGCTTGGGTTCCAAATATAATTGTTGCCTATTTTATAGTGAATAAAAAAAGCCTCAAGATATCTTGAAGCTTTTGATTTATATAATTTTCGACTGCGCTCGAACGTACAGATTTTAATTTCCTTCTAAACGTTCAATTTTAGCACCAATAGCTCTTAAACGTCCGTCAATGTTTTCATAACCTCTATCGATTTGCTCAATATTATGAATAGTCGATGTTCCTTTTGCTGAAAGTGCTGCAATTAACAATGACACACCTGCTCTAATATCTGGTGATGTCATTGTCGTAGCTTTTAGTTGCGATTTAAAATCGTGACCAATAATTGTTGCTCTGTGTGGATCACATAGAATAATCTTCGCACCCATATCAATCAGCTTATCCACAAAGAATAAGCGACTTTCAAACATCTTCTGATGTACTACAGCTTCACCTCTAGCTTGTATTAATACCGTTAAAACAATACTTAATAAGTCTGGTGTAAATCCTGGCCAAGGTGCATCAGCAATGGTTAAGATAGAACCATCAATATAGCTTTGTATTTCGTAACCATCTTTGTGCGCAGGTACATAAATATCATCACCTTTTCGCTCTAATGTAATTCCTATTTTACGGAAAACACTTGGTATAACACCAAGGTCATCCCAACTCACGTTTTTAATCGTCAGTTCACTTTTTGTCATAGCAGCTAGACCAATCCAACTACCAATTTCAATCATATCTGGAAGCATTCTGTGCTCTGTTCCGCCTAAGTTTTCAACACCTTCAATCTTTAACATATTAGAACCTACGCCAGTAATTTTAGCGCCCATTCTATTCAGCATTTTACAAAGCTGTTGCAAATAAGGTTCACAGGCGGCATTATATATAGTGGTCTCGCCTTTGGCTAAAACTGCTGCCATTACAATGTTTGCTGTACCAGTTACAGAAGCTTCGTCTAAAAGCATATATGTACCTTTTAACTCGTCTGCTTCAACGCCATAGAAATAATCTTCTCTGTTATATCTAAATTTAGCGCCTAGGTTAATAAAGCCTTCAAAATGGGTGTCTAAACGACGTCGGCCAATTTTATCACCACCTGGTTTAGGAATATATCCTTTACCAAAACGCGCTAACATTGGTCCAACAATCATAATAGAACCTCTAAGCCCACGACCTTCAACTTTGAAAGCTTCAGACTCCAAGTATTCAAGATTTACATTTTCTGCTTTGAATGAATATTTATTTGCACCAAGTTTCTCGACCTCAACACCAAGATTACTCAACAGTTTTATAAGCTTATTGACATCAACAATATCTGGGATATTATCAATGGTAATTTTTTCTGGAGTTAGTAAAACGGCACATAAGATTTGTAATGCTTCGTTTTTTGCACCTTGGGGCGTGATATCGCCTTTAAGTTGGTGGCCGCCTTCTATTTTAAATGTTCCCATACGTTTTTAGTAACGTTTTCTGTTGTTGGAATATTTCTTCTTGTTATTACTCTTCTTATTACTGCTCTTGTTTCCGTATTTGGATTTAGTGCGCAATAAGCTATTAGAGTCACTTAATTCTTCTTCGCTATTCTTAAGATTTAATGCCCCATTAGAAAGTTCGAAAAGGTGATCGTAAATCACAGCATCCTCAACCGTGTCTTTATTCCAATTAAGGAAACACTTTTTCATGTGGTTAGCAATCGTATATGTTAATGCTTCTTTCATTTCGCCATCTTCCCATGTAATCGCCACATCAATCATTGTTTTTATGTTATTCCCATAAAAACGATATTTAGGAAAGTTTTGTGGATATTTTAAAGGCTCTGGCCGTGCGTGTATGACTTCGCGCTCTGGTTCGTCATAGGGCGAATCGACATCAATATCGAAATCAGCCATAATAAATAACTGATCCCAAAGTTTGTGTTGAAAATCTGGAACGTCTCTTAAATGCGGCTGCAAATTACCCATTACAGATATGATCGCTTTTGCTAATTTGTTACGTTCTTCTTTTGTTTCGCGTGATTTTGCATGATTAATCATCTTTTGCAGATGACGTCCATATTCTGGAATAATTAAATGCTCACGCTCAGTATTGTATTCTAAATCGTCTATCAAAATTGTAAAAATGTGTAGTAAATAAAGTATAAACCTGTAGTTACTGGTTCTGTCGCAAAGTACAAAATTTTAGATACCTACACCAACATTATAAAGAAATAACATCCTCAATTTTTTCGGCAACTTCTTTGTACTTAACAATTACAGCATCAGGGTTTTTCATCTTAACGTTAATTGATACGCTTGTATACTTTCCGTTTTTAGATTCTTTTGTTGTTATTACAGCACCTTGATTGTCAAACAAGTTGCTTAATTTCTTTATTTTGGATGCATCTGTGACTACAATAAACTTATACAAATACTCTGACGGCCAAAGGGTCGTGTCTTGTAATTGTACTTTTAATTTCTTGTAGAATGCTTCTGATTTATCTGGTGTACTCATAATCAATTTTTGAACTGCAAAGATACGGTTAACTTTATATTTTTCTGTCTAATATTTTATTACGAATTTTACAGCAAAAACATTGCCATTTTGAATATAGAACGAATAGTAATTACTGGTGGACCTGCCACAGGAAAAACTGCAATAATTGATGATTTAGCATCAAGAGGTTATTACTGTTTTGAAGAAGTTATAAGAAAACTTACCGCAAAAGCCAAAGACTCGGGCGATATTAAAGATATACACTCAAACCCAATTGCATTAGTTTCGGATTCTCATGCGTTTAACACAAACCTCATTAATCTTAGGATTGATGATTTTGATGCTGCAAAAAATGCTAAAGAAAAACAAGTGTTTTTTGACAGAGGTATTCCAGATGTTTTAGCTTATATGTCTTACTTTGATCAACCAATAAGTGATGCTTTTAATACAATTTGCAAAACTTATAAATACAATAAAATATTTTTGTTACCGCCTTGGGAAGCTATTTACACTGACGATGGCGAACGATTTGAAACCTTTGAACAAGCCGTTGACATCTATCATAAACTAAAAGCAACGTATCAAGCATTTGATTATTCTATAATCGAAGTACCTTTTGGTTCTATTGAAGAAAGGACCGATTTTATTATTACTCAATCAAAACTTTAATATGCACCCTATTGAAGTATTAGAGCGTTACTGGAATCACACCTCTTTTAGACCTTTACAAGAGGAAATTATAACGTCTGTACTTTATGGTAATGATACCTTTGCTCTATTGCCTACTGGCGGTGGAAAATCCGTTTGTTTTCAAATTCCTGCACTTATAAAACCTGGAATATGCATTGTGATATCACCTTTGGTTGCATTAATGCAAGATCAGGTAAACACGCTGAAACAAAAAGGCATTAAAGCCATGTCCATTTCTGCAGGATTATCATATTCAGATTTAGACACCCAATTAGACAATTGTGTTTACGGGAATTATAAATTCTTATACCTATCTCCAGAACGTTTGCAACAAACCCTAGTTCAAGAGCGTATTCAGCGTATGAACGTTAATCTTATTGCTGTAGATGAGGCACATTGTATTAGCCAATGGGGAAACGATTTTAGGCCCGCATATCAAAGCATTTCAAAACTAAGAGAACTTCAACCAACTGTTAATTGCATTGCATTAACAGCTACCGCTAAATCTAAAGTTATAGATGATACAATGGCATCATTAGACTTTATAGATGCCAAAATATTTAAAGGGTCTTTTGTTAGAAAAAACATAAGTTATCAGGTTATAAAAACTGAAGATAAAAACTACCATCTTGAGTTTATTCTAAACCAAAACAAAGGCGCTTCTATTATATACGCTAGAAGCAGAAAAGCAACTGTAAACATTTGTAATTATTTAGAATCAAAAGGATTTGAAGTTACCTTCTATCATGGCGGATTAACAAACATCCAAAAAACTGAACGTCTAAATCTCTGGATGAATAATCAAAAACCAATTATGGTGGCTACTACTGCTTTTGGTATGGGAATTGATAAAGCAGATGTAAAAAGTATTATTCATTATAATTTACCTGAAAGTTTAGAAAGTTATTATCAAGAAGCCGGACGCGCCGGACGTAATGGCAAAAGTGCTGTAGCAGTTATATTAAAGAAAAATGTAGATGAGGATAAACTTAAATCTCAATTTTTAAGCACCTTACCATCAATAGATGTTATAAGGTATGTATACAAAAAATTATGTAGCTACTTTCAAATACCTTATGGTGAAGGTCAAAACACACTGCATCAGCTTAATTTTAAAACGTTTTGTCATATTTACCAGCTAAAGAAGACATTGACTTTTAATGCTTTGAAAATTTTAGATAGTAATAGCATTATTTCATTAGATCAACGGTTTAATTTTAAAACAACGGTACAATTCAAAATATCAAATACTGAGATATTCAAATATTTAGAGCAAAACAAGTCTCAAAACAAACCTATAAAAGCCCTTTTGAGAACTTATGGTGGTATTTTGGATCACCCTACCAAAATAGATATTGACTTAGTTTCTACCAAAGCGGAGATTACTACTAAACAATTATTAGCTATTTTAAAAAATATAGAAGCTCATAATATTATAGACTTAAATATTGCCAATACAGATTCAGAAATTACCTTTATTAAGCCCCGTGAGGACGAAAAGACAATAAACCCAATTATACATATTATAGAGCAACAGCAGCAACTAAAAAAGCAACAAATACAAAATGTTATAGACTATGCCAATAGTGAGTCTGTTTGTAAAAGTGTACAATTGCTCAATTATTTTGACGAAACATCAACAGAAGATTGTGGACATTGCTCAGTTTGTATGTCTAATAAAAAGAATATTCAAGAACAATCTACTCAGCCAATACAACAAAACATATTAGACTTATTAAAAGAAAAAGATAGGTCTTCAAGAGAATTATTACATCAAATACAATGCAGCCAAGCAGAACTATTACAAGTGTTATCTTCACTTACTGAAGATGAAACCATAGTTATTACTGCAACAAACACATACAAGCTCAAATGACAAAGCAAAGAAACTTAAGAATTGTTTTTATGGGAACTCCAGATTTTGCTGTTGCTACCTTAAAAAAGCTCATAGACTATAATTATAATGTCGTTGGTGTTATTACAGCACCGGATAGACCTGCAGGACGTGGAAGAAAACTAAGAGCATCGGCTGTAAAAGAATTTGCCGTAGCTAATAACCTAAAAATTATGCAGCCTACAAATCTTAAATCTGAAGTGTTTGTAGACAAATTAAAAGCACTACATGCCAACTTACAAATTGTAGTCGCCTTTAGAATGCTCCCGAAAGTGGTTTGGCAAATGCCAGAATATGGTACATTTAATTTACATGCTTCACTCCTACCAAACTATCGAGGTGCAGCACCAATACATTGGGCTATAATTAATGGTGAAGAGAAAACTGGAGTTACCACCTTCTTTATTGACGAAAAAATTGACACAGGTGCTATAATAATGAAGCAAGAGGTTTTCGTTTCAGAAAAAGAAACTGTTGGAGAGTTACACGATAAGTTAATGACTATTGGAAGCGGGCTTGTTATTAAAACTGTAAAACAAATTGAAGCAGACAAGGTAATTACAACTATACAACCCAAAGACAAAGATTTAAAAACAGCATACAAGCTCAATAGAGAGAATTGTAAAATAGATTGGAACCAAAATATAGACCATATATATAATAAGATACGCGGATTAAATCCATTTCCGACGGCATGGTGCTATTTAGACAATGGAAATGAGGAACACATGTCTGTAAAAGTATA
Organism: Winogradskyella sp.; assembly: GCA_004211785.1. Taxonomy (GTDB): domain Bacteria; phylum Bacteroidota; class Bacteroidia; order Flavobacteriales; family Flavobacteriaceae; genus Winogradskyella. The sequence goes on from SHBX01000032.1 coordinate 6,908, forward strand.
TGCGGTTTCAAAAATTACTGAATTACATAATTATGAAAATGGGGCTATCAAAATTTCAGAAAATGAAATAAAAGTGGCTTGTAAAAATGGATATATCAAAGTCGAAGAATTGCAACTTCCTAATAAGCGAAAAATGGATTCAAAGTCTTTATTAAATGGTTTTGAATTTGAAAAAAATGCAAAAATGCTCTAAACCCTTATTGTTATTAGGTTTTAGTAAAAAATCGATAAAACACACGCCTTTATTAACAAATGCATTAAGTTATTAACAAAACCCCGTATTTGCTGGGCTAATACTTGCATGAATGGATTATACGTATAAATTTGTTACAGATTTTAACATTTATGTTGAAAACCTAATATTTAACAATTTAAATTTAACATTTTATGAACAAAACAGATTTAGTAAACAGTATGGCTGAAAATGCAGGTATCACAAAAGCTGCAGCTAAGAAAGCATTAGACGGATTATTAATTGATATCGAGGGATCTTTACAAAAAGGTAACCGTGTATCTTTAGTAGGTTTTGGTTCTTGGTCAGTTACTAGAAGAGCTGCAAGAGACGGAAGAAATCCTCAAACAGGAAAAACAATAAAAATCAAAGCGAAAAATGTAGTAAAGTTTAAGGCAGGTTCTGACTTAAGCGATGCTGTAAACTAAGCTTGATTTGTTTAAGATATTAAAGCCTGCTAGTTTAGCAGGCTTTTTTTATGATTTAAATTGACTTTTAAAATAATTGCTTATCCAAAAAAAAATAGTAACTTTAAGTAGCAGAAATCCTACGCCACCGTGAAAAAGCCAGAAAAAGGGAGTTTACTAATTGCTGAACCATCTATTATTGGAGATTTATCTTTCAATAGAGCTGTTATTCTTTTGGCTGATCACAACAACTTAGGTTCAGTAGGTTTTATACTCAATAAAAAGTTAGATTACAATCTAAAAGACCTTATTGAAGGTACCGATTCTGAACTTCCAGTATACAATGGTGGTCCAGTAGAACAAGATAATCTTTATTTTATTCATAAATCTCCAGAATTAATCCCTAATAGTATTGAGATATCTCAAGGTATTTTTTGGGGAGGCGATTTTAGTACTGTTCTTGAACTTATAAATTCAAGTAAAATAACTTCTGAAGATATCAAGTTTTTCCTAGGATATTCTGGTTGGGAAGAAAAACAACTTAAAAACGAATTAGATTCTCATGCTTGGTTTGTTTCTAAAAACAATTATAACAACAGTATTATATCGAAATGTTGTAATGAGTTTTGGAAAGAAAAAATGCTAGAGCTTGGTGGTGAATATTCCATTTGGTCCAATGCCCCAGAAAATCCAAGTTACAATTAAGCCAAGCGTAATTTTACATTCAACATTTTAATAATAGCTTCTGCTGTTATATTTACATATTTCTTTTTGCGATACTGACCAATGGATTGTATACCGACTATAGTATTAGTAATAAAAAGTTCATCGGCTTTCTGAAGTTCAAAAGGGGAAATAGAAGCTTCTTCAATATTATAGTTAGGATTGTTTTGTAACAACTCTAAGATTTGTTTCCGCATAATCCCTTTTAAGCAACCATCTTCTAGAGGTGGTGTTTTTATAACATCACCTTTTACTAAAAAAAGATTCCCATTTAAAGCCTCTATTACGCTTTTATTTGTGTTTAATACCAAACAATTACTCAGTTCATTTTCCTTTGCATAAATACTACCTATAACTTGAAGGGCTTTATTATTAGATTTTAATCCTGAAAGCAATCCAGGTGCCATGTAATAATCTTTGTAAAGGTCAACAATATAGTTTTCAAATGGGTTTACAGGATAAAAAGGATTGTTTAACGTTTCTGCAACAATATTATAACCTATTGTATTACTTTCATTAGGTAAATATTTACCACCTTCTCCTCTATCTACATTAAGCCTTACCCTAGCAGTGTTTTGAGATAAATTATTAGCTTCAACAGTTTTTAAAATTTCTTCTTCAAGGAACTCCATGGTAAAATTCATAGGAATCTCCATACGCAAAATACGCATAGATGCCATTAATCTAAAATAATGGTCTTCTAAAAAAAAGATTTTGCCATTGACTACTTTAAGCGTTTCAAACAGGGCATCGCCGTACTTGTATCCTCTGTTTTCTATTGAAACTTTAGCCGCTTTAGAGCTAATTAAATTCCCATTTATATTTATCATAAAAAAGTCCCGAATATAATCAGGACAAAGATAAGGTTTGTATGTCTTAAAACTTTTATGTAGATCCTAAAACTTGCTTTAAGCTACCAATCATATTTTCCCACAACATTTTTGACTCTTCAATTTCATCTTCCTCTGTAAAATCTGTAATCATTAATGATACATCTTTGGTGATTTCATCGACTTGAATTCTTATTTCAAAATAATATGTATTACCATTTTCTTCATCTTCTAACCAGCGGAATTTAACACGTTCAGCACTCTTTTTAAGCAACAATTTTGCTTGTTCCTCACTACCATCCCAAATAAAGGTAAATAGTTCTCCTCTACTATTCACATTATCTGCATACCATTCTGATAAACCAGAAGGTGTTGATATATACTGAAATAATAACTGAGGAGAAGCGTGTATTGGGAATTCTAATTCGTACTTAATTTTATCGTCCATATAAGTCATATATTATTTGCTCAATATATATAATATAAGTGTAGATTAAAACATAAAGACAAATTTATTTTTTTTAGAACCTTATGTTTGTCTTAGCCGAATTTGTTTTTATATTTGCACCCGCAATTGGCGAGGTAGCTCAGTTGGTTAGAGCGTCGGATTCATAACCCGGAGGTCACGAGTTCAAATCTCGTTCTCGCTACAAAATTTAAATCACCTAAAACTGACGGTTTAGTTAACGCTAAACCGTTTTTATTTATAAAACTTGGTGTATTGAAAACAATTCTAACCAATCACACTACTTAATCTAAACATAGGTAAATACATAGCAACCAAAATAAATCCAACAAAAATTCCAACAACAAGAATAATAAAAGGCTCTAAAATTGTAGATAATAATTTAGAACGCTGTTGCACTTTGGCATTGTATTGTTGATTAAGTCTATTGAACATAAACTCTGTTTGGTTGGTCTCTTCAGCAACTTTAACTAATGCAATCATTTTATCATCAAACAGTTGGTGTTGTGATAGACTTTTGCTTAAAGGTTTTCCTTTTAAAAGTTCTAGTTCAACAGCTTCTAAAGCATGCGTTAGCGGTTGGTAACGTATCATTTGCTTTACCAATTGAATACTATTAACTACTGGTACTTTTGAAGCCGTCAATAATGCTACTGCCTGTGTAAATTGAGATAAGTAAACGGTTTTAATAAAATCGCCCACAAAAGGAATTTTACTGAATATCAAGTCTTTTAGTTTTAGGTATTTCAGATTATTTTTTAGTAATCTAGATGAGACAATCAATCCTAGGAATACCAAAAAGATAAGCCATCCATAATTCTGGATTCCTTTAGATAGAGACACAACAAAAAGTGTAATTCCAGGGAGCTCAACATTTTGTTGTTTAAAAATATCTTGAAACATAGGCACAACAAATTGTAGCATAAATATAACTACTAGTAGTGCTGTTGATAGTATTATAGCCGGATATGTCAACCCATTAACAAGATGTCTGCGTTGCTCATTTTTACGAGCAAAGAAATCTCCTAACTGATTTGTAATTTCAGCTGTTCTTCCCGTTTCTTCTCCAATCCTTAAAGAGTAGTACTCGTATTTAGAGAATGGTTTTAAACCTTCTACAGCTTCAGATAGGCTCTGACCAGAAACTATTGCTTTAAGCATCGTATTTAATACATCCTTATTTTGTTTCTTTTTTTGAGAATTTAGTAATAACTCAAGTGCTTCTTTTAGATTAACACCTGCATTAAGTAATACACTAAGTTCTGCATAGAAATCTTCTTTTACTTTATTAGAAAAAGGTCTGCTGAAAATTACAATCTCTTTTTCAAGAATAGAAGGTTTGTCTTTAGCAACAGCTTTAGATTTTGATTGTTCTATATTGGTTAAGTCAAATGCCATTACTTCATAAATTGATTTGCAGCTTTACGCTTGTAGATAAAAAGCGATTTTTCTCGTTCTGGCTTACCTATGTATAATTTAATGGCATCTATTGCTCCAGATGTAATAGCATTGCCATTAAAGAAAGGATGTTTGCTTTTTACGTCAAGCTTAAATGTGTCCCTAGCTTTTATAACCGATTCTTCAATAAATTTATAGGTAACGGAATCTATCTCAGATTTAAATACTAATATAGACTCAGCTGCATCATAACTAATGCTGTTATACCTATTAAAATCTACCCAGAGCGATTGTTCTAAACGCACTGTTGTCGTATTTGCAGAGATATGTTTTTGGATAGACCACATGTGTTTCTGTACCATACGCAACACAGAAAAAGCCATGCCTATAACAATAGTAGAGACTATGATAACCACTAGCATTTCGTTTATGGTCATTGCCGATATTTTTTTGTCAATGCGCATAAATCGTTTGTATTACTTGCTTTTGTGTGTCTTTTTGTATCGCTGAAATAATTATTTCTTTAGATTCTTCATCTTTAGTATAAATAGAGATTTCCCAGTCTTTGTATTCTGATTGATACGGTAAACTCATCTTATCAGATAAGTATTGGTACTCTAATTCGTGGATATAATTATTAAGTTGATATCTGTTATTTTTAATTTGGTTGGAGAAGGTATTGTTAAGAATAAGACTGGCCATCATAAACACCACGACAATTATTACTGTAGCCACCAAGGTTTCCATCAGCGTTGCTGCTTTTATTTTTTTTAGTATAACCATTTAGCAACGCCTTTCTCTGTGTTTGTAATGGGTAAACCAATATATTCTAAGTCTAGTTTTTTAGAATTTATCTCAGCATTTAGCAAATGGTTTTGATAATAAGACCCATTGGCTCTGGTTATAAAAGCATCTGTAAATACAGTGCCGTACACTTTGCCTTTAAGCTCTAATGTTTGCTCACAATAGACTTCTCCTTCAACAATTGTGTTTGTATTTAATGCTATTTGTGGGTTATAGTTTTTAGACCCTTTTCTGCCAAGCAAGATGATATTGCCTTGTAATTTTGTGCCAGAATCTATTTCAATAATATTATTCTCTTCAAATTGCTTTGAATAATTTTTAGCTAACACTAATGCAGACGGATAACTGAGATTACAATCTTTCCCAACCAGAATATGCTCTGTAGCAAAGGCTTGGAATGTTCCTTTTACCTTATCAGCTATTTCTATTTTAGGTGCAATAAGAATAATGTCTTTTAATATTGCAGAATCACTTATAGTTATTTTAGAATCCGATTGGATAACAAGGTTCCCTTGAACTGTAATATTATCTAAGAAAATATCATTAATACTAAAATGAAATAACGTGGGTTTCTCGAACGAATTTGAAACGCTGCTACCAGACTTAATCTGAAAAGACTCTAAGTCTTTTTTAGAATTATAAAACTCATGAATGTTCTGTATGTAATTACGCGTTTGAAAACTCAGTTTAGGGAATTGCTGTATGGTTTTTGTAACACCATCTACAAATTGATGACCGTTATACGATTGGCCAGATATATTCCCGGATTTCACACCTTGTCTAGGTAAGTAAGTGTTTCCTTTTATCTTGGTGTTACCAACTAAGACCAAAGGCTTATTATGTTCTTTTAGGTATAATGCGCTTTGTTTTAAAGGTTGCTTACTGCCGAGAAGTGCTGTTTTTTTAAACTTAAAATTTTTGAATTTAGAGCTAACTCCAACTTTTAAAAAAGTCCCCCAAAACGCTGTTTTTAGTTTTACTGTAGCATCATTATCCAAAAGTAGCGCTACACTGTCTTGCTTTGTAGAGCTATTTTTAAGCGCAAACGAAATACCTTTATCTGCATTTTGTATGGTATCTGTGAGTAGATAAGATTTTACTCTAAACTGCTTTTGCGTATGCACTAATAAGATAAAACACCCTAAAAGCAAAGCAATAACAACGGTTATAAATGTTACTAACTGTAAAGCACCTGCATTAAGTTTTTTAATCGTCATGATTTTAGCTTAAAGGTTTTATTTTTGCCTTTGTACCTAAGTGTAATCTTTTTTGCATCACCTCTTACAAGCTTAATACTATCATGTGTTTTGCCTTGTTTTAATAGCACTTGTTGTTTACTAATAGATACAATAAACACCTTGTCTTTATCATTCTGGTTAGCAATTAAGCCTAGATATTCAATAGGCTTCCATACTGTTTTTGGCGTTTTTTGCACTTCTTGTCTATTTTCTGATTTAGGTGTATGCATAGTGCCCAAAAAAGGGTCTCTAGCTACTTTTTGTATAGAAAATGTATCTATTTTACTTTCGTATTCGTAATTGTCTTTAAACATGGGCTTGGCTTGTTTATACTCAGGTATACTAGGATTTAAAGCATCAATAATCTGATAACCAATATATCCCCAAACACCAATGACTATGACAAGAAGGCTGTATGTTTTTTTCTTAGTTTTCAACGGTAAAGTTTTGCGATGTATATGTGGTTTCGTAAGCAGAGTTTAATGCTTTAACGCGCCACTCGTAATTACCAGTATCTAAGTTTTTATCAAATTCTGTTGTAGCCACTAGTGTGTCTTCAAGGATTTGTATGGCTTCAATAAAGTTTGGTGTCGCTATTTGCAATTTGTAGTTGTCCGCATCCGCAACAGATTGCCATGTAAACCGTATTTGAGACAGGTTTAATATGGCATTATTTGTAGGTGCAAGTATGGTAACTTGCTCTTGGGAGATGTCCTCGGTTTCAATAATATCTTCGCAAGACATTATTGAAATTGTAAATAGTAACAATACAATATATTTTCTCATTAGTACTCTAATTTTAGTGATTAAAGCTAAATGAAAAGTCGCATATAGTCTTGTGGTTTTCCCTTAGTTATATTGTGGGTTTTCCCTTGTTTTCAGTTATTAACTCATCCAAACTTGTAGCTACCGAATTGAAATAAGGTCTTTACTCATTATCAGATGTTTCTGAATAATAACTTACCTATTTTTAAGTTATTAAATAAATAAGAAGCAACCTTTTCTTACAAATTGCATCTTATAACAAACTAATCATCAAAAAATGAAAATTGTTAATGTCCTTATTGTAGAGAATGAATATCTGCTTGTAGATGTATTAACAAATGCATTTACGAGTCTTAGCAATACGACCAGAGATTTTAATTTAAGAGTTATAAGAAACTATAGTGAAGCTATAAAACATATAGCGCTTAATCCTGCTATAGATATTATGTTACTAAATATTAATATTCCGCCATGTAATAGTAATGAATTAGTACTGACTGATGATGTAAATAGTAAGCTTCGCTTAGCAAACCCAAAGGCAAAACTTATATTATTCTCCTCTTACAGAAATAATATGCACATGCACTCTGTACTAAAAACAATAAATCCAGAATGTTTATTAATTAAAAGCGATATAGACTACAAAGAACTCACAAAAGCAATTGAAACTGTACTTATAGAGCCACCTTATTATAGCAAAAGTGTATTACGTTTTATTAGAAAGCGCTTAGCACATAATATAGTTATAGATAAAATTGATAAATCCATATTACACTATCTATCAATAGGCATAAGAATGAAAGAAATACCAAAGCTTGTTTGTCTATCTAATAGTTCTGTAGAATATAGAAAACGAAAACTTAAAGACATCTTTTGCTTAGATAAAGCAACAGATAGAGATTTGTTAACTAGAGCCAGAGAAAAAGGATTTATTTAAAAATCCTTTTCTGGCATCTTTACTTTAAGGAAAAGAATATGCTATTTTAAAAAGATAAGTAGCATAATGATAATAGCAAGGAAAATATTTAAGATTATAGACCATAATAACTTAGAATCTCCATTAGCTTCAGGTGGCGTAATATCTAAAACAGTAGGATTAAAACTACAACCTCTAGGGTTTCCTGTTATTGTACAATCATTAACTCCAAATCTAAATTTACGACGTGCTGTGATTGAAAAATAAGCGCGTCCGTCCTCATCAGTTCTTAAAAATCTTGCGACATAAGCTGGTGGGTTTCCTTGTACTCCATTAATGCTATCAACCCAATGACGGGCCATATCCGTAGCACTACCACCATTGGGTACACCTCCAGTTGTTACTTGTGAGCTTGGTAATCCTATACCAGAAAGATTCCAGCTCCATCCAGTACCATTTGAGGTACCGCTGATACAAATTGTTTGTGTTGGCATAATTATATATGATTTAGTTACTAATACAATTAAACATCGTTTTGGAGGAAAGTTTTAAGACACCACTATAGTTGTATAAAAAGACTATACAAGTGTGCAAAAAGGGATTGTTTTAGTTTAGTAGCTTCACCAATATACAAAATATAGGCGACATTAAATGTTAAAAGTCTAATAATGAGACTTATAGTGTTAGTTTTAAGAATATAAAATAGATTGCAAAATGAGCTATAAAATATGATTAAAAAGAAAGAGATGAACTTTACGTCCATCTCTTTACAACTAAAATTATATTTTAATGTGTTGTTTTACAATTGTTTGTGTTTAAAAATTAGACCATCAACTAATCTGTACCATTACCATCACCAACCTTTAAATGAATTAATTTAATAAAAATGAAAATAACACCAATCGTTATGATTGTATTAAACTCTAAAAAATTTAAGTACATCTTATCTGTAATGAAGTAGCCTAAAAAATAAATAATACAAAATGAGGGTTAATTATTTCTATAGTTTTTTTAAGGATTTTAAATTTGATTTTTTTATAATTCTTCCCTTTTTTTATCAAAAGAATGTAAGCAAAACCAAGAATAGTGATTAACTTTAAAATTACTATTATATATGGATTTATATTAAAAGTGTTGATAATTCCCCATGTAACAATGAGAAAAATCAATATATGTATTACACTGATTTGCTTCATTAATGTTTAATTTTTATTCTTTCTGAAGTTATAGTTGGTTGCTCCTTTATAGGAGGAGCAGCAGGAGTTCTGTTTCTATTATAATAGATGATGCCAGAATTTACAATATTAAACTGACGACCAAAAGAACCGACACCATAACCAAACATCACTGCTCCAGCAGCTTTTTTTCAAAAGCACCAGTTTTACTAGACTACCGTACACTGCTTTGAATGTAGCAGAGCAGTAGACAAAGTAATTTTCTCATGTTTCTAAATTATACAAATTATTTCTTTGGCTTAAATTCAACAGGAAAGTAAGTTAATGAACTTACTGGTGTGCCATCTATTTCACCAGGTAAAAATTCAAAATCACAATTCTTAATAATATCCATGGCCACTTTATATAATTCTTGATTATCTCTTTCTAATGGCTCAATATGTTTTAAATCACCATTACTTGCAACAATGAAACTCACATAACTCGTGATAGGTTTATCAATATTAGTTTTGTTTACAGCATCCTGTACCTTCCCTAAATAACAATTAATTTTATCTTGACTAGGTCGCTTTAATTCAATTCTTTTATCTAATGCAGTATATGATGCAGCTATAATTTTGTCGCTCGGTAATGAGAATTCACTATCATCTATTGTTCGTGGAGTAATTTTTACCGCTTCTTGTATTTCATAATATTCATCAAATTCTGTAATGGTTTTTATAGAAATACATCCATCAACTTCTTTAAGTTTCTCATACCAGTTACCGACTTTATGCCCCACAAACGAATCATAATCCACTTTCACTTCGTTAGAGTAGTAAGTTCTAGATTTTCCATAATCTGACTCATACTCAACCATAAAACATTCTCTACCTAAAATAACATCAGTACTATCGGTATATATTTTAGACCCTTTATAGTTGAAGTTAGCTTTTCTAGAATCTCGGTAAGTGATATATGCATTTTCTGCATCATTGTCATACATGCGTTTAGAAATATCTTCATAGGTATATGAGTATGTCTCAACATTATCTTTAAAATAGGTTGTTTTGTATTGACTTTCTTTTATTAAATATTTTGCAACAGAACCGTTCTTTAAATTCAATAATGAATCTATATTAAATGTGTCATTCTTAGGGACTACTTTAATTTGATATTCTATTTCGCCACTAAAGTTTTGAGCAGTTAGACTAATAGATATTATAGATAAGATGTATATAAGTTTAAATTTCATTATTGATATTTTATAAAAAGTTATTTGATTTTAGAGTTTTATAAAACTAACCAAAAACGCCCGAATTAACAGGCGTTTTTTAGAAAAAGTCTTTTTTCTGGTATTTGCTTATTATACAAATAAGGGACACGTTATTTTAAAAGTGCTTTGGACGTAGCAGAGCTGTAAAAACCTATAAGACCTCAAAAATCTTTAGGTGGTAATACACCTTTTGAAACTTATAACAATAAGCCCATAAATTTTAACCAATATAAAAGTGATTTTAAAAACCAAAGACTATTACGAATACAACAAAATAAAAATAGTAGTTGTAAAACTTGTATCAGTTAGTAGAAAACGGAAACACCTGAATTAACAGGCGTTTCTATATCAATTCCCATTTAAGGGACACGTTATTATAAAAGTGCTTTGGACGTAGCAGGGTTTTGTCTCTTATCTATATACCAATAAACGCAAAAAAAACAGCAACTAACATTTCTGTTAATCACTGTTTTTCAATTATTTAAATTCTATTTTTAAGCTATGTCCTAATTTGGGTCACTACCAATGATTATTATAAAGCATTACCTTTATTAATAAGAATTTTAAGAAATTTTTCACGGTCAGAAATTAAATCTCTATTTGCTTCAAATTCTGTATTTAAATCATCAATAATACTCTTATTATTTAGTAGGATTTCATAAATTTTGCTGTAGCTTTTTAGATTTTTTTTCCAAAAATATTTTGGAATATGAAAAACAGCATTTAATAAATCACCTTCATAATATAATCCCTCAGTCATAATATCTTCTTCAAGATAATTTATAGCTATAGGTAATAAATATTTAAGCCCATATTGTTGACCTATCATGAATCTAAGATCATCTATTTCATACTCATTAATTTTTTTTAAAAATAAATTATATGTTCTTAACTGTACTTGTGAAGAGTAATCTTCTTTTGGAATTTCTCCTCTCCATTTTTCAAATAATTCTTTTAAACTTTTATCCATTTTATATTAAATTTTTCCTAAACCATTTACAACATTATCAGCGTCATCAAGTGCTTTTCTTATTTTCTGATGTTGTTTCCTCACTTGATTTAATAAATCAACCGCACCGTCTAGAGCATCACCTTTTTTGAACTTTCCATCAGCAATATCACTCATTAAACTTTTCATTTGTGTTTCCATTCCTTTCAATGAGTTATTAACTTCAAAAAGGTGTTGTCCATTACTACTTAATCCAAACTTTTCTTTTACAGCTCCACCTAAATCATTCATGTTTAGACCTCTTCCTTGATTATTAAATTTAGTGGTATACTTATTTAAGAGTTCGCCACTCTTTCCTGAAATTTTAATATCACTAATTCTTCCTACTTTTTTCCATGCATTTGAAGCAGCTTTTGTTCCAAGCTCAGCTACTTTTTCAAATTTTTCAAGACCTTTCCATAATTTATAACCTTGCTCGCCTAATTTTGCAGCTCCGTATCCGTCTCCAACTACAGGTATTACTTCTATAACCCATTCCCACCACTGAGTTTTCGTTGCATGATCTACAAAATCTATAGCATCACCAAGAAGTTGTTTGCCCCAAGCTTTTGTAGAATATTGCTTAAGTTTTTTCTTGATTTGATCTTTAACAAAATTTTTAGCTGCTATTTTCAATCCTTTCTTAGCTGCCATTTTTACAAAAATAGAGATAGGACTATTTCCATCATCATCTAAATAAAAAATTGGGTTGTTATATGAGTAATTATAAGGCGACCAAGTATACATTTGATCAGCAAGAGGATCAATATTCATCCATCTACCCAATGAAGCATCATAATTCCTAGCAGTAATATCTATCCAACTAAGTCCAAGTTCATCTTGTTCTTCTTTTCCACCAAAACCATAAGGATGGTCGGTGCCGTTTATAATGTTATTATACCCTTTATGTTTTAAGCCAAATGGATAGTAACTACCCACAATTTTTTAGAGCTTTTCCACTTTTTCTACCGTTGTCCCACTATAGCGCGCTGGAACTATTTCAATGAACATTCACTTCTCAAAAATAGAGGTTTTGTTTTATTCTCTATTAATCTACATCTTAAAATCTTTCAAATTTAAAAGTTTTATTTGTTTTAAAACAAGGGTTTTCCCTTTGAATCATTGTGGGTTTTACTTTTATGAATATGAGTTAACTCATCCAATTTTCAATTAGGCTTACTATTTCACTTGGAGCCAGTTTTAATATAATTATTGGTACTGCTATTATTAGAACAAAGTGCCACCACTTTAGATTAATTTCTATTTCTTTAATTACTATCTTCATATTAAATTGTGCTTTATTTTAGTTATTTATTATAAATAGTCTGCTTTTTCCAAAACGACCATTTCGAAGCTAAATAATCTCAATTTAAAAAAAAAGACAGTAGTTTTAATGATCCTTAATACTTCGTATAGCAAGGTAAATAGTACTTTTGAATTGAATCATAGGATAAGTGTTGCTATCGTTTTTTATGAAATAAAATTTCCATTATTTTTTAATATTAATTAAATCGTATAATCTTGGTTAGATTTTTGTTGCTAGGCATTGGTAAATAAATTTATATCCAATCACTTATCTTTGAGTGATAATCAAAGTATTATAGGAGCATTAGAATTAACAGAAAAACATGAATCTTCATCAACTAGGAGCTTTTCTAACAGAAATAATTTTTCAAGCTAATCTTGTAGATAATGCTAATAACCGATTAAAAGACTCTATAGAGGAATTTGATAATATTGGAACTTGGTCCGCAATTCAATCAATTTTAATTTCATCAAGTAATATTTCAAAAATTCTTTGGCCGAAAAGGAAATATGCACAAAGAGGTGAAGAGCTCCGCAAACTTTTAAATATTGATTCTAAATGTGTTTTAAAAAGTAGAAAGTTTAGAAATATTTTTGAGCATTACGATGATTTTATAAATGATTTTTTTGAAGATAAAAATTCCTACTCTTACAATGATTTTGTAATGAACCCATCCTTACAATCACATGTTATAAAGTCTTGTCACAGAGGATATAATACATTTAATAATACACTTATTATTCATGGGAAAATTCTAGCATTAAATAAAATAATTCAAGTGATTGATGAAGTTAAGCTTAAGTGTAAAAGCCAATTTGTATAGAGATAAATAGCTATCAATTTTCTTTATTTTGATTGTATAAGGTTATCATTTCTTCAACAGAGATATCTGGATTTTCAGAAACGATTTTCAAAATTTTTTGCATCCCATTATTTTTAAAAATATCAATTTGTAGTTCTGATATTTTTTGAAGTTCCTCAGGTTTGAATTCTTTCAAAATTTCGTCGTATGAGGGCCTTACTTCATTCTCAGGAATTCCCGACATAATATTCTGATAATAGTTAATATTCAATTCATTTATAACACTCTTTGCATCTTCTTTTTTTGAGTCAGTAATCTTATTAATTAATATCTTTTTTGTTCTGTTGTTAATTAAGCTAGCAATTTTAATTATGACAGCTTCATACTCTTCTATTGATTGATCTATCAGCTTACCAGCGCTTATATCAATTAATGAATCTTTGATATTTTCAACTTTTAAGAATGGAAATATAAATCTTGTCTTAATATCTTTTAGATTTTCCCCAAAGCCTTCTAAATGGAAATAGGTTATAGCGTCATACTTTTTAACTCCCTCGATAGAATGCTTGAGACCATCGAATTTATCTTGGTTCAACAGTTTTTCATTTAAAATAATTTCAGAAAACAATCGCTTTGGAAATAACAAGTCTTCAGATTTATCTTTTAAAATATATGTCAAAGATTTAAGAGTTTTTAAATCATGCCAAATAGTTAAAAGATATGACAATGTAGTGTGAAGATGTCTTTCTTTTTCAATATCAACATCTTTAAATTTACTTTTTATGGCAAATTTATAAGTTAAAAAAGAAGCTAAAAATGGTGAAATTATGGCTGTAATCTGAATTATAGTGTTGTTATCCAATTTTATTTAATTTTATAAGTTAAGTAGCTTTTATTCTTTTACTGAATATTCTAAATCCTATTCTTTATATTTAAACATTAGCCCCAAAGGAGATTTTTTCGTCTTCTCTTTTTCTTTGTTTACATCTTTAATTTTTTCTAATGTCTTTGGTAAATCTTTAATTTTTGGAGCATCCAAAAATTGATTAGCTGTAAAAGCAGCTCCTCCAAATAAGGGTGTGCCTATACAGGCAGAGGCTATTTCTACACCACCTACAACTATCCAAGACCCAAAATCATAACCTGCGATTTTCCACTTTTTTGATATCAGCTTTCTTATATTTTCTTGATGCCGATTAAATGCCGAATTTAAATTATTAAACACTTTATGTGAAGTTTCAGTAAAGTCTAATTCATTTGCATTTACTAAGTCATCTATACCTTTTGATAAAATTTCTCTTATTTCAGAAATCGCTCCAGTTTTTCTAAGCTCAATTAGCCCTTTGGGTGGAATCTTTCCAATCCAATTGAGTTTTGTATTTTGGAAACTAGTAATTCCCCGTACAACATGTAATTTTGAAAAATCTTTGTTAGGATGTGTTCTTTCAGAATCGTATTCCAACTTCCATTTGAAATATTCCCATGACGTAGGTGCATCTATTAAAGGAACTCCACCAACAACTGAAGATTTCATTAATAATTCATTGCAGATATTCATACGACCAGCACCCAGCATTGAAACTATTAAGCCAGGATTTTTTGTTCCCATTAATTCACTGGACTGACCTTTTAATTCTCTTTCCAATTGAACCCGTAATGGTTCTTTAAACTCTGTGTCGAAAAGTATTTTGTCAGGGTTTTTAATTTCATTTAAAACCTTATCTACTGTATCTAATTCACGACCAAAATTTGATAATTCTTCTATATTTTCAAAATCTCTACCAAAGACTTTTTTAGCATGATACAAGGTGTCAATATCTCCTAATTTCATTACTTGTTCAATAGCAGTAAATCCTTCCATCATTTCTTTATCTGGAAGAATGGCAACTATAGGTTTGTCAAGTTCTGTTAAGGCTAACTCTTTATACTGTAAAACATTTAAACCGTGTTTAAGTAAGTAATAAACCCTTTGTTGTTTATTCCATCTGTTAAACAAAAATCTTGATCTAATAAATGGGCAAGGAAGAATAATTGTATCTGTATAAACCCCACATTTTGACGCAATATTCTCATCATTACTTGGAAATAAATCCCCTCCGAAAACTGCCTTTATAGAATCATGATTATCTTGTAAATGTATATATGCGGATTCAGAAAGTAGTTTCCAAAAATCCTCAATATCTTTTAGAAGTTGTTTGATAGGGATATCTATATAATTTATATCCTTTTTTCCATAAGCCATAGCATGTGCTAGTAGATGAGGAGTAGTTTTATATTGCAACATTAAATCATAAAACTTTTGAAAATTCACAGCTATCATATTGAAATATCTACGTTGTATTTCATGTAAGGAAATAGCACTTTTCATTCGTTCTCTATGATACATGCCTTCAGCAGATAGAGCTAAAGATTTCACTAAACTATTTACTGTGGACAAATCAGGTTCTCCATTCTTATTGAAACGAACTTTTGACAAACTTTCTTCGAGTACCCCTCCTTTCATATCTTCAGAAAAAATAATTTTTCCTTCTTTCATCATGTCCCTTAAGATGAGAATTCTTTTTTTCACCCTTTCCTGATAATCTTTTTCTTCTTGTAAGTTCAAACGAAATTGTTTTATGAGTTTAAAATTAATTCCTTCTTGGACGAAATTGAGATACAAAATCAACTAAAACTTTCAAATCTGCTTTAACTTCATCTGCGTCTGGCATATTTTCTATCAATGCTCCAGCACTATCATGACCTAAAAACATAGTGGAACACTTTGACATGTTATCTTCGATAATTTGGTAATCATCATCCTTAAAATCAACAACTTTCTTTAACCTCTTTGTTTGTACTTCCCTACTGAAACGTTGCACAGTTCCATTTAACACAATCTCTTCTATTGAGCGTTCCCAAGTTTCTCGTAATTTTCCATAGAATGGTTTAACATTTTCACGATAAACTTCTTCAGTTTCATTTTTTTCAATTTTCTCTAGGGTTTGAAATTCTGCATTGAGAATACCTATTCGCTTTTTAATTGTAAGTGCATCCCAAGGTGGGTTCTTTGCTAGTATTCCAGTTTCTGTTTTCTTTCTCGTTAGACTCTTAATATCAACATCACAATTCTCTCTCTTGGCAACTTCTTGAAGCATCATTAAAAAAGTAATATCGTGAGTAAATACTATAACTTGTCGCTTTTTAGATTCTTCAATGATACGTTTTGATATGCGACTTCGCCACTTGTGGTCAAGTGAAGAAACTGGGTCGTCAAAAATTATAGCAGACTTATGTTCAGAAATAGAAAGTTCTGAAAAGAATGTAGCAAGTGAGATACATCTATGTTCACCCTCACTCAAAATATCTTTTAAGCTGACACTTACACCATACGATGTGTCCAATTCCAAATAATGGTATTGCTTACCTTTAACACCTTTAGTCCCAGCAATGACACTAATATCCTTAAAGCCAAGTTTTCTTAATTCCTCCTTGAAATTATCCTTGAGATTATTAGTAACATAATCTTCACTAATACCATTACTACAGAGAGTTATGGCTCTTGTCCCACAAGTACCAACGCATTTAGCGAGTGAGTTTATCGTTTTCTTTCTAGCGATTTCATCGATAAGTTTTTGTTCAAACTTTTGCAAATTTTTAACAGCTACCAAGTTTCGATACTCATCCTCTAGAGGTTTCAATTCATCCTTAATGGCAACCTTACCTAATTTTTCGTTTTCATCCGTTAATGTTTTTTCAATAGCTTCAATGATGATAACTGGACTTTCTTCAAAGGCTGTAGCATCAAGAACTTCAACAGTCTTTGGCTTTACAAATAGCTTTACAATTTTTGCCTGCTCTACTTTTAATGTGGATATGTGGTCATCTAATTTCTTTCCAAATCCATCGTGAATTTCTTCTAGTTCTTCTAATGTAGGAGCGTACTGTTTTAAATCAAAATCTAATTCATCAAAGTATTCCTTTTCTTCATCAAAATCTGTAATGGCGACATCTAATTTTTTTTGCAAGTCAGCTTTAACAAAAGTTTCAAAATTAGTAAATCGTTGTCTTGCGTTCTCATCTAAATCCTGAAGACATAATGGGCAATTATCATCTTCATTTACACTTGGAAAAACACCGCCACCAAACGAATGGTCGTAGAATTTTCTTGCACTTTCCCATAAGGTTTTCCAGTGTTCATTACCGACATCTTCAATAGGTAAATTTGAAAATGCTTTTTCTGATGCTACTTTCGATGCTTCGGATGAAGTAACAAATTCATTAATAACCTTTTTTGTTTCCTTGAGTGTTTCTTCAGAAAAATCAGTGTCAAAGCTTGAAAGTTTATCTTTGAGAATTTTAAATCGTTTTATTTTATTACTGTTCTCCCTTATTATCTTTTGTGGATTAGTAGCCTTTAACTTTACAATTTGTTTTTCAAGCTCATGGATTCTCTTTTCAGATGCTTCAGTATGATTGGTATGTTTTTTTAGGTCTTCAGTTTTTGAGTCCTTGTCCAATTCGGTAAGAAACTTCGCAACTTCGGTTTCATGTTCATCGATAAGGAAACTGTAATCAAACGTTTCTGAAACATGAACATCTTTATCTTCATTAATTTTTGATTCAACATCTTTACAGCATTGCGCTAATTTTTCAAGTACAGTCAATCCAGATGGTATAAAAGCTATTTCATCTTCATCTTCGATATAATGATTTGCGCTATAAGTATCAAACACATCTACTGCTTGTAGAGTATGATTATTTAAGTTGCCATCTTTCCAAACTGCTGAACCAGATCCACCACTCTCCGTAGTGTATTCCAATTCTGCTGTTTGGCTTTTAGCATAACTCCCATTTACAAATAAGTTTGGATTTATATTTGGTCTAACACCTCTTGTATTACAAATGTGTTTTAGAACACTTACATAACTTGATTTCCCTGCTCCATTATCTCCATATACAATAGTCAAACCGCTAGTGGCAAATTCTAGTTCTTCATTTTCTTTTAGGGCATTTATGTTTTCGGTATTACAGATTTTAGATAATGTAATGCTTTCTTCTATGTCGGCACTAGCAACTAATTCTTTTAGTTCTTCAAGGTCGACATCTTCTATTTCAACATTTAAAACACCTTGTTCTGCTTTGCATATTTCAACCAAGTCATCTATATCATCTTCTGTTAAGTTTTTATTTCTGATGATTCGATTAACTGCTTCTTGCCAAAATTGTGGTTTGTCTTCAATCCATTCGATTATATCTTGTAGTATAGGCATGTTATATTAGTATTTTAATTATTCGAATAAATCAATTTAGATATAAAGGATATTGGAAAAATACGGTTTCCCATAACGCATCTTATTGATTATCAAGGCAAAGATACTTCTTGCTATTAGTTTTAGGAATTGCAGTTATTAACAAAATTGCATTTCAGGTTCATGATCCAATTATTCCGAAACACCAATAAAATTAATGCTTTTGGAGTTGTTAATAACTTTACGAAAAGCTAAATAGAGTTAGTTTAATTAATTGAATTATCATACATTTTTGGTCTATCCCTTCTTATACTATTTCTGATTTTTTTTGCTTGTTCCTTTGAAAACATAACTCTACAGCTACTGTAATCCATAAAGTTATTACAGTTAATATTTTTCTTATTTAATTCTTTTGGACAAGCTTTTTTCCTACTTAAATCTGTACAGTTTTTTTGCATTGGAGTGTCTGATATATTATCATCCTTATCAGAAAACAATTTAATTTTTTTACAATTTGACTTACCCCAAACATGCCAAAGTCCAAAATAATGTCCAAGTTCATGTGTGACAGTATTTCCACCCTTACCAATATTATTATAATTAATATGTACTTTATGATTGTTTGGTGAACTCATTTGTGTCACACTTCCAAAATTCCCAACACATATATTTAGTGTTTCCATACTGTTTATAGCATGGTGATTTCTATGTTTCTTACTACCTATAGATCGAATTACTCCTTTTTCTTTATTATTGTCAATTACATCAGCTAAATAAAACTGGATGTTTGGGTTTCCAATAGGTACTTTATTATCTTCATGTAGTTTAGACATATCATTGGATGCACTATAATTTTTATTTAAATCTTCTATTTCCTTTAAGATTAATTCATAAGTTACCTTATCATTTACTTGTTGGTCTCCAGAAGAAATAATATGGAATATAACAGGGATTTTAATAGTCCTATCATCGTCTT
>SHBX01000033.1 GCA_004211785.1 Winogradskyella sp.
GTATTAGGAGGCGAAAGTTACATGGCTCAAAATTCTTTAGTAGAGAGTTTTGGAGTTGGTAATGCTACCAATGTGGATTATATAAAAGTAAATTGGCTTAGCGGTTTAACAGATATTTTATATAATGTAAATGTAAATCAAAAACTTACTGTAATAGAAGGTACAGCCTTATCAGCATCAAATTATACAGAAAATACTGCTATTATATATTATCCTAATCCTGTTATTCATACATTAAAACTAGAATCTGAGCAAAGAATAGAGCAAGTAATAGTTTATAGCGTATTAGGAAAAAAGGAATTAGAATTGTTACCAGAGATTGGAGAATACGACATTGACTTTTCTAAATTAGCATCAGGATATTATTTTGTAAAAGTAATATCTGTAGAAGATATAAAGATTATCAAAATTTTAAAACAGTAATTTTATAACTTTACACTTTTAAATGTATTAATGAAATACTTTCTATTTACCATATTAGGTTTATTTATTAATAGTGCTGTTGGTCAAATAAACTTCCAAGACAGGGCTAGCATACTTGGACTTAACTCAGATACTGGTAATACTGTTTTTGGAGGTTTTGGAGCTAGTTTTGTAGATTATAATGATGATGGCTTTGATGATATAACTTTAGCATCAGGAGACAATGTACCTGTAAGGTTCTATAAAAATATTGATGGTTTACTTTTCTCTCAAGAAAGTTTATTACCGACTTTAACAAATTATAATTATAGAACTAGAAGTACAACTTGGATAGATTATGATAATGATGGTGACAAAGATTTATTTCTAACTAGTGATACTGATGGAAATAGATTATTTCAAAATCAAAGTGGAACATTAGTAGATGTTACATTGACAGCCGGTTTTCCTACAGATAATGTATTTACTTACGGCGCATCTTGGGGTGATATAAACAATGATGGCTGTTTAGATGTGTACTTATCTAATAGAAGTTTAGGAACTTTAATTACTAATTATTTGTTTTTGAATAATTGTGATGGTACTTTTTCTGATATTACAACTTCATCGGGTGTTTCGGCTGGCTCAGTATGGTCATTTTGCTCAGCTTTTTTCGATTTTAATAATGATGGTTTTCAAGATATTTATATAGCTAATGATAAGACAACGCCTAACTATTTATTTAAGAACAATGGTGATGGTACTTTTAGCGATGTCAGTATATCTTCAGGGTCAGATATTGTTATTGGCGCAATGAGTGTAACTATAGACGATTATGATTCCGATGGTTACTTTGATATATTTATAACTAATTCGCCAAATGGAGCTGGTTATGACGCACCAGGAACTGTTCTTCTAAGAAATAATGGTGACGAAACTTTTTCTGATGTTACAAATTCTACACAGACAAGTCTTGTGAGTTTTTGTTGGGGCTCTAATTTTTTAGATGCAGATAACGATGGGGATTTAGATTTATACGTCAACTCTCAATACACATCAACAGACAGTTTCCCTACATACGGATTCTATATTAATAATAGCTTAGGAACTTTTTCTTCATCAACATCTGTTGGCTTTACTACTAATGATTATAACAGTTATTCTTCCGCAATAGGCGACTATAATAACGATGGAAAACTAGAAATTCTTAGTAATAATGGTAATAACCAGAATCCATCCTTTTGGGAAAATACATCTACACCGGTCAATAATTACTTATCTGTAAAACTTCAAGGGACAACAAGTAATAACGATGGTGTTGGCTCAATAATTGAAATTTCAATAAGTGGCAATAAACAATACAGATTAGTATTAGCAGGTGAAAGTTATATGGCTCAAAATTCTTTAATAGAAAATTTTGGAGTTGGTAATGCTACCTCTGTGGATTATGTAAAAGTAAAATGGCTTAGTGGTTTAACAGATATTTTGTACAATGTAAATGTAAATCAAAAGCTAACTGTAGTAGAAGGAACCGCACTATCAACAACAAATTTTGATTTTAATAGCTTTACTTACTATCCAAACCCAACAAAAAACATATTAATACTAGATGCTCAACAAAATATAAGTAATGTCACGATGTATAATATGTTAGGGCAAGAGATTATAAGGTTATCTCCAAATGCTTTAAACGCAGAAGTAGATATGTCTAGTTTATTGTCTGGCGCATACTTTGCAAAAGTTACCATTAGTGGCACTACCAAAACGGTGCGTATTATAAAACAATAGGATATAGTTACACTAATATTAAAGCCTCCATTGGGTGGCTTTTTTTGCATACAATAGTTACATTTGTTGATATGGAAAAATTAAGTTATTCCTTTATAATTCCCGTTTACAACAGACCAAAAGAGATTGAAGAACTTTTAGATAGTTTTTCAAATCTTAAAGGAAAGACTAATTTCGAAATTGTAATCGTAGAAGATGGTTCTACTCAGACTTCTGAACATATTATTTCTGGATATAATCAAAAACTGAATATTTCGTATTTTTTTAAAAACAACTCTGGACCTGGAGATTCTCGCAATTACGGGATGCAACATGCTCAAGGCAACTATTACATTATATTAGATTCAGATGTTATTCTTCCCGAGAATTACCTTATAGAAATTGATAGTTTTCTAAACAATAAATTTTATCATTGTTTTGGCGGCCCTGATGCAGCTCATAATTCTTTTAGCAGCTTGCAAAAGGCCATAAACTTTGCAATGACATCTTTTATAACCACAGGAGGTATTCGTGGAGGAAGTGAGGCACTCGAAGATTTTCAGCCTAGGAGTTTTAATATGGGTTTATCAAAAGAAGCTTTTTTGGCTACAGGAGGATTTGGAAAGATTCATCCTGGAGAAGACCCGGATTTAGTCTTAAGACTTAGAGCTTTAAATTATAAGACCACCTTAATAAAAAATGCTTATGTCTATCATAAGAGACGAATTTCATGGCGTAAATTTTATAAGCAGGTCAATAAATTTGGACAGGTAAGACCAATTTTAAATAAGTGGCATCCTAGTTCAATAAAAATCACCTATTGGTTTCCTACTATTTTTTCATTTGGGTTTTTATTAGCAATTATATTGGTGTTTTTAAAGATGTACACTTTGATTTATATGTATTGCATTTACTTTTTACTAGTTTTAGTATTATCTACTGTATCTAGCAAAAACATATGGGTTGGTTTTCAATCTTTATTGGCCGTTTGTATTCAGTTTTTTGGTTATGGCTATGGATTTTTAATGTCTACTTTAAAACTAAAGGCATTAAAAGGTACAGCAGAGAAGATTTTTCCTAAATTGTTCTTTAAATGAAAAAGTTAGTCTTTAAGAAATCATTCAGTGCTCTTAAAAAGCGAAATATTAAGTTATTTGGATTTTTTTTAGCTACTGCGTTTTTGTTTCTAATACTTACTAAATTTTCAGAGTCTTACACACAAGTTGTTTCGCTTAATCTCGAGCTTACTAACTTAGAAGATGAAATAATAATATTAAAGGATTCTTCTAATATTGCTGAAGTTACTGTAAAAGCAAAAGGGTTTAGTCTTTTAAAATACTTATTTAGTAGTTCAGTATCTCTAGATGTAGATGCTCAAAAAGAAGTTTTTAAGAAAGGCAAAACATTATTATGGGATGTGAGTAATAACAGATACAAACTTTTACAGGAGTTTGGTAATAGCGTAGATATATTAAGTATAAAACCAGATACAATTGAGTTTCATTTTGATGTGCTTTCCTCAAAAAATGTACCATTACTGTTAAATAGTAATATAACTTATGCCGATGGTTATGAAGTATTAGGTCAGCTAGAATTATCTCAAGACTCAGTTAAAATTATTGGCTCTAAACAAGTTATAGATTCTATTAAAACAATAGTTACTGAGCCAATTGTATTAGAAGGTATTAATAAAGATATAGAAGCATCTGTTGCGTTGCAAAACAATAATGGTAATATGGTTAGTTTAGTGCCAGAAAAAATTAAAATTAAAGGAACTGTAAAACGTTTTACAGAAGGAAAGCTCACCATACCAATCCGATTAATAAATGAACCTTTAGGTAAAAAAATTAATTACTTTCCTAAAAATGTAGATGTCGTTTACTATGTAGACTTAGATAATTACAATGCAATAAAGCCTAAGAATTTTGAAGTTATATGCGATTTTAAGGAGATAAAAAACGAAAATAAGAGTTATCTAGACTTGCAATTAACTAAAACATCACCTTTGGTAAAACGTGCACGTACTTTGCAAAACAGGATAGAATTTATCATTTCAGATTAATGAGAAATTCAAAAAAACATATTGTTGTTGGTATTACAGGAGGCATAGGTAGCGGAAAAACTACCATCTCAAAATATTTTGAAGAATTTAATATACCCGTTTATCACGCAGATAAAGAAGCAAAAGCTTTAATGAATCGTTCAAAGGTTATCAAACGAAAATTAATAGTATTATTTGGAGAAAAGGCTTACCAAAATAATAGGCTTAATAGAGGCTTTTTGCGGCAGCAAATATTCAAAGATAAGACGTTATTAAAACAAATTAATAGTATAGTGCATCCAAAAGTAGGCTCGCATTTTCAAAGATGGTTAAAAAAACAAAAAGCGCCTTATATACTTAAAGAAGTTGCTATAATATTTGAAAACAACCTAGAGTCGCAATACAACTACATTATTACTGTAGTAGCAGATGAAGATGAACGAATAAAAAGAGTGATTAAGCGTGATAACACATCTGAAGATGCTATAAAATCTATTATTAATAATCAGCTCTCTGATCAAGAAAAAATAGAAAAATCCAACTTTGTTGTCTATAACAATGACTTAGAAGAAGCTAAACTTCAGGCTATAGCTATACATGAGCAACTTCTTACAATGCTCAAATAAGTCAAATTTTAACATTTGTGTTAATGTAAGGTTAAACACAATTTATGCTAAATGTTAAAATGTTAAATTTGACCCGATGAACAAAAAGCTTTTCGTGTTATTGGTGGTATTAATGAGTTTATCACTCATTGGTATAATTTTCGTTCAGTCATTTTTTATAAATAAGAGTTTAGAGAATGAGCGTCAGCAATTTACATTAAATGTAAAGCGGTCGTTGAGTTTTGTTTCGAAGTCTATAGAAGATATAGAATTTAGAAATTATTTCGAAAAAATTCAGCCTTATCTTCAAAACTCAAAAGAGCCAGACTCTACACTCATTCAACGTTTATTTGTAGCGTTAGAAGATGAAGAAAATGACCAAACAATAGTTCACCAAAATATAATTTTAGAAGAGCGTTTTAAAATACCATCATTGTTCTTTGAAATAGATGCAGATAGCATGAGTGTTAGTAAATTAACTAATGAACGTGTTACAGAAGTATATAGTAATAGTGCTTTGGATAGAGGTTCTGCTACGCCATTAAAGCAGTATAGACAAGTTAATAGCATGCCTACAGATGCTCAAAAATTTTTGCAAAAGGAAACTTTTAAGGAGTTGATGTCTGTTTACGATTATCCAATAAACAAAAGGATAGGACCGGAGATTGTTGAGATGTTACTTAAAAAGAACCTCAATAATGAGGGTGTTGATATAGATTTTGAATATGCCATATATGATCAAGATCTCTCTACACAAATTAGGAGTGACAATTTTGATAAAACGGCTAGTTCTTATGGTGTTCCTATATTTTTGGATAATAATAATGAAAGCACATTTAATTTATGGGTAGATTTTCCAGAACGTAATAAGTTCTTAATTTCTTCTATTCTTTGGATGATTGTTTTATCAATTATTTTTACAAGTGTCATTATAGTAGCTTATACAAGTGCTATATATCAATTAATAAAACAACGTCAAATATCGCAGATTAAAACAGATTTTATTAATAATATGACACATGAGTTTAAAACGCCTATTGCAACAATAAATTTGGCATTAGATTCTATTAAGAATCCCAAGATTATTGATGATAAAGAAAAGGTGTTGCGTTACTTAGGTATGATTAAAGATGAAAACAAGCGTATGCACGCCCAAGTAGAAAACGTACTAAGAATATCTAAGCTAGAAAAAAATGAGCTTAACATTAGTAAGGAACGCTTCAAGCTTCACGACTTAGTTGAAGATGCAATGACGCATGTTCAATTAATTGTAGAAGATAGAAAAGGCTATATAAAATTGCATCTAAAAGCTGCCAAGTCATCAATTTTGGCAAATGAGACACATTTTACAAATGTAATTGTAAATATTCTTGATAATGCCATAAAGTATTCTGATGACGTACCTAGGATTGATGTTTTTTCAGAAAATATTGGAAACAATATTCTCCTAAAAATCTCAGATCAAGGTAGTGGCATGTCAAAACAAGTACAGAAACGTGTGTTCGAGAAGTTTTATAGAGAACATACAGGAAATGTGCACAATGTAAAAGGTCATGGTTTAGGTTTGGCCTACGTAAAACGAATAATAGACGACCATCAAGGTCATATATCAGTAGAAAGCGAAAAAGGAAAGGGAAGTACCTTTATAATAAGACTCCCATTAATATCATAAGACTATGGAAGAACAAAATAAGAAAATACTGCTAGTAGAGGATGATCCAAACTTTGGAACAGTTCTTAAAGACTATTTAATTATGAATGACTTTGATGTTGTTCATGCAAAGAATGGTATGGAAGGTTTTGAAAAGTTTAAAAAAGACGATTACGACCTTTGTATACTTGATGTAATGATGCCTTATAAAGATGGTTTTACATTGGCTAAAGAGATTCGTGAAAAAAACACGGATGTACCAATCGTTTTCTTAACAGCCAAGGCTATGAAAGAAGATGTGCTTAAAGGTTACAAAGTAGGAGCAGACGATTATTTAAATAAGCCTTTTGATAGCGAAGTCTTATTAATGAAGATAAAGGCCATTATGCAACGTAAAGCCACTGATAGTGTCACCGACAGTAAACAGTTTGAGTTTGTTATTGGTAGATTCCATTTAAATTCTAAGCTTCGTTTTTTATCTTTTGATGGAGGTGATCCAGAAAAATTATCGCCAAAAGAAAACGAATTATTAAGATTATTAGCGCTTCATGAAAATGATTTAATGCCAAGAGAATTAGCATTAACGAAAATATGGAGAGATGATAATTATTTTACGTCTCGTAGTATGGATGTATACATCGCAAAATTACGTAAGTACTTAAAATTAGACCCAAATGTTGAAATTTTAAATATCCATGGAGAAGGTTTCCGTTTGGTTATTAATAAATAATTACAAAGTTTTAATTGAAAAAAACCAGCTATTTAGCTGGTTTTTTTATGTTCTTTTCTATGTATTCTATCACCTCATTTACATTAATTTGGTAATCAAACCATTTAATACTTTTATCTTTTCTGTACCAAGTTAGCTGCCGCTTTGCAAACCGTCGTGTGTTTTTCTTTATTTCTGATATAGCAAAATCTAAAGCCCATTCGTCTTCAAAATATTTGAATAATTCTTTATAACCAACCGTATTTAATGCATTAAGACCTTTAAAATCTAATAAGCTTTTGGCTTCATTTATCAAGCCATTTTCCACCATAATATCAACACGTTGGTTTATTCTATTGTAAATAATCTCTCTATCTGCATTAACGCCAATATTTATAGTTTTAAAAAAACGTTTTCGTTTAGGGTTGGATAAAAAATTTGAATAAGGTTTGCCAGTACCTATAGATATTTCTAAAGCTCTAATAAGACGTTGAGGATTGTCTATAGCAATGGTTTCGTAACTTTTCTTATCTAGAATTTTGAGTTCTTCTTGTAGGCTTTCTATACCATCAGTTTGTAGCTTAATATTGAGATTTTCTCTTACGCTTTTAGAAACTTCGGGGAACTCATCAAGACCATTAATAACAGCGTTAGAATATAGAGCAGAACCACCAACCATAATTATAACATCATGTTTTATGAATAGTTGTTCTAATTGTTGGATGGCATCTTTTTCAAATTGTCCGACATTGTAAGTGTCATTAATTGATATATGCTGAATAAAATGGTGCTTAGCACTATTGAGTTCTTCTTCGCTTGGTACAGCAGTTCCAATAGTCATCTCTTTAAAAAATTGTCTAGAATCTGAAGAAATTATTTCGGTATTAAAATGAGTTGCAAGTTTAATACTAAGAGCAGTTTTTCCAATCCCAGTTGGACCAACAATAGAAATAAGAGTTTTAGCCATGATGAAGTGTTTCTCCACATTTATGACAGTACTTAGAATCATCTCTATGATTGCTTTCAAGACAATTTCTGCAAGATTGAGAATTTAAGCTTTGAGTCTTCTTTTTCTTATTTTTTTTGCCTTTAGTTGCATTCGTATATTCTGCAGAAACAATACCCGTTGGGACAGCAATAATTCCGTAACCTAATATCATAATAATAGCAGCGATAAATTGGCCAAGAGGTGTTATTGGTGTAATATCTCCAAATCCAACAGTAGTTAAGGTAACTATACACCAATAAACACTTTTTGGGATGTTGGTAAAACCGTTTTCTTCACCTTCTACCAAATACATGATAGTGCCAAAAATGATACAAGCAATTAAAACAGCAAAAAGAAAGACAGAAATTTTTACACGACTGGCTTTTAATGCATTGGCTAAACTTTGAGATGCACCCAAGTACCGTGCTAATTTTAATATTCTAAAAATTCTAAGTAATCTTAATGCTCTGAGCGCAACAAGCGCTTGAGTACCACCTAAAAATAATGAGATATACTTAGGTATAGTTGATAGTAAATCTATAATGCCATAAAAGCTAAGAATATATTTTAG
This sequence comes from Winogradskyella sp., assembly GCA_004211785.1. Taxonomy (GTDB): domain Bacteria; phylum Bacteroidota; class Bacteroidia; order Flavobacteriales; family Flavobacteriaceae; genus Winogradskyella. The sequence continues at coordinate 8,735 of SHBX01000033.1, forward strand.
AGGACGTTTTACAACAATAATCCTAGCAATGTATTCTATTGAAAAGAGTATAGTTATTATCCACTCAGATACATTTAAAAAATCATGATATTTGGTATCAAAACTATTTATGCTTTCAAGCATTACTAAGATGATACTTGCTAGAATAGCTATTAATAAGACAACATCAAATAGTTTTCCAGAAGGTGTATCTGCTTCATAAATAATTTCATGAAGTTTCGAGCGCCAATTATGTTTAGTAGATGATTCCACGATTTAAATTTACAAAAAGAAAGCTTACTGCTTTTCTAATACAATTACTGTGTTGTTTTGCAAGTCTATTATTTTTGACATAAATGTTTTTAAGGCACTGTAATAGCCTATGTCATATATAGGTTTATCCAATTTTATTCTAACAAATATAGATAGCTTTTTGTCATTAGCTGTACAAGAAAAGTTTATTAGACCTGCCTTATTAGGTAATGCCAAGTTTGTTGGTTTAGGTAATTCCGCGACTTTTAAATTATCTGATAAATCAAATTCTAACGTGTATAAAAAGGCTTGTTTATAACCAAAATCTACTGGGTAGGTGCGCTGTTCTAACTTAAAGGGGTTTTCATCGAAAAATTTATAGATAAATGGATTAAAATAAATTTTATTTGCTATTAGTTCATCTTCACTGGTAATCTCTAATTCTTCTATAAATTTCACAGGATTTTTCCCTTTAGATGTAACTTTGTGTTTATCAATAGAACTGTTTTGATAAGTGTTTTTTAAAGATTCTAAATAAGAATTTTTATTTTCTGAATACTGCTTTTTTTTACTGTATGCATTATTGCCAGATACTCCAATAGTAACATTGCCTTTTAGTTTATTGTCATCGCTAAGCTTGTATTTAGCCCCTATTTGCGTTATTGAGTAATCCTGATTGACATCTTCCCAATAACTAGCATATTCAATATCATAAACGCGACCATATTGATTGAGGCAGTATTGTGGTAATTCTCCAAAGCTAAGGTATGGGTCTGTAGCATCTAAATAATAAGTACTGTCTCCTATATTTAACTTTACAACAACGTAATTAAAATCTGTTGAAACTGGATAAATTTTTGTAGCCAAGCCGTTTTCTCTAGTAGAAATCAGCATGGGATATGACTCTAAATCTTCAGAGTACAATAAGTTTTGTAAGAGTAAGTTTATTTCAAATGCATTACCGCCTTTTTCATTAAGTAATCGTTTTATCGAAGCGTCATACCTTCCAGATTTATTATTCCACCTATAGTTGTCAAGAACGTATTGGTATATTGCATTAGCTTTTTCTTTATCATCACTAATATTGGATATAGAATTTGGTAAAATATCTTTTACTAGTTTTTTCTTATTTATTTGCCTTCCAAAATCAGAATCTCCTTTTAATTCACTATCAACATCTTGCCAGGATTTTGAGATTTTTTTGACTTCTCCATTGAATTGTTTGACTACGCTAAGTTCATACTCAATTCTTGATAGGTAATTTTCTTCGGTAGTAGTATACTTTTCTTTTTTGTATGCAGGAATATCAATCATTACATATTTATAAATCGCGCAATTTGCATAAGCGCCTCTCCCAGCTTCTAAGCAGTTGTACTCTATACTGTTTTTATTCTCCTTTAGAGGTAAAGTACCAACTAATTTTATATGGTATTCGTAATTACCAGGAATACTTGCATTATACTCACTGTAAAGTGAAGGGATATCTTGTTGAAAATACCAAGGTGCATATTTATTTATAAAAGAGGAGGTTTTTGTATAGCTATATGTTATTATGCTACCTACTTTTACATTCGGGAATATGAGTTTGACAATTTCCAAATTTTCATTTTTCTCTCTGTAGATAGAACTTTCATCCATTTTAGAGACAACCAATTGATTATTTTCTAAATTATATATTCTTACTACAATATTTTTTATAATTTCTCTGGAGTTTTTTCCAATATAAAGAGGTATTTCAATTTGACCTCTATCTAGGCCTTCTTTTGATAGTATTTTTATCTTTTGTTTGTACTCTATATTTAATCGCCATGTTTCTTTATTAAAGAACGCATTTCCATAATCATAAATTAATATAGCTTCTGTATTTGGGTCTTTTTCATAACTATTATTTTTTAAATCTTCTTTGGTAACCTTCATACTTATCTCATAATCTTGAGAAAATGAAGCAGATGAAAACAAAATTAAAATCCAGAAATAGAGTCTTTTCATATCTAAAAAGTTGTAATTTTTAATCTTTTTTTATGTCTTCTAACATAACTTTGGATAATATGTTGATGGTCTTTGTTGTTAGACATAGGTGTTATTAATGAGAGTAAAACATCAGTGTTATTTATTTGATGATTCAAATCAAAGAAACCTAAGCCCTTAAAAACTCCATTTTCTACAACAACGACACTTTTTTCATCAATATATCTGCCTCTGTCTATAATAAGCATGTTTTTATTATCATACCTATGAAACTCAATTAATGTATTAACTTTTTTGTTATAAGTTTCTACGTTTTCTTCTTGTAAACATGCACCTGCACATTCTTTGACTTCGTATTTAAAGCAACTTGTATTTGTTTTGTATAGCCCTATTAGCTTTTGACATAGTTCATATTTATCAGAAACACTATGCATAAAGCTTTTGGCACTTTGCCTATTTGTAAATGTTGTTATGGGTAATTCTTCACGATTAGCTCTGTCTACTTCAAGATTAATGTAGCCATTTTGGTCAGTGAATTGATACAAAGCATGTGTAAAAATGGTCTTTCTCAATGCTCTATTAAGGATTGGTTTATTGTTCTTTATTTCTTCACTTTCTTTTAAAAGCGCTACAAGCTCGCTACCAGTTCGTTCATAAGTAACTGAGCTTACCAACGTTTGTATTTTTTTTGATTTTGAATTAGTACCTGTAAAGTGTTGAGTAATTCTCTTTTTTATGTTATTGCTTTTGCCAATATAAATAATGTCTCCACCTTCATTATGGATATAATAAACACCTGTTTCTGTAGGCATTTCTTCAACTATCGCTTTTAAATTAGAAGCTATCTTAGACCTTTGCTCGGTCTTTACAGCTTGGGTAATAATTTCTTTTTTTAGGTCTTTATTCAACAACATTTTAAAGAGCTTTACTGTGGCTTTTGCGTCTCCATCAGCACGGTGCCTGTCACTAATAGCAATACCTAATGAGCGAGTTAATTTTCCTAGACTATAAGATGGCATATCAGGAATTAACTGCTTGGACAATTCTACTGTACAAAGTGTTTTACGCTTAAAAGGAAAACCTAAGCGCTGAAATTCAGTTTTTAAAATTCGATAATCAAAAGATGAGTTATGGGCAACAATAATAGTGTCTTCAGTAATTTCTATAATACGCTTTGCTACTTCATAAAACTTAGGGGCATTGTGTAGCATTTTATTATTGATACCAGTAAGATTAACTACAAAAGGCTGAATTTCTTTTTCTGGATTTACAAGACTAATAAACTGATCTGTAATTTCGTGACCATCAAATTTGTATATGGCTATTTCTGTTATGCCTTCTTCATTGAATTTACCACCAGTAGTTTCTATGTCAAGTATTGCGTATATAGCTTGCTGTTATTTTGAATAAATTAAAGGTTAAATGTAAAGAAATTTGAGTCTATTTTCTAACGTCTATAATCTATTTTCTAATTATAATTTCTTGCCCCAAAAATACTGCTGCCAACTCTTATCATATTACTACCGCAATCAATGGCTAATTGGTAATCACCACTCATGCCCATACTAACGGTTTGTAGTTCGCAGTTTTCGGAATTTAGTTTAGAAAGGTCAGTGAAAGCCGATTTTAAGTATTTGAATTCACTCTCAACTTGTTGCATATCATCTGTGAAAGTTGCCATACCCATTAGACCTACAATTTTGATATTTTCTAATTCTGAAAATTCATCAGAAGAGATTATCATTTTTGCATCTTCTGCTGATATCCCAAACTTACTGTCTTCTTTAGCAATTTTAATTTGAAGCAAGCAGTCAATTGCCCGATTATATTTTTTTGCTTGTTTATCTATTTCCTTTAGTAGTTTAAAGCTATCCACACCATGAATTAAATTTACAAACTCAGCCATGTATTTTACTTTATTGCGTTGTACATGACCAATCATATGCCATTGAATATCTTTGGGCATGGTTCCCCATTTATCAACCATTTCTTGGATTTTATTTTCTCCAAAAATGCGTTGACCTGCATTATAGGCTTCCATAAGGTCACTTATTGGCTTAGTTTTAGATACAGCAACAAGCGAGACATGTTCTGGCAGTTGGGATTTTATTTCATTAAGATTTTCTTTAATAGTCATTTTCAAAACTCATAAATTGTAACGCCACTTCTGAGTTTAGGCTCAATATATGTGCTTTTAGGCGGCATCTTTAGTCCATCATCAGCTATGGCTTTCATTTGTTCTATTGTAGCAGGAATCATACCAAAACCAACTAGAAACTCTTGAACATCAATCATGCTTTTCAAATTCACGATATCTTTTTTTCCGCTTAAATAATCAATGCGCGTATTATTTCGTAAATCGTTAATTCCTAAAATTGGTTTTAAAATAGTGTTATAAAGCAGTTGCGCATCTAAAGCGTCAAGCGATGTTTTAAACTTGTAATTGTTTTTACGTAGATATAATGAATAAAATTCGCCGTCTAAATACATACTAAAATGATGCGCTTTTGATGGCTTGTATGGCATTATGCCACGATTTTCAATACGATACATGGTATCTAATTGAATTAAGAATTCTTCTTTTGTTAATCCGTTTAAATCTTTAACAACACGATAGAATTCATGCAAGCTCAACTCAGATTCAGGAATTAAAAAACTCATAAAGTAGTTATAGGTTTCTTCTCCAGAATGATTTTTGTTTTCAGCTTTTAAATGCTCGCAAAGTAAATTTGATGACGATGAGCGGTGATGGCCATCTGCAATATAAAGTACATCCATTTCTGCAAATGCGTCAGAAATAACACTGATATCATTTTCATTGTCTATTTGCCAAAGGTAATGTGTATCTCGATAAGTGGTCGTGAATTCAAATTCTGCACGTTGCTTCTGAATCTCTGAAACTATAATTGAGATATTATCATTATCTGGATAGGTGAGAAGTACAGGTTCTGCATTAAAACCTACAGTTTTCAGGTAATCTTTAAAAACTGTTTCACGGCTTTCAATAGTGTCTTCATGTTTTTTGATGACATCATTTTTATAATCCTCAACACTGGCTGCTGCAACAATGCCATTAAACACTTGGTGGTCTCTATCTACAATACGATAGATATAAAACGCCGCTTTTTTATCCTGAACAAAAACACCATCTTCCTTAAATTCTTGATATCTGTTTTTTACAAGTTGGTAACGTTCTTTACCGGATATTTCTTTGTCATATTTATAACCAGGATTGACGATATGTAAAAACGAATACGGATTGTAATCCAGTCGCGCTTCACGTTCAGCTTGAGTGTAACTTTGATAGGAGCGAGATGCCACCAAACTTACCTTATCTCTAGTTGGGCGTACAGCTTTAAATGGAATTATTTTAGCCAAATTTTTATATTATTTAGCAAATTGTTTAGCAATTTTTTCTGCTTTTCTACTTTCAGAATAATCATAGAAACCTTCACCAGACTTAATGCCGAGTTTACCAGCGCGAACCATATTTACTAATAATGGACATGGTGCATATTTAGGATTTTTAAAACCGTCGTACATCACATTTAAAATTGAAAGACAAACATCTAAGCCTATAAAATCTGCTAATTGTAAAGGTCCCATCGGATGTGCCATACCAAGCTTCATGACCGTATCAATTTCCGTAACACCAGCGACGCCATTGTATAGTGTTTCAATAGCTTCGTTTAGCATTGGCATTAGTATGCGATTAGCGACAAAGCCTGGGTAATCATTAACCTCTGTTGGAATTTTACCTAGAGTCTTTGACAATTCCATGATGATGTTTGTAACTTCATCACTGGTATTATAACCTCTAATGATTTCAACTAACTTCATGATTGGCACTGGATTCATAAAGTGCATGCCAATAACCATTTCTGGTCTAGAAGTTACTGCGCCAATTTGTGTAATTGAAATTGATGATGTGTTTGTGGCTAAAATAGTATCATCAGGACAAGCCTCATCAAGCTCTCTGAATATTTTAAGTTTTAAATCTAAATTTTCTGTAGCAGCTTCCACTACTAAACTCGCGTATTCAACACCTTCAGTTATACTTGTAAAGATTTCTATATTTCCTAAAGTTTCAGCTTTGTCAGCTTCAGTGATTCTTTCTTTAGCTACCATTCGGTCTAAATTTTTAGCAATGGTATCCATACCTCTTTTTAATGAGGCTTCGCTAATATCTATTAATTGTACTTTAAAACCAGATTGCGCAAATGTGTGGGCAATTCCGTTACCCATTGTTCCTGCGCCTATGACTGCTACGTTTTTCATTGAAAATTATATTTTGCTCTTATTTGATAAAAATTTATTTGAATTGTTTTGTGAGAATTAAAACTGATTGATAATCATATTAGCTACACGCAATGCCTCAGTACCATCATGTAGTGTTACTACAGGTTTGGTATTATTATTAATGGCATCAGCAAACGTTTCTAATTCGTCTAAAATGGCATTGTTATTTTCAATTTCCGGATTATCGAAATAGATTTGTTTTTTAATACCTTCAGCATTCTGAAGAATCATATCAAAATCACCAGGTTGCTCAGGAGCATCTTTCATTTTTACAACCTCACATTTCTTTTCTAAGAAATCTACAGAGATATAAGCATCTTTCTGAAAGAAACGTGTTTTACGCATATTCTTTAATGAAATACGACTCGCTGTTAAGTTAGCCACACATCCATTTTTGAATTCGATACGTGCATTGGCAATATCTGGAGTTTCAGAAATCACAGAAACACCACTTGCCGAAATATGCTTTACTGGTGAATTAACAACACTTAAGATAATATCAATATCATGAATCATTAAATCCAAAACAACTGGCACATCTGTTCCTCGAGGATTAAATTCAGCGAGACGATGTGTTTCAATAAACATTGGGTTTTCTATTTGGTCTTTTACACCAATAAAAGCTGGATTAAAACGCTCTACATGTCCCACTTGACCTTTAACTCCATGCTCTGCAACCAAAGTTCTAATGGCTTCAGCTTCTTCTACAGTATTGGTAATTGGTTTTTCTATAAATATGTTTTTGCCTTTGGCAATGGCTTGTTTTGCACAATCGTAGTGACTAAGTGTTGGTGTTACAATATCTACAACATCAACAGCTTCAATTAATGCTTCGATAGTGTCAAAATATTTGTAACCAAACTCTTCAACAACTTTTTGAGCATTTTCAGGGTCAGCATCGTAAAAGCCAACAAGGTTATATTTTTTTGATTGATTGAGTAATCTTAGATGAATTTTTCCAAGGTGACCAGCACCAAGAACACCAGCATTTAGCATGTTTTTCTGTTTTCCACAAAAATAATCGTTTTCAATGAAAAATATCGAAAAGGACTTATAAAAAACTAATAATTCAATAATCGTGTGGTGAATAAAATTATGTTGGAATTTGCTGTTTGTTGAATTATTTTAGCAGTAACTAAACTACCATTTTGAAAGATACATTTAAGCATCAAGGCATGCGCCAGCAATTGGTTGAAATCCTCGTAAAAAAAGGAATAAAAGACCAAAACGTGTTAGCGGCTATTGGAAAAATTCCAAGACACTTGTTTATGGATTCTGGTTTTATAGACCACGCTTATCAGGACAAGGCGTTTCCTATTGGTGCTGACCAAACAATTTCTCAGCCTTATACCGTAGCGTTTCAGTCCGAGTTAATGCAAATTAAACCTGGAGATAAAGTTCTTGAAATAGGGACAGGTAGTGGTTACCAAACGGCTGTATTGTTAGAGCTTGGTGCCAAAGTGTTTAGTATTGAACGCCAGAAAGAGCTATTTAAGAAAGCGTCTAAGTTTTTACCAAAATTGGGCTATCGGGCTAAAAAATTAATCTTTGGCGATGGCTATAAAGGTTTGGTTGAAGAAGCTCCTTTTAAAAGTATTATTGTAACTGCCGGAGCACCTTTTGTGCCTAATCCGTTATTAGCACAATTAGAAATAGGAGGACGTTTGGTAATCCCAGTTGGAGATGCAGTACAAACAATGACCCTTTTCATAAGAAAAGGGCCAAAAGAATTTGAAAAGCACGAACTTGGCGAGTTTCGCTTCGTACCGCTTTTAGAGGATAAGAATTAGTTTGTTGCTTTTATATAAGCACTTTTTCCACCAACCACTGGTAAGGTTAATGTTGTTTTATTTAACTTAATATTCAATTCAGTACCTGCTTTTGGGTGAAGCGTAAATTCCGGATCACTAGAGAATATCATAAAACCAATTTGCTGTCCTTTTTTGATAATTTGGTCATCTGGTTGTAAATCAAAATTTACAGTATAGAATTTTCCAGGTTTTAAATTTTCTTCATTCGTTAAAGACTTATAGTTTTTTGGGTCAGCCCAATCTCTTGTAATTAAGTTGTCAGTAATCTTAACATCTTTACCTTCTTTCCAAGGGAGTGACACTAACCAAACGGATAAGTTTGCCGCTTTTTTACTACTCGATAATGTTATACTAACTTTTGCTACACCAGAAATATGTAAATCTTCTTTTAAAGGCGCAGTAACATATAGTAATCTATTATTTGAGCTTTCAGATTTTGCTAAATCTTTACCTTTAAAACTCACATCGTCAGTTAGAGTTTCAGTACCTTTATTTGCTTTTGAGGTAGTTAAACCTCCAGCTTTATTACCACCAGAAGTTATATTTAAAGTGACATCTTCTGCATCAGGATTTGGATAATCTTTATAAGCCGTTGGTTCTTGTCTACTATCGTATTCTCTAACTATATAAGCTTTGTTTTCTTCATTTTCCACACCATTATCAATGCCATGGAGGTATTTTGTAAACCATTTATTCATCATAGATGTTGGAGGTGGTCCACCATGACCGTTTTGATGATAATAAATTTTTGTAGCCAAGCCCATTTCTTTTGCCTTCATGTAAATACGGTAACTGTGTTCGGGCATTACATTCCAATCATTAAAACCATGAGACATAAATAAAGCGGCCTTCATGTTTTTCATTTTTGGTAAATAATCACGGTTGTACCAGAAATCATTCATATCACCTGTTTGTCTATCCATGCCATTCATTAATTCTGTATCTCTAATCGTTTTATTGTTGTAAGCACGTTTATCTTCATCACCACTATGTACAAAATCATAAAGCACATCTATATCTTCACCTAAATAACCACCTGGCGAACGTACCAAACCGTTAGAACGGTAATAATGGTAAGACGAAGTATTTGGTGCAATTGGGATAATAGCTTCTAAACCTTCAACACCTGTTGTTGCAGCTGCTAGCGGAAGTGTTCCGTTATAAGATGTACCTGTCATGCCAATTTTCCCGGTAGACCAATACGCTTTAATTTCTTCAGAACCATTACGCTCAGTAAATCCTTTCGCTTTTCCTGTTAACCATTGTACAACGGCTTTTGGCGCTAATTCTTCATTAAGACCTCCAATTGTTGGTGCTCCATCAGATAAACCTGTTCCTGGAGAAGATGAATGTACAACGATATAACCTCGAGGCACCCATTTTCTAATATGAGAATTCGAAATTATTGGGCGTTGCCCTCGTCTTGTGACTTCAGGATGATGGCGTTCTTTTGCCGTACCTCCAAGTTCTATTTTTACGTCCCACATTGTTCCGGGCTCATCGCCTGCAACACCAGCGAAATATGGACTTGTTACATAAATTACAGGAAGCTGTAAACCTTCAGTTTCTGTTTGGTCAGGTCGTGTTACAGAGACGTGCATTCGGTCTAACTCACCATCACCATCGGTGTCAAATTCTGTTTCTACCCAAAGGTCGTGTCTTAAGTATTTCGAAGCGTCACTAAACGCTTCTACGATTTGTGCTTCACCTTCTTTAAAAACGGGTTTTGCTTTCTCTTGAGTAAAGCTTAAAAGAGAGACTGAGAGTGCTAAAACTGATAATGTTTTAGTCTTTAAATAATATGTCATAATTGGAATTGTGTTCTTTGATGTTAAAAGTAAGCACTAAAAGTTAGACCTCAAATGACTTTAGGATTTGTTTAATTGTTCAGTTAATTATTTCTGAAAATCGTTGCTTCCGACTTTATCGGAATTCATAGTGTTGAGGAATCGTTAGTCTGAAAATTTAATTTCTAGGCAAATACTCATTTGGAATAGGAGAGGCGTCTGATTCTTGCATCCAATAGATATTTACAATCCACCAGCGTTTACCATCATTTAGGAGTTGAATACTGTTAATGCCACGCATAAATGGTTTAGTATCTGTTTTACTTTTAAAAGATTCATAAGTACTAAACACTTGAGTGATATTTCCAAAGGTATTAGTTGTTCGATTTAATTCTACTTCATGAAATCCATTTTCGAATAACCATTTCCCTGAGGTTTTTATATAATCATCTGGCGCCATGTAACGCGCAATGGTTTGACCTTGTCTATTTTTTCCAGTAGGAATCAATTTGGCATCTGGATGAAATAAATGTTTAAACAACTCCCAATTGCGCTCTACACCTTTATCTCCTGATATTACTGAATATAGAGTTTCGATTGTACTGTCAAGTGTTGAAACGTTTTTAAAATAATCTTGAGTTTTGGTTACTACTTCTTGGGATTGAATAAATAAAAATGATAATAAAAATAAAAGTGTTAGTTTAGTTTTCATAATATGTATAGTCTTTCTTGAAAGGATTTTCAATTTTTTCTTGTATTGGCTTAATCAAATTTAGTATTCTTTTAGTTGGTAGTATTTCATTACCATTTTCATTCCAAAATTTCCAATCATTGATGTTAATAGTATTTTTTAAGTAACTATATGGACAACCTCCATGACCCCATATAGTTTCATTTGCAAGTCTGTACTTTCCTTCTGCGACTTTGTGTCCTAAAGAACTTGTGAATGTCCATTTTCCAACTCTATAAGAATAATCTATATCTGTAGCAGTTATGCTACAAAATATAAATGTAGTATCTATTGTCTTCCCTTTTCTACTAAAACTTTCATATACTATACTATTTTTATTGTCACTTTTGTCAAGACAGCTTACTATTGAAATAAGAAGAAAAAGTATATAGATATATTTATTCATATTCTAAAAGAACTTCAAACCAAAAACAAAAGCATCACCTTGATAGCCATTTTGGTATGACCTAATATAATCAAATCTTAAAAAACGCCATTTTCCCCAACCAATGTTATCTAGGCCAATAGAAAATTCTTGATAAGGTTTATTGTCTGGAGTTGCTAGGTTATGAGCGCCAACAACGAGATTGAAATTCAGTTTATTAAGTAATGGAATCTTTCCTAATATAAAACCATTAAAATCATGCTCGGCATGCATTTCTAGATAGCTGTCATTTGTACTTAAATCATAATATCCAAGATTATTAAAAACATTCGTATAGTTGCCACGACGACTAAAATTAATTTGGTTACCATTAAAATGTTGGAAATCCATAAAAGCAATGTCGTCAGCGTTAAAGAATTTGCCACCTCTTATGTTATAAGCAAAGCGTCCTTTATTTCCAATAGTGAAAGACTGATACAATCGTGCTTTGATTTGGTCAAAATTATAATTGCTATCTGTAGCACCTAATCCTTTTTCGTAACCCAACAAAAGCGTTGGGTATTTACTACTTGATATATTGAATTTACTATCAGGATAACTCAAATAGTTTTGTCCAAAATTAATTCTTGCAGAAACATTAAACTTTACTATATTATGGTTTTCAAAAGGTGCTACGCCAAAGTTAGTTTCATTTAAAGGATTATTGCTGGTATAAGATTTGTTGTCTTCTGGATAAAAAGTTTGGTCGGTGGTATTAAAAAGTGCGTTTCGCCTTTCGTAACTTAAACTTGAATTGACTCTAAATCCGTTAAATAATTCTTCAGAATAGCTAAGTTGAACAAACTGGCGTTCGTAAATTTTTAAATAATTTTCTATAAAACTTAGAGAGGCCACAGTATTTTCTATTGGGCTTATTGGGTTAGATCCATTAAATTGTCTAGTTTCTACACCTCCAGAAAGCGTCAAGAAAGAACGGCTAATATTATTAAATTTATAGCTTAGTGAAGCTCTTGCACGTAAACGGTCGTCTGAAAATCCATAATTGACTGAGCCATTAGCCGAGAAGTAACGTTTAAAATCGTCATAATTTTTCCTGTAAAACACATTTGCCCTTGCGTTCCATCCTTGTACAGTATTGAATTGAACATCACTTATAGGAATATCAAACCCAAAACGGTAATCTTTATGAGAATTTTGATAAGTATACCCTAAAAGGTTACCAAGTTTGAACTTGTTTCTAGCTCTATCTACAGAATCCAAATAAGGTTTAGACTCTTTTACGAGTTGAATACTATCTTTTTTTACATAATCTACTTTTTCTTCTTTGGTTAGCGGTACAGGTCTGATGGTATTCCAGAATAAGGAGTCTTTTTTGTTGGCTTCGTTTTCAAAAGCTACCAATTCGCGACCAAAATCTTTCTTGGTTAGTGGTAAATTAAATTCGTAATTACTATAAACTGCTGTAAAACGACCATCACCTTTAATACCGAATATGCCATAACTAAAGTCTATACTTTGAGAAATTAAAGCCCAAATACCATTTACTTCGGAGTAAGAGAAGTTTTGTTTTAATGTAATAATATCTGCAACAGGTATTCTAGCTTGCTCACCTGTGATGTCTAATTCTAAAGCGTATAACGTCCATTGATCTTCCACAATATATATATAACCAGAAAAAATAGGATCGTTCTCACGTTTAGGAGTGACTTTTATTTTGTTGATAAGGTTGCCACGGTCATCATAGAAAACACCATCTAAATTATAACGGTAGTACCCAAAAGCATTATTTGCAATAGGAGAGATAATTTCGTTACCTAAAGAAATAGTATTGTTATACAAGTTGAAATCTACATCTTGCGCATTGTTGAAACTAAAACCGTTGTCATCACCACTAACTTTTGATGCAGTTATCTTTTCTTTAAGACGGTCAGGTCTTAAATATTGAATTTTTGAAATCGTTTCAGATAAGTAAAGAATACCGCTACGTGTAGAATCTAAGCCTTCGATTTCTACCTCTTGTCCAAAAAACTTCTCGGGTGCGTCTTTTATTCGCATTAATCCACGAGAATAAAAATCTGCTTTAAAGCTTTCTATCTTTTCAAGATTTTCTTTTCGTTTTGCTATGACTTGACGCATAATAATGTTTGCCGGATTCTCTTCGGCATTAATAACGACTTCATCAAGTGATACGTTTTCTTCTTTTAGAGTAATATTTAGAGTAAAAGGCAATTCCGTAATATCAACTGATTTCTTTACTGTTTTATAACCTAGGTATTGAAACACCAAATTATAGCTTTTCTTCTCTGTAATATTAAGCTCATAATAACCAGCATCATTGGTGGTAGTTCCTTTGTAAGTGTTTTCTATAAATACATTTACAAACGGAAGTGCTTGGTTTTTGTTATCTGTAATGTTTCCTTTGATTTGTGAGAAGCTTATTAATGAAATAAAAGTGAATAGAATTGAAAGTAAAGATTTTTGCATGTTTTTTTAATTGATGGTTCAGTTATATAGACGCACGGTTTATAAAAAGGGTTGCCTACAAAAATCAAACTTAGATTAAAGTCTTACGAGTTAACGTTAGAAGTATGCTAAATTTATTTAAAATTTTTCTTAATACGGTCTAAGTTGCGCTTGTTGTCACGGTCTTTAATGGTCTCACGCTTATCGTAGAGTTTTTTTCCTTTAGCTAGAGCAATATCTAATTTGGCCAATCCTTTTTCATTGATAAATAAGCGTAGTGGAATAATAGAGTTTCCCTTTACATTCACTTCTTTTTCTAACTTTTTTAGTTCACGTTTGTTGAGAAGAAGTTTGCGAGTCGCTTTTGGTGCATGATTGTAGTAATTACCATGTGCATACTCTTCAATAGTCATGTTTATAACAAAAAGCTCACCTTGCTCATTAAATTCACAGAAACTCTCGGCAATAGAGGCTCTACTGGAACGGATGGATTTTATTTCCGTACCAGATAAAACAATTCCAGCAGTGTATTTGTCTAATATCTCGTATTGGAATTTTGCCTTTTTGTTAAGTATGTTAATCTTCTGTTGCATGCGTGACAAATGTAATCAAATCCCTAATTTTACGACTACAAAATTTAAATTTTGAAAATGAAATATTTACCTATTCTCTTATTATCAGTATTGCTCTTTAATTGTAAGAATGAAAACTCTAAAGGCGAAGTAAAAAATTTGACTGCTAATGAAATAGTCAATAAATCTATTGCTGTTTCTGGAGGCGATGCGTTTGGAAGTTCAATTATTGATTTTAAGTTTAGAGATAAATTTTATAAAGCTGAAAGAAATTACGGAAAATTTAAGTTTGAGCGAAGATTTAAAGATTCCTTGAACGAAATTAATGATGTTATTGATAATAAGGGATTTAAGAGACATATCGATGATAGATGGTTTGTTGTTTCTGATGGCAAAGAGCAATCTTATACAGCTTCAGTAAACTCAGTACATTATTTCTCAGTATTGCCCTATGGTTTAAATGACAAAGCTGTAAACAAAAAATTAGTAGGCGAGGAGCGTATCAAAACAAAAGAGTATTACAAAATTGAAGTCACTTTTGACCAAGAAGGAGGTGGCGAAGATTTTGAAGATGTCTTTATCTATTGGATAAATAAAGGGACCTATAAACCAGATTATTTAGCCTACTCTTATAATGAAGACGATGGCAAAGGCATGCGTTTTCGTGAAGCCTACAACGAACGCTATGTTAACGATTTACGTTTTGTAGATTATAATAATTATAAATCTGAAGACCAATCTATTCAACTTACAGCATTAGGAAAAGCATTTAATGACAATAACTTAAAGTTATTATCTAAGATTGAACTCGAAAATGTAGCCGTCGATTTAATCAACCACTAAAATCGTTGACGATTTGCTGTCTTTTGTAATGGTAACAATGTAAAGGTTAGCATTGTTATCATCAGCTATCATATCGTATTTCTTTTCACTTAAAAGAGCGTTTACAAACATTGGTGTGGTGTTACTATGCCCTACAATTAGTACCTTCTTGCCTTTGGTGTTAGTCATAAAATCTTTTGAAGCCATATTGCGTGGATCATAAAATTCAAGTTCTAAATTATTAGCTTTTGCTGTAGGCAATGCTGTTTCTTTAGTACGATTATAATTTGTAGAATATACGGCATCAAACTTTACATCCTTAAGCACACTTGCCCAATTATCTGCGCGTTTTAATCCTTTTTCAGTCAAATGTGGATTACGGTTGGATTTATCAGAACGGTCTTTTTCGGCATGACGGATGAGGTAATACGTCGTCGTTGTTTCTTCTTTATACTCTTTAAGAAAAGGGCCTTCCCAAATAACTTGTTCAATCATCCACTTACCATTGTCTTTAGACAATAAAATGTAATCTAAACCCCAAGCACCTGTAACTCTTGCAGTAGCAATATGATTTGCAATTTCTAAAACTTTTACGCCGCGCATTTCAGTTTCTGTGCGCGTCATACCTTGCTCTTTTATGCGTTGTGCCAAAGCTAAAGCCTTATCGTAAGGTAAATCTTGATAATATTTATATGCACCAGTTTCTTTATCTTTTAGGTAACCAAACTTGTAAAGTCTTGGTTTAAGCGCTGCTTTTAATTTTATGGTATCACCTTGATAGAAACCATCAATGTAATTATTTAATGTGGCTTCGATTTGGGTCTTGTCAGAAGTTTCTTGGCCAAAACTTATAAAAGCGATAAGGAATAATAGAGTAGAGAAGAATGATTTCATGGTTATATTAAATGATTTTTCAAATATAACTCAAGAAAGTTTGAGTTGAATGAAAAGCTTTGTTAAAAACTAATCAATACGTTCAAAAATAAAATCTGTACCATCGAAGGCATTTGTTCCGAATTTTAAGTTGGTTTCATCTAGAGTTATTAGAAAATTCGTTTCATCCATTCCTATTATTAAAAGACCAACAATATTGCCATTTATGCAGTCTTGAAACTGGCAATCTTCGTCAATTTCATAAGTTGAGTTTACAGACTCAAACTCACTGATATTACTTGAAATTTCTAATGTATTATCTGAATTAAAATGATAGGTTACATCTCCGA
Organism: Winogradskyella sp.; assembly: GCA_004211785.1. GTDB lineage: Bacteria > Bacteroidota > Bacteroidia > Flavobacteriales > Flavobacteriaceae > Winogradskyella. The sequence goes on from SHBX01000033.1 coordinate 25,026, forward strand.
TGTTATAACTTTGGGGTGTGCCTCCAAAACCAGAAATAGTTTCTAATAGGGTCCATTCACCGATAATAAGATTGGAATTTTCAATTTCGTTGTTAGAATTACAATTGAAAATAAAAACGAATAAAGTAAGAAGTGCAATGTATTTTAATTTCATAACATCTAATTTACCAATAGATGACTAAAATTAAAAAGGTTGCGTAGTGTTAATACATTAAAAGTATAAAAATTGACTAATTAGCGACTTTTAAATTTT
>SHBX01000034.1 GCA_004211785.1 Winogradskyella sp.
TGTCCATGATGTAGTTGTATTTATTGCATTACCATCTTTTATTGTAAAGCCATCTAGCACTGTAGACGTTGAGGTTGCATCTTTAAAAAAAACTACATGATATACATTGTCGGTTATATCGTTAGCAGAATTAATGTCACCGCTTAAAATAGTAGGATTAGCTATCCAATCTCTTTCGCTTAATTGAGTTTCTGTTCCGTTAAAACCACCATATATTGCAACACCATTTGGTATATGAAACGTGAAATCCTTATTATCTACAACTCCTGTTGCACCCATCGCATAATCAGATGGGTAATAGGTTCCAGAGGTAACCCAAATTTCGTCAGTAGCTTTTGATAATTCTAGAGCTTTTTGAAGGGTTTGGAGCGCTGTACCCCAAGAGAGACCATTCGCATTATCGTCACCATCTGTTTTTACGAAATATCGAAATGGCACAGAATCGTCTAATAGTATTTCTATTGTGCTACAACTTATAGTTGATTCATCTAAGCAACTTGAGTCATCTTCACCTCTAATGTAATAGGTCATATCTTCTAAAGACGGATTAACTACAAAAGTATTGGTATTGGTAGTGCCAACTAAAGTACCTCCACAACTTTCGGTGTATATATGCCATTCATTGGCACTATTAAGATTTCCATTTATAGTTATTGTCGACGATTCACCCGGAGCAATTGACGCTGGTGAAGCCGATAGTGACATAATCTCTCCTTCTACACAATTTGTATAAACAAAATTATCATAGCTTGCTCCGAGACCATTGCCACCAATTCTAGTTAAAGTAATTGTATTAACGCCTATCCAATTTAGGGTGTGCGTCGTTAGAGAATTGGTTGTAAATACATATTCGTCGCCTTTATCCGAGGCGATTCTTAAGGTATTTGGTGTAAGACCAGGAATATTATTAACAAAAACAACATCAAAACTAATTAGATTAAAATTGCCAATGTCTTTAGTAATTGTACTACTGCTACTTAGATTAGATTGAAAAATATCATAGTTGTCAATACTCGCATTATAGCCTAAAGTCCAACTACCAAACGAAAACCCAGGCTCTGTTAGTGTACCCGTATCGAAGGTCATGGTGTTGGTTTGAGCATAACTAAAAAGGGAGCAAACATTAAAAAATAGTAGGCTTAAATACTTGGTTTTCATGATATTGCAGTTGACATGGGCCTGCAATATAGTAAATACCGTTAAAACGTCCAAAAAAACCGACAAAACGTAATAATTGTAAATATCTAGATATGAGACTCAATCCATAATTTAGCATTAACAAAAGCCTCTAACCAAGGCGAAACTTTATCGTTTCTATCTATTGGATAATTTGCCCAATTCCATGGGAATGTGGAACGCTCAATATGCGGCATAGTTACCAAATGACGCCCAGTTTTGTCACATAGCATAGCTGTGTTAAAGTCTGAGCCATTAGGATTATGTGGATAGCCTTCATAAGCGTATTTTGCAACAATATCGTATTGCTCTTCTGAATGTGGTAAGCTAAATTTACCTTCGCCATGAGAAATCCAAACACCTAAAGTTGTACCAGCTAATGTTGATAGCATCACAGAATTATTTTCTTGAACTTTTACTGAAGTAAATGCACTTTCATGTTTGCCTGAATCATTATAAGTCATTTTTCCATGCTGTTCATGGTCTGGATTAATAAGGTCTAATTCCATCCATAATTGGCAACCATTACAAATACCAACAGAAAGCGTGTCTTCTCTTTTAAAGAAATTTTTGAGAGCTTTGTTGGCTTTTTCGTTGTATTTAAATGCGCCTGCCCAACCTTTTGCTGAGCCTAAAACATCAGAATTAGAAAAGCCACCAACAGCACCTATAAACTGAATATCTTCCAACGTCTCACGACCAGAAATTAAATCGGTCATATGTACGTCTTTAACATCGAAACCAGCTAAGTACATAGCGTTAGCCATTTCACGTTCCGAATTACTTCCTTTTTCACGGATAATCGCAGCTTTTGGTTTATTTGAATTATGCCTGTAATCTTTTAAAACACCATCAAAACCTGAAGGAAATTTATAGTCTAATGGTTGATTTTTATAGTTTTCAAATCTTGCTGTTGCCAAATCATTAGCAGTTTGTTTTTGGTCGAGTAGGAAAGAGGTTTTATACCACATATCTCTCAAACGCGAAACAGACATTGTAAAGACTTCGTCATGATTGATGATACTTAATACATCACTTTCTGTGACTTTTCCAATATTTAAGAAATCGATATTTGCGCCTTCTAGAACAGCTTCTATAGAGTCATCTTCAGATTGAAAAACAATACCGGCATTTTCCGCAAAAAGCACTTTTATACTATCTTTTTGGTTAAGTGTGGTGATATCTAATTCAGCTCCAAGATTGTTTTCAGCAAAACATAATTCTAATAATGTTGTTATTAAACCACCCGAAGCGACGTCATGTCCTGCAACAATCTGCTGGTCTTTTATGAGTTTCTGAATGGTATTAAAAACTGTTTTAACATATGCTGCACTTTTTACTGTAGGTGTGTTGCTACCTATTTTATTATTGATTTGAGCAAAACTACTTCCGCCTAACGTAAAATCGTCTTGAGAAATATTAATGTAATAGATATTACCTTTTCCTTTTTGAAGAACTGGTTCTACAACATTTGTAATGTCATTGCAATTTGCAGCAGCCGAAATGATAACCGTACCAGGAGAAATTACTTCACCGTCTGGATATTTTTGCTTCATTGATAGTGAATCCTTTCCTGTTGGTACATTGATTCCTAAATCAATAGAAAACTCTGAAATGGCTTTAACAGCTTTATAAAGCCTAGCATCTTCACCTTCATTTTTACAAGGCCACATCCAGTTTGCAGAAAGAGAGACACTTTTTAATTCGTTTTTAAGTGGCGCCCAAATAATATTGGTTAAAGCTTCTGTAATACTATTGCGACTACCAGCAATAGGATTAATTAATCCTGAAATAGGTGAGTGTCCAATTGAAGTGGCAATACCTTCTTTTCCGTTATAATCTAATGCCATAACACCAACATTGTTTAGTGGCAATTGTAAAGCACCTACACATTGTTGTTTGGCTACTTTACCACCAACACAACGATCTACTTTATTTGTTAGCCAGTCTTTACATGCTACAGCTTCGAGTTGAAGAACTTGGTCTAGGTAATCGTAAATTTCATCTTGATTGTATGATATATCACCATAATTTCGTTCAATAGTTTTGTCATTCATTATGGTTTTTGGCGAGCTACCAAACATATCTTCGAGTGCTAAATCCATTGGTTTATTTCCGTTGGTTTTAGACTGAAAAGTAAATCTATCATCACCTGTAACTTCACCAACATCATATATCGGAGAACGTTCTCTATCTGCGATTTTATGTAATATGTCTAAATGCTTATCAGCAATAACAAGCCCCATACGTTCTTGAGATTCGTTACCGATAATTTCTTTATTTGATAATGTTGGATCACCAACAGGAAGTGCATCCAAATTTATTTTCCCGCCAGTATCCTCTACTAATTCAGATAAACAGTTTAAATGCCCACCTGCTCCATGATCGTGAATAGAAACAATAAAATTATTTTCACTCTCCACCATGCCACGAACAGCATTAGCGGCACGCTTTTGCATTTCAGGGTTAGAACGTTGCACAGCATTTAATTCAATACCTGAAGCGAACTCACCTGTGTCTGCTGATGATACAGCAGCACCACCCATTCCAATACGGTAATTCTCACCTCCTAAAATGACGATTTTGTCACCTCCTTTAGGCGTATCTTTTAGTGCTTGGTCAGCTTTGCCATAACCAATACCTCCAGCTTGCATAATCACTTTGTCGTAACCTAATTTGCGATTGTCTTGCTCATGTTCAAAAGTTAGGACTGAACCACAGATTAAAGGTTGCCCAAATTTATTTCCAAAGTCAGAAGCACCATTTGATGCTTTTATTAAAATATCGATAGGTGTTTGATATAGCCATTTGCGAGCTTCAAATTTTTGTTCCCAAGGTCTATCTTCTTCTAAACGTGAATACGAGGTCATGTAAACGGCTGTTCCCGCCAGAGGCAGTGATCCTTTTCCCCCAGCAAGTCTATCTCTAATTTCTCCACCAGAACCAGTCGCTGCACCATTAAAAGGCTCGACTGTCGTTGGGAAATTATGTGTCTCTGCTTTTAACGAAATTACAGATTCGTAATCTTCAGTAGCATAATAATCTGGAATATCTGCACGTTTTGGTGCAAATTGTTCCACTTTTGGACCTTTTATAAATGCAACATTATCTTTATATGCCGAAACAATATCATTTGGGTTTTGCTTCGATGTTTCCTTAATCATTTTAAATAATGAAGTCTGTTTCTCTTCGCCATCAATAACAAAAGTTCCATTGAAAATTTTATGACGACAGTGCTCAGAATTGACTTGAGAAAAACCAAAGACTTCAGAATCGGTTAGAGGTCTTCCAATTTTATCTGAAACACCTTCTAGATATTCTACTTCTTTATTACTTAATGCTAAGCCTTCTTGTACATTATATGCTGAAATATCTTCAATATTTTTAATAGACTCTGGTAGAATATTAATTGTGAAAACATTTTGATTCAAACCGTCAAATTTCTCAGAAATCATTGGGTCATAATCCTTGAAATTTTCAGTAGTGGCTTTAAATTCTTCAATGCGAATTAATCCTTCAATACCCATATTTTCAGCAATTTCTACTGCGTTGGTACTCCAAGGCGTAATCATGGCGGCTCTTGGTCCAATAAAAAAAGCATCGATTGATGCTTGCTCTATTTTTGGTTGGTCGCCAAATAACCATACCAATTTAGAGATGGTTTCTGTTGATAATTCTTTTGTTGCTTGAACAGCAAATACTTTACTGTTTTGGTTTCCGAAGAAATGAATCATTATGTAAAAATGTGTTGTGTTATCAAGCTGTAAATTTACCTTTTTTAAGTGTATTAATAGCAAATTATTCGATTGAAAATTTGGAGTTATTCACGAGTTATTAAATAAAAAAAGCGACCCCAAAGGTCGCTCTTAAAATATTTTGGAAAAAGTTAGACTATTGTCTGACTAATTTTTTGGTAATTGTGCCATTATCAGTTTTTAACCTTAGAAGATAAATCCCTTTCTTAAGTCCTGCAATATTTAATTTTTTCTGATTAGCAGTTAAGTTTTGTTGTTTCACTTTTTTTCCAAGAACATCATATATCTCTGCTGAAATTGCTTTATTAGAAGCAATAGTCACTTCATTGCCACTTACTGGATTTGGATATATTTTAACTTCAGGCTGTTGAAAGTTATTTGTTGATAATAGATTACCCCAGCGGTCTTCTGCATCTGGGCCACCCCAAATTACTGTTGCTAATGCAGGATTATCTATAAATGGATTTCTATTTAGATATACAGTTTCTAACCTGTTATTTCTATTATCTTCAACTTCAGATACTGGGTCATCTACATTCCATTGTAATAAAATTTGAAGCATATCTGTAGTGCCTTGTTTTACACCACTAGCATTAAGCTCAGGCAAACATCTATCTCCATAACGTGTATACATGTACATCATAATACGAGCAATATCACCCTTCCATTCATCTCCAGGATAATAGTCACCATTTCCTAATACACCAGAATTACCGGTACCATCTCCAAATTTTCTATTCCCTCTTGAACCATTTCTCTGCACGTCTGTGGCTCTTAAATTTTGCGGATCAGCAGCAATACCTGTGTCACCATTACTTACGCTACCCATGGATGGGCTTGCATTAGACCTTGCAAAAACATGTTCTCTATTATATTCACATGTTCCTCCACCAAAATCATCTTTATCTCTTAATCTTCTATCTGTTTGTCCAGATGTACAGCTAACAGAATTTACAAAACCATAAGTTAATAACACATTAGTGTTGGTAACATCTGTTGGGTCTAACTCCATAATTTTGAAATCATCTCTGACATCACCATAAGTATAAGTAGTACTTGCATTATCAATGAGTTGTGCTAATATGTTTTTTAAAACATCTCCATTAAGCCCATCAAAATTCACAGAATCGTAATATGGTTGTTGTGAGTAGACTATAGAGCCAATGAGTAAAAAGAGTAGGTAGATGTGTTTCATAATTAATTATTTTTTTCTAACAAGGCCATGTAAAAGCCATCAAAGCCAGATTTGTGGGCTAATATTTTTTTGTCTTTTATAAGTTTGAAATTCTTTCCATTTTCCGAAGTTAAGAATTTCTGAACTTGTTTTTCATTTTCAGAAGGTAAAATAGAGCATGTTGCGTAGACCATTTTTCCTCCATCTTTAACCATTTTGGAGTATTGTTCTAAAACTTCTTCTTGCGTTTTCTTTATATTATCTATAAACTCAGGTTGCAATTTCCACTTGGCATCCGGGTTACGTCTTAAAACACCTAAGCCAGAACATGGTGCGTCTATTAATAATCTATCTGCTTTGCCATGTAATTTCTTAATAGGTTTTGTAGATTCTATGGCTTTAAGCTCAATATTATGAACACCATTTCTACGTGCTCTAATTTTAAGCTTCTTCAATTTACTTTCGTAAATATCCATTGCAATGATTTGCCCTTTGTTTTCCATTAAAGATGCCAAATGCAATGTTTTACCACCTGCGCCTGCACATACATCTACAACTTTCATGCCCGGTTTTACATCAAGGAAATCTGCAACCAACTGAGAAGATGCGTCTTGTACCTCGAACCAACCGTTTTTAAAGGCTTCGGTTTTAAAAACATTTGCACGTTCTACTAATTTTAAGGCAGAAGGATGATTTGGTAGAAACTCTGTTTCTATATCTTCGGATTGTAGCTTTAGCTGAAGGTCTTTTTTAGTGGTTTTTAAAGTATTTACTCTAAGAATTACATCAGCTTGCTGATTTTGCATTGCAATTTCTGCAGTCCATAATTTTTCACCTAATTCTTCAAGACCTAAATTCTCCATCCAATCTGGAATGGACTCTCGTAGTTTTCTGGTTTTAGAAAGCTCATCAAATCGCCCTTTAATCTTTCTTGTTGGTGTATCTGTAAAATATTTCCAATCTGGAAGCGTGATACCTCTTAAAGTAGCCCAGACAGCAAAAATTCGCCATAAGTTATCTCTATGAAAAGGCTCTTTTACATCTGCTATTTCGGCATATAAACGCTTGTATCTTACAATTTGATATACCGTTTCTGCAACAAAACCTCTATCGCGACTTCCCCAACGTTTATCTCTCTTTAAAAGTTGTTGTACAACTTTATCGGCATATTCACCTTCATTAAATATGAGGTGTAAACCGTCAATTACTGCAAAGCATAAATTTCTGTGTAGTCGCATAGTACTAAAATAATAGCGTGCAAAGGTAATACTATTTAATGATTTCGCTAATTATTAACCTTCAATTAAACCTTAAAATAGTTTTTAAGTCATAGTATAAAAACAATCAATCTTTAATTATGAAGTACTTTCTGATAGCTTTATTTTTATTATTATTTATTAGCTGTAATAACCAATCCGAAATTCATCATCATTCTCATAATGATATTAGGCATAGTCATACAGTCATAGGAGAAAGTAGCCAATCATATATGGGTAATTATACTTTAGAAGATGAAACTTATGGTACAAAAACCGAAGTAAAAATTATTAATAGTCAGCGTATAATGACTACAAATTCTTTGCCTAATCATAAAACAGGAGATTTTCCTAATCAAGGAAATCCAAATACAATATCTGAGCAGAGTAAGACATACAAATTTCCGCTAAACCCAAAATATACTGGTAAAGCTACTTGGGCAAGAGAACCTGGTGTAGCTATTAATGGTGTTAAATTTGAGCCTCAAACTGCGGAAGTTGTAGCATGTGATACTGGTGAGAATTATCGAGTAGAGGCATTACAAGATGTTATAGATTTAGGACTGGACTTTAATCATGCGCATGTGCAACCTACAGGAGCATATCATTATCATGGAGTGCCAACATCTGTTGTTAAGGATTTAGATGAAGGAGAAGATTTGATTCATATAGGTTTTGCCCATGACGGATTTCCTATGTATTACTCAAAAAGTGATAAATACAAGCCAAGCTACAAGGCATTAGATGGAAATAGAGAGGGTGAGGATTGTACTTACGAAAATCCAAAGCAAAAATTAAAGATAGATGTTAATGGGCATCATGATGGTACTTATGGTAGTGATTTTGAATATATAGATGGCTATGGTGATTTAGATGAATGTAATGGTATTACTATTGATGGTAAATATATGTACTTAATCACTAATGCTTTTCCTTATGTTAGTCGTTGTTTAATGGGTGAATTTGTAGAACAGCATGGACCGCAATCACAAGGCAATAGACCAAACGGAAACCCTGGAGGACCACCAAGTTATGCAGAACTACTAGAAATGATGGATGATAATAAGGATGGAAAAATTAGTAAGAAAGAAGTTAAAGGACCATTAGGTCAGGATTTTGATAAAGTTGATAAAAATAAAGATGGATTTTTAACAGAAGATGAATTAAAAAGTCCTCCAAGATCAAATGGTCAAGGAAGAAGACCTAGACGTGGTTAGTTTTAGTTTGATTTTTTGAAGTTTGTTAAAAAGCTTTGTGGAACAACCGCAAAGCTTTTTTATTTTAGATGAAAATTAGAAATAATGCGAAATCTCATTTTATGTTTTTTAATTGTCATTTGCTTTTCATGTGATAAAAATAAAAAGTTTAGCACAAAAAAAATTGAAACCAAATCTCCAATATCAAAAGTTGAAATACAGACTCTATTACAAGACTCTCTATTGAATGTTAGGGCGATTGAGATTGACGAAAAAGGAGCTCTGAGTTTTGCAAGTTCAAATGGGAAAATAGGAGGCAACTTGTTCTATGGAAATCAAGAACGAATTGAGGTTAGGGAACAGTTAAAATTGGATACAACTAATTTGAATTTTCGTTCATTAGCAACTCCAAATAATAGACACGGGTTTGTTTTAAGTATTACTTCTCCAGCTATGTTGTATAAAATAGATATCAATTCAATACGTTTGGTCTATAAAGAAAGCCATCCCAAAGCCTTCTACGATTCAATGGATTTCTGGAACGATAAAGAAGGTATAGCTATGGGTGATCCAACAGACGACTGTATAAGCATAATTATAACACGTGATGGTGGCGAAACATGGACTAAACTATCTTGTGATGATTTGCCAAAAGCCATTGAAGGTGAAGCTGCTTTTGCAGCAAGTGATACTAATATAGCTACAGTTGGTAATGAAACTTGGATTGCTACTGGCGGTATGGCGAGCCGTATTTTATATTCAGCAGATAAAGGGAAGTCATGGGAAATTTATAATGCACCAATTGCACAAGGCAAACCAACTACCGGAATTTATTCTCTAGATTTTTATGATGCTAAAAATGGATTTGCGATTGGTGGCGATTATACCAAACCAAATGATACAATTGCTAATAAGATTAGAACTCAAGACGGCGGAAAAACTTGGCAAATTATGGCAGATGGAAAAAGTCCAGGGTATCGAAGTTGTGTACAATACATGCCTAATAGTAATGCGCAAGAATTAGTGACCGTTGGTTTTAAAGGTATTGATTATAGCAATGATGCTGGCGAGTCTTGGAAGCACCTAAGCGATGAAGGTTTTTACACTATTAGATTTGTAAACGATTCCATGGCTTACGCCGCTGGTCGCGGACGCATTAGTAAACTTATATTTAGATAAAAAAAAGGAAGCCAATTGACTTCCTTTTTTTAATTCTTTTTACGTCGTTCTCTGAATTTTTTGAGCTGTTCGAGAAGGCGTTTATTAAACTGGTCTTCTACGGCTTTAAGCATGATTATTTTTTTTGCTGGTAATACCGTTTTAAGGTCATTGACTAATTTTATCTTAGCATTGTGCATTCTGTTTTCGGCACGGATTAGTTTGTCTAATAGCTTGTTTGCTTCTTTGTCAGAGATATCTGAATTACGACGCATTTGTTGTTTAACAGGTCGTAAATCTTCAGATTTTATTTTTTCTGTTGTAGCTTCAAATTCATTGTAAATTGGCCAGAATTTCTGAGCTTCATCAGCAGTTAGGTTCAATTTTTCTGTAATGAAAGCAATCTTCTGAGCTTTTATCTTTTCTCTCATTTTTCCATCGCGTGGCGGCTGAGCAAAGCTTAAAAAGCTAACAAAAAGAACCGTTAATGTTATTAAATTTTTCATTTTACGTGTTATTGTAGTTTTATTCCAATATAGATTCGATATCTGAGTTTTCTAATAAGTAATTTTCTAAATTTTCTTCGTTGAATTCTGTTTCAATTAAAGTAAAGTCATCTTCTAATACGTCTGCTTCTGATAATAGTTCGGCCAACTCGTAGCTGTCTAAATCACTATCTTCAAAGTAACTTTCTACCATTTCTATGGATAACTCGTCTGTTGAAGAATTATTAATAAAGATTGCAAACATTAGTAGTAGGGAAGCTGCAATTCCGGATACATAATACAGTTGTTTTCTAGAAAATAGACGTACAACTTTAGTACTACTTTCTGCTTTTACTTTACTGATAATGTTATTTTCAACTGTATCAAAATAATCTTTTGGCACATCAAAACCTGTAGCAGTAACACCATTTATAGAAGCACCTTCTTCTATGCGCTGCATTAGCTTCTTATCAAAGGATTCAAAATAATCTTTTGGAGCTTTAAACCCGGTTGAATTAATGTTATGTAATTTATCTTCTTTCATTTTCTATTTCTATGACTTCTAGATTATTAAAAGGTTTAATCTGAAGTTAAAAACGATTCTATTTTCTTTACAGCAATATGATACGAGGCTTTTAATGCACCTTCACTTGTTTCTAATACTTCCGAAATTTCTTTGTATTTCATGTCGTCAAAGTATTTCATGTTAAATACCATTTGCTGTTTATACGGCAAGGTTGCTATGGCTTTTTGAAGTTTTAACTGAATTTCATCACCTTCAAAATATACATCAGCAGTTAAGTTATTGATGGCGTTGGTTTGCACTTCTTCATTAGAAATCTTTAATCGCTTTGCATTTTTGTTAATATGCGTAATCGACTCATTTGTTGCAATACGGTACATCCAAGAGTACAGTTTACTATCGCCTTTAAACTTATCAATACTTCTAAATACTTTTATAAATGTATTTTGAAGCACATCATCGGCATCATCATGACTAATAACAATCTTACGAATGTGCCAATACAGCCGTTCTTTATAGAGGCTTAGAAGCTCTCTAAAAGCGGTATCTTTGTTAGCGGTATCTTTTAAGCGCGTTATTAGGTCTAATTCGTCCGTCAAAAACTTTTTGTTTGCTGCTTTGACTAAGGTAGTTAGAAAAGGTTTAATACGGTCGAAATTTTTATCGAATTACTCGAAGCTCTGCATGTCGACTAACTTTTTATAGACGCCGTCTTTTGCTAAAAGCTCTGTATGTGTACCTTGTTCGGCAATTTCGCCCTTGGACATCACCACGATTTGGTCAGCATTTTGTATGGTAGATAAACGGTGAGCAATGACTATTAATGTTTGATTAGACATCATTTTCTCAAGATTAGTTTGTACTAAAAGTTCACTTTCAGAATCAAGTGCAGAGGTTGCCTCGTCCAAAATCATAATAGGAGCATTTTTTAAAACTGCTCGAGCGATACTCAAACGTTGCTTTTGTCCACCAGATAATTTACCACCAGCATCACCAATATTAGTTTCTATACCATTTGATAAATCTTTTACAAATTCCCATGCATTAGCAACTTTTAAGCTATTAATAATCTCCTGATCTGACGCATTTTGCTTTCCTGTTTTTAAGTTATTAGCAATTGTATCATTAAAAAGAATTGAGTCTTGTGTCACTAGACTGATTAAATTTCGAATAGATTTTTTGGACAGGTCTTTTAAATTTTCACCATCTAATGAAATTTCACCCAGATTGGGATCGTAAAAACGTGGTAATAAATTTGATATAGTACTTTTTCCACTACCGGATTGCCCAACTAGAGCTATAGTTCTTCCTTTAGGAATTGAAAGCGAAAAATTCTTAAGCACATAATCGTCTTCGTATTTAAACGAAATATTTTTAATACCAATTTCTGAAGTAAAATCGCTCTTGGATTTTGCGTTTGGTTTGTCTTCTAATGGAGACTCTGTATTTAAAATTTCTAAAACTCGTTCTGCGGCAGCGTTTCCTTTCTTAACGCTATAACTCGCTTTGCTAATTGCTTTTGCTGGTGTTAAAATATTGTAGGCAAGTCCCATAAAAACGATAAACTGTTTACCTTCAAGTGTACCGTCAACTAAAACCATACGACCACCAAACCATAATAAAACACCTATTACGCCAATACCTAAAAATTCACTTGTAGGTTTTGCAAGATTTGTTCTGTTTAATAAGGAGTTTGAAAATTTAAAAAACCGACTCGTTGAATTTTGAAAAGTATTAGCAAAACTTCCTTCAGAATTATAGCTTTTAATGACTTTAAGTCCGCCTAATGTTTCTTCTAATATTGAAAGAAATGTGCCTTGTTCTTTTTGGACTTTGTCAGATTTACGTTTTAAACTCTTTCCTATTAATGAAATTATAAAACCAGAGATTGGAATAAAAATGAACACAAATATTGTTAGTTTTACACTTATGGTAAGCATGAACAGTATCGTAAATATTATAGTTAGTGGCTCTCTAAATATTAATTCTAGAATTGATAAGAATGAATGTTGTATTTCTAAAACATCTGTACCAAATCGTGCTAAAATATCGCCTTTTCGCTTTTCAGAATAAAATGAAATAGGAAGTTCTAATGTTTTGTCATACAAATCATTACGTAAATCTTTTAAAACACCATTACGTAGAAATGTGATAAAATACATCGCTAGATAATTAAAAAGATTCTTTAAAAAGAAAACACTGATTATAAGTATAATGACAAATACTAAAGCTTTAGACGCATCAGAACCTGCCATTTCTGAAATATAATAATTAAGGCTATTGCTAAAATAGTTGCCAAATTCTGTAAAGCCTTCGTATGTTGGCTTTACAGTAGGTTTCTCTGCATCTGGATTAAACAAAACTTCTAGCAAAGGCATCAGAACCATAAACGATAAACCTGAGAAAAGTGCATAAAAAATATTACATACTACATTGAGTACAGCATATGTTTTATAAGGTATCGCAAAGCGAATGATTTGTTTAAAATAATTCATCTAGATGTTCATGTCTTTTAGGATAGCATCGATTTTAGATTCCAATAACTGCTCCGTTTCGTCAAAGTCAGACATATTGTCAAGTGTTGTGTTAACACTAATATAGAATTTTATTTTTGGTTCTGTACCACTAGGTCTTAAGGCAATTTTGCTGCCATTTTCTGTATAGTAAATTAACACGTTAGATTTAGGAATATCAAGTTTGTACTCTTCATGGGTTTGAAGATTCTTAGCCGTAGATGATTTGTAGTCTTCTATCAACACTACTTTTTCGCCATTGACTACTTTTAAAGGGTTTTCTCTGGCGTCAATCATAACCTGTTTGATTTCTTCCGCACCTTCAATTCCTTTTTTAACAAGTGATACTAAACGCTCTTTGTAAAAACCATGTTTTGTATAAAGCTGAATTAATTCTTCGTAAAAAGAACTGCCATTAGCCTTAGCTTGTGCCGCAATTTCGCATGCTAATAAGGTTGAGGTTACCGCATCTTTATCTCTTACAAAGTCTCCAACCATAAAGCCAAAACTCTCTTCGCCGCCACCAATAAAATCTAGTTCAGGGAAGTCTTTAATCATTTTGGCTATCCATTTAAAACCTGTTAAGCCAATTTTTATTTCAGTATTGTAGGCATCAGCTAAAACACTCATCATTGGTGTAGAAACGATTGTAGATCCAATAAACTCTTTTCCGTTTAGTTTGCCTTCATTCTGCCACTGTTTTAAAAGAAATTCAGTCATCACTATCATGGTTTGGTTACCATTAAGTAAGGTGACTTTTCCTTCTAAATCTCTCACTGCAATACCAACACGGTCACTATCTGGGTCAGTACCAATAACTATATCTCCATTAACTTTTTTGGCTAGTTCCATAGCCATTTTTAAAGCAGCAGGTTCTTCAGGGTTAGGAGAAGCTACTGTTGGGAAATCACCATCTGGTTTGGCCTGTTCTTCAACAATACTTACATTGTTATAGCCTGCACGTTTTAGTGTTTCAGGAATAGAGGTAATTGATGTGCCATGAAGTGATGTAAATACAATATTAAGATTGTCCTTTACATCTTGTGAAGTATTAAAACTTCCATTTTCAACAGAAGCATCAATAAAAACATTATCTAGTTCTTCGCCTATAAATTGTATTAAATCAGAGTTGCTTTCAAACTTGATTTCAGAATAATCTAAACTATTTATTTCAGCTATAATTTCAGCATCTTGTGGTGGTACTAATTGTCCGCCATCTTGCCAGTAAACTTTGTAACCATTATATTCAGGAGGATTATGCGATGCCGTTAATACAATGCCACAGTGACAACCCAAATGTTTTAATGCAAAAGAGAGTTCTGGAGTTGGTCTTAAATCTTCAAATAAGTAGACTTGTATTCCATTAGCAGAAAATACATCTGCCACAACTTGGCCAAACGCTTTACTATTGTGTCTACAGTCATAAGCAATTGCTACTTTAAGTTGTTCTTCTGAGAAAGTTTGCTTAAGATAGTTGCTAAGACCTTGTGTGTTTTTACCTAAAGTATATTTATTAATACGATTGTTGCCAACGCCCATGATGCCTCGCATTCCGCCAGTACCAAACTCTAAGTTTTTATAAAAACTTTCCTTAAGTTCTTTAGGATTACCAGCAATCATTCGGTTAACTTTTTCTTGAGTGTCTTTGTCAAAAGTAGGTGTTAACCAAATGTTTACTTTTTCTAGTATTTCAGGTTCTATATATAGCATGGTTAATTGTATTCTGTGTGCAAAAGTACGTAATTACAATAATGAGTAGGTAGAATGTAGTTGTATTTTAATCGAGATTTAAGTTCTCTTCAATGAGATAACGTTTGCTATCTCGTTTGGAGCGTAAAATAAGCTCTCCAAGAAAGCCGGCAATAAAAGATTGTGTGCCAATTATCATTGTAGCTAAAGCAATGTAAAATGTTGGACGTTGTGTAATTAATCGACCATTTGGATTAATAAAAAGCTTGTCGATACCCATGTAAAACGCAAATGTAAAACCAATTAAAAACATAATTACACCAAGTGCGCCAAACAAATGCATTGGACGCTTACCAAATTTAGAAATAAACCAAATGGTTAATAAATCTAAGAAACCGTTTATAAAACGATTCATACCAAATTTGGTAGTGCCATATTTTCTGGCTTGATGTTTTACAACTTTTTCTCCAATAGAAGCAAAGCCAGCATTTTTAGCTAATACAGGAATGTAACGATGCATTTCGCCATTAACATCAATATTTTTTACAACGACTTGTTTGTATGCTTTTAACCCACAATTAAAATCATGTAATTTTACTCCAGAGGTTCTTCGAGCTGCCCAATTAAATAATTTTGAAGGTAGATTTTTGGCAATTACTGAATCGTATCGTTTTTTCTTCCAACCAGAAACCAGATCGTAATCATCTTTGGTTATCATTTGGTATAGTTCTGGAATTTCTTCAGGATTATCCTGTAAATCTGCATCCATGGTAATGACGACATCACCATTTGCTTTTGCAAAGCCTGCATGAAGCGCTTGGGATTTACCAAAATTTTGTAAAAATCGAATACCTTTTACATTATTATCTTTTTCAGAAAGTGAAGAGATAATTTGCCATGAATCATCTGTACTACCATCGTCTATGAACAGAATTTCATAAGAAAACGAATTGGATTGCATCACTGATACAATCCAATTGTGTAATTCTGTTAGCGACTCAGCTTCGTTTAAAAGCGGAATGACTATAGATATATTCATGTGTTTTGATGTCTAGTGTTAAGACCTCAAATGTAAATAAAATAATTAAGCTTGATTAGGGTCATTTTTTTTAGTTACTGCAGCTACTATAAGCCCAATCAAACTCATTATAGTTAAGAATATTGCATAACCTAGAAATTGATTTCCTATTGAAAAAGGATTGTTTTGTTCTAGTTTAGCTACGGTTTCATCAATTGATGCTTGTGGTGCGCCGAAATTTTCCATCATTTTTACTTGATTTTCAATTTGCATTTCTGCTAAAACTTGAGCAGATTCGGTATCTATTACATTAAAAATTAAGAAATAGACAACAGTACTTATAAAAAGCCCTAGGGCAACAGTTATGAAATAAGATGTAAATGCTTTTTTAAAAGAAATATAACCACCTAGTACTTTTTTGGATGAGTTAATTGATATAATCCCAAAAGCTATTATAGAAACGACTATAGCGATTAATAACCAAATACTGTTAAAGAGCTTTACGTCTACAACATAGACGATAATATTAATTGCTGCTAAAGTTAAACCTAAATAAAGACCATAATTAATTGCAGAAGATTTCAAAGATTTTTCCATGAGTTGATAGAGTTTATTAGTTAATCAGTTAGTTAGTATATAAATATACGTAAACGTTACAATTACTTATTAATAATGTTGATATCCTATAAGATTTTTGCCGTATTTTTGTGAAACATCATGAGATAATAAAATAAAGACTAAAAAACATTGTAGATTTATAAAAAACAATTAAATTTGCACCTCGAAAAAAGCGAAAATATAATAAAGCATTTAGTGATGAGAAAAGGTATACATCCAGAAAATTATAGAGTAGTAGCGTTCAAAGACATGTCTAACGACGAAGTGTTTTTAACTAAATCTACAGCAGATACAGCAGAAACAATTGAGGTTGATGGTGTTGAGTACCCATTAGTAAAACTAGAAATTTCTAGAACATCTCATCCATATTACACTGGTAAATCTAAATTAGTGGATACTGCTGGACGTATTGACAAATTCAAAAACAAATACGCTAAGTTTAAAAAATAAACCTAGTTTACAGATATTTACAAAAAGCCTTTCCTTAACAGAAAGGCTTTTTTATTTTTACATAAATTCAATAATCGATGAATTACATTCTTTTTGATGGCCCAAACAGAAATAACCTGTTGCCTTTTACATATACAAGACCAGTTGCTGACCTAAGAGTTGGTATTTTAACTATTAGAGAAAAGTGGGAATCTTACTTAGATTATACCACAACAACGGTTACAGAAGATTATTTGTCTGAAAAATTTCCAATGGTTGAAATGGAAGTTAACACTATGATTAACGCTTCGTATTTGCCAAATCGTGAAATTTTGGCTCTTGTAAAAGAATTGAAAATTAATCAAGCCATTTTTAAAGATGAAGATGTTATTGCATTTTGTGTCGAAGAAGGTGCCGAGCATGATGATTTTTCAAATTTTGACGCTATTGAATTTCAAAATGATATTGTAAAAATTGAACACACTTGGGATATTTTCTCAAAGAATGGAGAAGCTATAGCAGATGATTTTGAGTTAATCACCAAAAACCGAAAATCGCAACCAATTCCACCTACAATAAATACTATTAATCCCGAACAAATCTTTATAGAAAAAGGTGCTAAAGTCAATTTTGCAACGCTCAATGCTAGTTTAGGACCAATCTATATCGGACGTGACTCTGAAGTTATGGAAGGTAGTTTAGTCCGTGGCCCATTTGCTATGTGTAGCAATAGTGTGTTAAAATTAGGAGCAAAAATTTATGGACCCACTACTATTGGACCTTTTAGTAAGGTTGGAGGAGAAGTCAATAATTCAGTGATTTTTGGATATTCAAACAAAGGTCATGACGGGTTTTTAGGTAATTCTGTTTTAGGCGAATGGTGTAATTTAGGTGCAGATACTAATAATTCTAACCTAAAGAATAATTACGCTGAGGTACGTTTATGGGATTATAATACCGAAGGTTTTGCTAGAACAGGACTCCAATTTTGTGGCTTAATGATGGGAGACCATAGTAAATGTGGAATTAATTCTATGTTTAATACGGGGACAGTTGTTGGCGTTAGCGCTAATATTTTTGGAAGTGGTTTTCCACGTAATTTTGTGCCAAGTTTTTCTTGGGGCGGAAGTAAAGGTTTTGTAACATACAAAACCAATAAAGCCTTTGAAGTAGCAGAAGTGGTTATGAAAAGAAGAGATATAGACTTTACACAACTCGACAAATCTATTTTAGAACATGTATTTGAAATTACACAGAAATATAGGAGAGATTAAAGCATTGCTAAAAATAACTTTAGTTTATATACTGATTTTATTTTCTACGTTAAGTTTTTCTCAAGAAATAAAAATCAAGAATATTAAACTTAACAGTAAGTTAGACCATTTTTCTGCAATGATGAATAATGGTAAAGTATATTTTAGTCGAAACTTAACTAACAAAAGAGGGAAGCCAATAAAAAGTAAGTCCAATACTTTTATCTATACACTTATAAAAGCAAATGTAGATACTCAAGGAGAGATAAGTAATATGGAGCCTATAAAAAAAACTAAGTTGGGGAGATATAATATATCGGTTTCCACATTCTCTAAGGATGGTAGGTATATGTATTTTACAACAAACTCTGATGATGCAGGCGAGAACAGACGACGAGATTATAAAACGTTTAACCTACAAATTCATCGTGCAGAGTATGTTCAGGGAAAAGGGTGGACAAACTTTAGTAGTCTCCCTTTTTGTAACAAAGACTACAGTTATGCACACCCAACTTTAAGTCCAGACGGTAATACATTATATTTTGTGTCTAACATGAAAGACACCAAAGGAAGAACAGATATCTTTAAAGTTTCTGTTTTTGCTCATAAAACTTATGGAGAACCAGTACGATTAAGTGATAATATAAATTCTCCTCGTACTGAGTTGTATCCATTTGTGTCTAATGATAATAAAATCTATTTTTCTTCCAATAGGCGAGGTGGCGTTGGTGGTTATGATATTTATTCTTATGATTTGAATAATACTGACGAAAAAGTTATTCCTGAAGTGCTTCCTGAACCTATAAATAGTATTGGCGAAGACTTTTCTTTTTTCCTTATGGATGACGGAAAACGTGGGTTTCTTACATCAAGACGATCAAAAGGAAAAGGAAATGATGATATATACTATTTTACTGGATTTTAGTCTTTTTTACTCTTTTTAAGTCTAGTAAGTTGGTAGCGTTGATACCTAGACTTTCAACATTTTTTCTTGTAAACCTGACAACTTCATCATAAAACAAAGGAATAATAGGCGCAGATTGTATAACTAAACTATCCATTTTTGTATAAAGCTTTGTACGCGCTGCAATATTTGTTTCTAAGTAAGATTGCTCATATAAATTGTCGAAAGTAGAATCATTAAAATGCGTATAATTTGGGCCATTAGGCGCAAAATTTTCACTATAATAGAGTGATAAATAATTTTCAGCATCTGGGTAATCTGCAATCCAACTTGCTCTAAAAAAATCTAGTTGACCATTAGCTTTAAGGTCTTTTAAGCTCGAAGCTGGAATAACATCTACTGTAATATCAAGCCCTATTTTTTGAAGCTCTCGCTGTATATATTCGCAGAAGTTTAAATAATTACTTGTTGTTGTTAAGGTTATTTTTGGCGAATTGATAACACTATCCTCTTTGAATTTATTTAAAAGTTGTCTTGCTTTTTCGGGATTGTAAGTATATCCAATTGTAGAATCATAACCAGGTAAACCTTTTGGGATAAAGCCACCGTTTGCAGGAATGCCTATGCCATTACGTAAATAAGTAATCATCTTTTTACGGTCAAAACCTAAGTTTACAACCTGTCTTATGAGTTGAGATTGTACTTCAGAAACCTCACTTTCCATAAAAAAACCAAGATATTCTGTGTTTAAATATGGGCCGCGAATCATATTTACATTTTTAGAATAGTTGTCTTTCAAAGTACCTTTTGTAGTCAGTATTTCATCTTTGTAAGAAGCATCTAATCCAGACACAAAGTCAATATTTCCTTGGGCAAACTGCAAAAATTCACTTTGTTTGTCTGGTAAAAATGTAACAGCAACTGCTTCAAGATATGGTAGTTGTTTTCCTGCCGAATCTATTTCAAAATAATTTGGATTTCGTCTTAAAACTAATTTGATGTTCTCTTCCCAACGTTTAAATGTAAAAGGTCCTGTTCCAATTGGGTTTGACCTAAAATCTGCACCGTAATATTCTACTACTTCTTTGGGAACCACAGAACAATATTTCATGGTCAACAACCCTAAAAATGCAGGAAATGGTTGTTTTAGTTTTATAACAAAAGTCGAATCATTTTCTGCATAAAAACGATCAACTTTATTAAGAGTCCAGCTTCCGGGAGATGCTATCTTTTTATCTTTTAGTCTATTGAAACTATATTCAAAATCTGAAGCCTTAACGGCTCTTGTAGAGTCACTTCCAAATAGAGAATGTTTATGGAAGTATATACCTTTTTTTAAATAAAATGTGTAGGTTTTTGCACTATCGGTAATTTGCCAAGATTCTGCTATAGCTGATTTTACATTAAGCGCATCATTCATTTGTACCAAACCATTAAAAAGTTGATTTGTGCCCCATATGTCTGCTAAATCTTTTGAAAATGCTGGGTCAAGTGAACTTATATTGCGGTGCTCGTTATATCTAAAAACTAAGTGGTCCTTATCTGATGATTTATTTTTTGAACAGGAATAAATCAAAACTAATAGTAAAACAAAAATTATTTTACTGGTTTTGTGAGAAGTAAAGCCCAATATTTGTTTTAGCATTTTGTGTATTAGTTGTAAATTTGTGGCCTTGAAATAAACTTTTGAAGCTAACTAAAGTTATTGATAAAGAAAAAGACTTTACAAAACTTACAAAAGCTTTTAAATATTAAAACTCGATTATCGAGTAAAAATACAAGAATGAACGCTAGAAAAAAAGTTGCATTTTATACTTTAGGCTGTAAACTAAACTTTTCAGAAACTTCTACGATTGCTCGAAACTTTAATGATGAAGGATTTGACAGAGTAGCGTTTAAAGAAAAAGCAGATATCTATGTCATAAATACATGTTCTGTTACAGAAAATGCAGATAAGCGTTTTAAAACTATTGTAAAACAAGCACAAAAAGTTAATCCAGAAGCATTTGTTGCAGCTGTGGGTTGCTATGCCCAGCTAAAACCAGAAGAATTGGCCCAGGTAGATGGCGTAGATTTGGTGCTTGGGGCAACAGAAAAATTCAAAATTACAGACTATATTAATGACCTATCCAAAAATGACTTTGGAGAAGTCCATTCTTGCGAAATTGAAGAAGCTGATTTCTATGTGGGTAGTTACTCAATAGGCGATAGAACACGCGCGTTTTTAAAAGTACAAGACGGATGTGATTATAAATGTACGTATTGTACAATTCCATTAGCCAGAGGAATTTCTCGAAGCGATACCATGCAAAATGTACTTAATAATGCTAAGGAAATATCTCAAAAAGGAATAAAAGAAATTGTATTAACAGGTGTTAATATTGGTGATTACGGTAAAGGCGAATTTGGTAACAAAAAGCACGAACACACATTTCTAGATTTGGTTTCTGAGTTGGATAAGGTTAATGGTATTGAGCGTTTGCGCATTTCTTCAATAGAACCCAATCTCTTAAAAAATGAAACCATTGATTTAGTTTCAAAATCCAGAGCGTTTGTACCGCACTTTCATGTCCCATTGCAAAGCGGTAGTAATGTGTTACTTAAAAAAATGAAACGCCGCTACATGAGTGAGCTATACACCGATAGAGTTTCTAAAATAAAAGAAGTCATGCCTCATGCATGTATTGGTGTTGATGTTATCGTTGGTTTTCCAGGAGAAACAGATGAGTTGTTTTTAGAAACCTACAATTACCTTAGTGACTTAGATATTTCATACTTACACGTATTTACTTACTCTGAACGTGATAATACCGAAGCTGCAGACTTTGAAGGTGTTGTTCCAAAGAATGTTAGAGCAAAACGAAGTAAAATGTTACGAGGACTTTCCGCAAAAAAGCGTCGTGCTTTTTATGAGAGTCAATTAAGTACTGAACGAACTGTTTTGTTTGAAGGCGAAAATAAAGAAGGTTATATCCACGGATTTACAGAAAACTATATAAAAGTAAAAGCGCCGTGGAACCCAGAATTAGTAAATACGATTCATGAAGTAAAGCTTACCAAAATTGACGACGACGGACTAGTTCGTTTCGATTTTAAAAACTAGATTTGTCCGGTACTAATTATTAAATGTCATATTGATTTTCAATAATATGAAAAACACTCTAAAAACTATTCTTGTAGCGATAACCATTTTTACTACTGTTTCTTGTGAAGAAGAGAATGCTTTATTAGGTGAATGGAAATTATCTTCTTGGTACATTAATATAGAAATGGACCTTAATAACGATACTATTAAGAGTTATAATCTATTGGATGAAGCAAATTGTGAAAACAAGGAAGTACTAACTATTTTAGCAAACGAAACTTTGAATTTTGTGAATACTTATAATCCTATAGTAAAGATTTCTAAAAGGGAAGATGTATATAAATTTAATGTGCAATGTGATAAAGGCAGTATAGGTTTTGCAACAACTTATAAGGTTTTAGATGACAAAATAGTCATCGAGCCAAATGGAGCAGAATACAGTTTTAATGGCAAACAATTGACTCGTGTTTTTAAGGATGCGATAAATATTTATAATTCAGATTTTACTGAAATTAGAGAAACCAAGGATTTGGTTTTAAATTATACCAAATAAAAGAACTCGTATAACAAAAAAACCGAAGCAACTGCTTCGGTTTTTTTGTTAAGGGTAGTATTTCTATATTCTAATGCCTACTGGAAGCATACGTTTATATTTTCTATTTGCTCTAACAAATTTTGCTATTTCTGGGCTTGTTGGCACAACGCAGATATTACGTTCTTTAATGTTGCTAAATACCATATCAACAAATTCAAGCTCAAATTCACTAGTTCTAATAGCTTCGGGGATAATAAGTTTCGTTAAAAATATTTTGCGTTCTTGCAAAGAATATTCAATAACTGCCATTTCATTTTCAACCTTTAATTCAAATTGACGTAAAAATTCATTGTCAATTAACTCAGCGGTCTCTGTCATAATCTTTTGTGTTTTTAAATTAGCGGTTGGCTAGGGTAGATTCTATATTTTCAATAGATTTGTGCAAATGTACAAAAAATCTAACACTTTTAATGGTTTAAATCGTTAAATAGCAGTATAGCAAATGATTAGCTGTTTGGTTTTTATGATATTTAATCAATAATCTTAGGATTTCAATATTTAAGATGGAGAATCAAATTATACATGTGTATCTAATGCCAGGAATGGCTGCGAATCCTTCTATTTTTGAACACATAAAGTTGCCTGAGGATCAATTTAAGATACATTGGCTAGAGTGGAAGATACCAACTAAGAAGGAATCATTAGAATCTTATTCTAAACGTATAATTAAAGATATTAAGCATAATAATCCTGTGCTTTTAGGCGTTTCTTTTGGAGGTATATTGGTTCAAGAAATGAGTAAACACATGTCTTTGCGAAAACTTTTTGTAGTTTCTAGTGTGAAATCTCATCATGAGCTCCCAAAGCGTTTAAAGCTTCTTAAATACACCAAAGCTTATAAGATATTACCCACGCAATTGGTTGGTAATGTAGATTTGTTGGCTAAATATGCTTTTGGAGAAACTATTAAAAAACGAGTAGAGCTTTATAAAAAATATCTTTCTGTAAACGATA
This sequence comes from Winogradskyella sp., assembly GCA_004211785.1. Classification (GTDB taxonomy): domain Bacteria; phylum Bacteroidota; class Bacteroidia; order Flavobacteriales; family Flavobacteriaceae; genus Winogradskyella. The sequence continues at coordinate 23,782 of SHBX01000034.1, forward strand.
AAGCTTATTTAGATTGGGCTATTAAAGAAGTTGTCTGTTGGGATCAAGAGACACCTAATAGCGAAGCGACATACATCCATGGTGATAAAGACTTTGTGTTTCCTCATTCTACTAATGGTGATTGTATAGTTCTAAAAGGTGGATCACATATTATGATTATAAATAAGTATAAGTGGTTTAACGAAAATTTACCAAAACTTATATTGCAAGATGCTTGACATACAGCTGTTTATTTAATACATTTAAAACAAAAGAAATTCTTATGAAAATTATTAAAAATATACTTTCTGCAATAGGCTTAGTTGCGGTTTCTGGTTTTTTTATTTTTGGAATGCAGCAAGCACCCAAAGATGAAGTTATGATAGAAAAAAAGGCTCCGGTTGTTAACGACTATAACATATACGCATTAGAGGTTCCGATGGATTTGAATTTTGCTGGCGAGCAATTACCACTAGAAAATCCTGACATCTACGAACGTATGGATCGCGAACTCTTAGTAAATACGTATTGGCAATCTAATGGCTTGTTAATGTTTAAGCGTGCGCAGAAATATTTTCCTATTATTGAGCCTATCCTTAAAGAAAATGGTATTCCGGAAGATTTTAAATATTTATCTGTTATAGAAAGCGGACTTACAAACGCAGTTTCACCTGCAGGAGCTAGAGGTTTTTGGCAGATTATGAAGACTACAGGTCGCGAAAATGGTTTAGAGATTAATGCTAATGTTGATGAGCGCTATCATTTAGAAAAAGCGACTAAAGTTGCATGTAAATATCTTAAGGAAGCTAAAGCTAAATTTGGAAATTGGACTTTGGCTGCTGCATCATATAATGCAGGTAAAGCTGGAATTTCTAGAAGATTAAAAGAGCAAAATGTAAATGGCTATTACGATTTACTATTGGGAGAAGAAACAGGTCGTTATATGTTTAGAATTGTGGCTTTAAAAGAAATACTAAACAATCCTAATAAATATGGATTTAACTTTGCGCAAACAGATTTGTATAAGCCTGTGCCAACAACTAAAGTTAAGGTAGATACAGCTGTGGCAGATTTTACAAAATTTGCTGAACGATATGGAGTAAACTACAAGATTTTAAAAATTCATAACCCTTGGTTAAGAGAACCACATCTTAATAATAAGTCTCGCAAGCTATACGAAATAGCTATACCTAAAGAAGGATA
>SHBX01000035.1 GCA_004211785.1 Winogradskyella sp.
GATGTGACAGATAATTGTTTGAGATGTCCAAAACCTGAAATAATATGCTGGGTAATGTATCTGTTATCTCGTCCACCATTAAACCAAGGCCAAGCGCCAGAACTATGCTGATTGGTTTTTAGTTTGCGTATTGAAGATTGTAACTCATTATTCATTTTGTTTAAATCGAATAAAAGCGCAATGCGTTTTTTCTGCTCTGTCTCTGATTGCGCATCTCTTAACCATGGTGTCTCTTGAATTAAAAGTGATTTTAACTCTTGATTCTTTTCTAAGTTAGAAAGTAATGCATCTGAAGTCAAAGACTTGTCAGACTGAGCTTGTCGAAGTCTCCATTGGTTAAAAACAGCTTCAATTTTTGGATTAGATTGAGTAATATGTTGTGCCAAAACATTCGCATAATAACGGCTAAACGTTTGCTCATTACAATCGTATGGATATTCCATTAAATACGGTAAGGCTTGCACCGCATACCAAGCAGGATTAGACGTAATTTCTAAGCTTAGCCTATGGTGCTTAAGCGTTGTAGATGTTGTAGTCGCTAACTTATCTAAAGTAAATGTCTTTGTCTGATTAGAACGCACCCACATTGGTAGTGTCTCTGTCACTAATTGTCTGTTGGTTAAAACTGGTAAGACGTTTTGTTCCCCATCACTAAACTGAGTTTCATTTTCAAAATCGACACTTATTGCAGTAATTTTATATTGTATAGCTTGAAGATTTTCTGGGATTTCTAATTCCCATGAAACTTGAGTGTTACCTTTTGCATCGACAGTAAACTCTTTTTCTGTCAACTCTGTCATTAATGTGTAGTTTCGGTTCTCTTCACCTTTTATTATTTGAGTGATTTGTTTTCCAGTGACGCCATCAGTAAGCTCAAGTCGAGCAATACCTGGTAGTTTTTTATCCGTAAGATTAGCAATTTTTGTACTTATAACAATTTCATCACCTTGACGTAAAAAACGCGGTGCATTTGGGATAACCATCAATTCTTTTTGAGTCACAGCTTCGTATTGTGATACTGAACTTTCTAAAGTTTTGGTATGTGCTAGCAATTGTAATTTCCATTTGGTCAACGCTTCTGGTGCTTTAAAATTAAAACTCACATTACCGTCTTTATCGGTATGCAATTTCGGAAAGAAAAACGCTGTTTCCTGAAGATTTTTACGAATTTGAACAACCTTTTTAGGGTTAAATATCTTGGCTCTTGCAACAAGCTTACCATTACTTAATGTATCAAACTCAATTTCAGATTCAGATATTCTTCCGCTAAGAGCTCCTTTTTCATAAATGGTTCCTCTGTATACATTAAAAGCGTCATCTGCAGCTTTTGGAGCAGCAACTATACCCAAGGTTTCCATTTCTTCAACTTCCATTTTTTGCTCAGACGAAGCCATTCGGTCTTCAAGAATTGCTTTGCTACGTAATAACATTCTATTATTTACAAAACGAAACCCAAACCAATTCAATCTATCAAAACCTTGGTTAGCATAACTCGGTATGCTTTCAAAATTATTGTTACGTCTAAATGTAGACGTCCCAAAACTAAGATTACTATTCTTATAAGCATTTGTATAATAAGAAGGTTTAGATATTGGACTAAAATCCCAGTTATGCGATTTAAATTCGTCTAAAGAGGCATCGTACATGCTAGCCAGAACTTCTGCCGCCACTTTATCGCCTTTTGGGCCTTTAATTTTAAACTGCCAAGTTTCATCTTGACCAGGCTGTAACTTGTCTCTAAATGTGCTGGTCTCAATTTGTAAATCGGTTTTAGGAAAAGGCACATTAATTTTTACTGAGCTAGCTAGATAATAATTAAATGCTGAAAAACTATAATGCACTACAAAACCACCGACATCGTCTTTATCGATAGGTAATTTTATACTTTGCTTAGAATTACTGAGTTTATGAAGTTGAGTTTCAATAATTTTTTTATCCTTTTCAATCTCAATCGTTACAGTTAGGTCTTGCGCTGAAGTTCCAAAATTTATAACTGCTGTATCATTGGTTTGATATTCGGTTTTGTCTAAGTTAATATCAAATAATTTATGGTCCGCTAATGTTTTGTCAGCATTACTGTAAAGCATGGTGTAGGTTTTATCTTTGACTTCTTGATCAAATTTGTCTTTAGTCTCTAGAGTAATGAGATACGCACCAGAAGTCCATTTTTTTATTCGTTTTAAGAGTACTGATTTTGATTTTTCAGTATCAAATTTTGTTTCAAAAATCACTTTGCTTTTGGTCCAGTTTTCTATGCGACTTTCATCATTATAAGGCCAATGCGGGAATTGTTTTTTAAAGGTCTCTTCTGTCAACATTTTATAATCTGGTGCTTGCCAAGGACGAGGTCGCAATATCGCTTCTGGAGCGTTGAGCTTATAGATTTTTAAAGTTCCTTTTGCTGGAACAAATTCGCCATTAAGATTTGAGGTCAAAATGGTTAACTCTGTTTCTTTTTGAGATTTATCGATGCGTGCTGGCGCTTGGATATTTGCCGTGAGCGCATGGTAGCCTACGCGAACTATTGTTGAGGTGCTTCGAGTTTCGCCATTTATATCAGTAACGTCTGCTGTGATTTCGTAATTAAAAACAGGTAAATTGTCTTTAGACACACTTTCGTCAGGAAGTGCTTTAAAGGTGATTTCATATTCACCTTTACTATTTGTTTTAGCTTCACCAAAAGCAATTTCTTGCGCTTCAGAATTATAGCTAGGACGATTCCAATAATACCAACGCGGCAAACGAACCTGACGCTTTACACGATAGATCACTTTTGCATCCGTGATATTACTTCCTGAAAAGGCAATGGCATTTCCTATTACAGTAACACTATCGTTAACCTTATAGCTCTCTGTAACTGGTATAAAATTGGTTTCAAACTTTGGACGTTTGTATTCTTCTACGGAAAAGTATTCGCTGTAAGTGCCCATTTTATCTGACACAGTTCTTATAGCAAAATCACCAGTAAGTCCGCCATTTGGTAGTATAAACTCACCATTAAATGACCCATATTCATTAGTCATAAGCTTTAGCTCACTCAATTGTTGTCCATTAACATCATGAAGCGTTGCGATAACTTTTTCGCCAGAAGCCACAGTTGTATTTTTAAATTCAGTTTTAGTAGAAATACCTTTAAAGTAAACTGTTTGTCCAGGTCTGTATATGCTTCTATCTGTAAAAATATAAGTCATATAGCTTGTGCTAGTATTCTGTTGTCTATTGCGAAACCTGCTGATGTAAGACTCACCAAAAACACCTGTATCATTGCTTGTATTGATAATGGCATAAACCGAGTTGTAGGTGTTATTGTTTTTATTAAAATAAAAGGTCCCGTATTTATCTGTTGTAAATGTTTTACTAAGCTCTTTATCGTAATTTCTATTGGCTCTATATCTTAATTCTGCTTTTGCATTTACAATAGGGTTTCCGTTATTTCTATCAATAATTTGATAGGTCATTTTATTATCTTCTTGAGTTTGTACCATTGCTAAATCTGTAACCTGTACTTCGGCAGTTGCAAAGACCGAAGTATTGGTTTTTGCAACAATAATATAGAGCCCGTTTTCTAGGTTTGGTAGTACGACTTCGATACTGTGATTTTGGTAATCGTTTTCGTTTTTAAGCTGACTCGTAAAGCTTTTATGTACTTTTAATTTAGATAAAAACTGTTCTCTTTCGTCCGCTCTGTAGAGTTGATTGAATTTTTTAATTTTAGAAAGGCTGACTTTATGAATATCAAAGTCTAGTGCATCAAGGTTTTTGTAATTAACCAAAATAAGTGTTGGCTTATCAATTGGGATGTAGCGTTCTGTTTTTAAATTTAGATTAGGTTTAAGAATACGTGCTTTTAATACCTCACTTTTTTTTGCGCCATCACTATTCGGAAATTTTGAAATAGTAGTATTGCAGATAGCTAGTGCTTCTTTATTTTTCCATCTAATATCTTCTGAACTGTCTTCTGTTTTTGGATTGTATTTAGATCCTTGACTGACTAATTGGCTAGCAATCTCGAAACTATATAATGCCGAAACAGGGTTGTCTTTAAGTGTGTTTAATTCCGTTTCATAGGTTTTAATAATCTCGATAGCTTGATTAGCGAAGGTTGCATTCTGCTTTACAAAGTTTAATCGCTGAATATTTGTCGACACATACGCTTTTGATGTTTTATCTTTTTGATGAAACTTTAAAAGATTTTGATAAATCTTTAAAGCATTAAGCTGAAGATTAACCGAATCTTTAGATGTGATATTTAGATTAATAAAACTATGGCCTGGTGCTATATATTTTGAGTCGTCAATATTAAATTTATATGCAGGTTGCGCAATCGTATTTTCAGGAGTTCTATAAAAATCTAATGCATTATGACTCAGAAAATCATAAAGTGTTGGTCTGTATGTTTTAGAGTTTTTGACACTAACTAAAAGCATATCGTAATTTTCTAAAGGCTCTTGCTGAAGCATTAAACCATTTTGTAATGAGCTTTGAAAATAGGTATGTATCTCTGCAAAGAGTGTTTTTAAATCCCATGTTCTAAAATCATCATTGACTTTTTCTTCAGTTTTAGAACGATTGTAGAATTTATAGCGATTCTGTTTAAAATATTGCCAATATATGCTAGCAAGTAAATTTTCTAGTAAACGCTTCGTTACGATATCGCTAGATGCTATTTCAGATTTAAAATTATCTACATTTTTTAATTGCGAATCTTCTTCCAGAATTTGCATGTATTTGCTTTGATAGAGCAATGCTTTAGTTTTTTGAACTGTATCCTCATCGCCTTTAGCTCTGATATAGATTTTATCGACCAATTCTGAAGCAGATTTGGTCAAACCTTCACTTTCTAACTTCTGTACCGCTTCCCATTGCGTATCGTAATACTTGGATTGAGCAGAAGAAAAAGAAGCGAAGCATATGAGCATAAAAATGGTTATGTAATATTTCATGTGTTTATATTTATCGTTTTTCAATGGTCACACGGAACAACCATATTGTTACCTCGCTATAGGATTGAAAATTAGCCTTAGTTGTTTCATGATTTTAGTATTTGCAACAAAATACCTTCAAAAGGTATTCCAAAAAACACAATTTAAGTCAACCTAGGGCTTGGATGAGTGAAGTTAGTAATTTTAAAAGGGAAATGGCTGTAAGTAAAGAAAAATAATAGCGTCAATTTATAATAATACAAGTTGTATTTTTGTTAGCTGTATATGAAAAAAATAATCCTCCTTTTATTATTTCCAATTGTAGCGCTAGGTCAAACTGATTTTGACCGTGTGCAGACCTTCTTCAACAAAAAGCAGTACACTAAAGCCGAGGTATTGATGAAGGTTTATGTACAAAATAATTCAGATGATAAGAAAGGAATTGAATTATTGGGAGATGCATACGGATACCAAGAAAAATGGGATGAAGCCATAGTGCAATACAAAAAGTTAACACAGTTAGATGCTAAAAATGCCAACTACCACTATAAGTATGGTGGAGCTTTGGGCATGAAAGCTTTAAGTGTAAGTAAGTTAAGGGCTTTAGGCCTCATTGGAGATGTAAAAAAGGCTTTTTTAAAAGCTGCGGAGTTAGATTCAAAACATATAGATACACGTTGGGCTTTGGTAGAATTATACATGTCTTTACCAGGAATTGTTGGCGGAAGTAAAAAGAAATCTTTAAAATATGCCAACCAACTCGAAGCATTGTCTAAAGTCGATGGTTATTTGGCCAAAGGCTATATTTATGAATATGATGATGAGCCAGAACTTGCAGAAAAGTATTATAAAATGGCTGTATCAGTTGGAGGTTCTGTAAACTGTTTTGAGAAATTAGCCAACCTTTATGAGTCTCAAAATCAACCTCAAAAAGCAATAGAAACCATCGAAGCTTCTCAAAAAAAGCACAACCGTAATGCCTTGCATTATCAACTAGGTAAAGTTTCTGCAGATTATAATATTCAATTAAATAAAGGTGAGCAATGCTTACTTAAGTATATAGAAAATTATACTGCAGCTGATGGTGTGCCAAAAGAATGGGCCTATTATAGATTGGCTCAAATCTATAAGCACAAAAAAGACAAAGAAAAAGCACTGTCATATATAGACAAGGCACTTACTATCCGCGCAGATTTTAAGCAAGCCCTTAAAGAAAAGGCTATTATTTCTAAAAAATAAAGATTGTTGGTTCTGAACCTTATTAATTGATTTTATTCTACTACTAATTTGGAATTTGATTTTTGGAGTTTGATATTTGAACTATGAACGTACATTTTATCGCCATCGGCGGTGCAGCAATGCACAATTTAGCCTTAGCACTTCACAATAAAGGTTACCATGTTACAGGAAGTGACGATACTATTTTTGACCCTTCAAAATCTAGATTAGAAACCAAAGGTTTACTGCCAAAAGTGTTTGGTTGGTTCCCTGAAAAAATCACTTCAGGTTTAGATGCCATCGTTTTGGGAATGCACGCCAAAGAAGATAATCCAGAACTTCTTAAAGCACAAGAATTGGGTCTTAAGATTTATAGCTATCCAGAGTTTTTATACGAGCAATCTAAGCATAAAACTCGTGTTGTTATTGGAGGAAGTCATGGTAAGACTACGATAACCTCCATGATTTTGCATGTGATGCACTACCATGATAGAGATGTTGATTATATGGTTGGTGCACAGCTCGAAGGTTTTGATGTTATGGTAAAATTGACTGAAGAGAATGATTTTATCGTTTTGGAAGGCGATGAGTATTTGAGCTCGCCTATAGATAGACGGCCAAAATTTCACTTGTACAAACCTAACATTGCGTTGTTAAGCGGTATCGCTTGGGATCATATTAATGTATTCCCGACGTATGAGAATTATGTAGAACAGTTTAGCATTTTTGTAGACTCTATAGTTAGAGGCGGAAGCATTAATTATAATGAAGAAGATGCTGAGGTAAAACGTGTTGTTGAGACTTCGGAGAACCAAATCAGAAAGTTGCCATACCAAACGCCTGAATATACATTAGAAAATGGAGAGACCTTATTAGAAACTCCCGAAGGACCAATGCCAATTGAAGTCTTTGGTGCGCATAACCTTAATAATTTGGCTGGTGCCAAATGGATTTGCCAACATATGGGAATTGATGAAGACGATTTCTATGAAGCCATTTCTACCTTTAAAGGCGCGAGTAAACGTTTAGAGAAAATAGCCGAATCTAAAACATCTGTAGCTTATAAAGATTTTGCTCATTCACCGAGTAAAGTAAAAGCGACTACTGAAGCAGTAAAAGCCCAATACAAAGACAAAGAATTATTAGCTTGTCTAGAGTTGCACACCTATAGTAGTCTTAATGCAGAGTTTTTAAAAGAGTACAAAGGTGCCTTAGATGCAGCCGATAAAGCCGTTGTGTTTTACTCGCCGCACGCGGTTGAAATTAAAAAGCTCGAAGAAGTCTCTCACCAACAAATTGCTGATGCTTTTCTGCGCGATGATTTAATAATCTATACCAATCCTCAAGATTTTAAAGCCTTTTTATTCTCACAGAATTTTGAGAATAAAGCCTTGCTTTTAATGAGCTCTGGTAATTATGGTGGTTTGGATTTTGATGAGGTGACAAAACTATTTTAAAGTTTTGTCATTCTGAACTTGATTCAGAATCTCAAATAACTAGTAACAATTCGTACAAACTTGATACTAATTTTGTATGAAGTTTAACCGTCTTTTTTATAATTCACATGCCGATTTCAAATCAATTTCGAAAAAAAGGATTGTTTTATCTATTTTACTTGGTTTGATATCAGTCTTTATTATTTACAGTTTTTACTATGGATTAAGGGAAACGGATAGAATGATGTTTCTTGATTTTGAAAACAGACCATTGATTATTCCTGAAAGTGAACGGCATTTGCAAAACTTTTTCTTTGCCGCAATTTCTATGGTTTTAGGTAATTCTTTGGCTATTAGTTTTTTATTTAGTCGTCCGCAAAATGTATTTTCAAGACGAAATAATAAAAGAAGTAGAATATTAAATGACCAAGCTTTTTTGGGTTTCAACTTTATTCATTGGTTTACTAAAATATGGTTTTTATTCTGTGTGTTTGCATGGCAAACTATGGGCTCAGAATTCACAAAAACTTTTCTGTTGCCTTCTGTTTTATTAATTACCGTTTTGTATTTAGATTCTTGGAAAACTTTAATTCAGGTTATTAAAAAGAATCGTTGGAAGATTCAATTCATCCATTTAATTGTATTTCTGCTGCTAAGTTTTCTACTAAGTAGAATAAATATTGTTGACTATAAGTCTTTTGATGAGGCAATTTTAGCTGCTAATCCAACAGTAGATGTGCCATCAAGTTCATACAAATATGATAATATTCATAGACGATACTATGATAATTTAGTTTTTAAAATGGATTTTAATTCTAAAGGAAAACTAGAGTTACTTAATTCAGAAAATGAAGAAATTGAATTTCATGAAGTTTTTAAAACCATAGAGGAATGGAAAGAAAATTTTTATATGCCTGAATATTCCCGTTTTTCAATAAGATTGAGAGCGAATAAGAATATCTCAATTAAACATATAAAATATTTTGAATTACAATTGATTGAATATAACAATTTGAGCATGATTTATGAAGTGGTTAATGAAGATATATCAACTTCTAGTTTATATAATAATCAAATAAAATATAGAGTTTCCTCTTCTTTGCAAGAGGAGCTTGAAGTTGTTGGTAGCCTACCTAGAGTTGCGGGTTGGGATTGGTACAAAGAGTTGAGGTATCAGGATACAATACCAATTAATATTTCTAAGAATATTTTTGTAAACAGAACTGAATTTTCGTCAGATGAACTGTCGCTAGAGTTTAAAAAGTATATTAGTCAATCAACAATTTTTGAATATATATACGGAGATGAAGTAACTTACCAAGATTATATAAATGTATTATCAGCTCATAAACAGGCAGTATTGAAGCTAAGAATGACTGAGGACTTTCATAATATTGATAAACAGTATTATTATAATCAGTTCAATCGTGATGAAGAGTTAAATCAAGAAAGAAAGCATATAATAGATAAATACCCATTTCAGATAACAGAAAAATTTGAATAATTATTATATCTCTATTGATGCTCCACCTTCTCAATCATCTCTCGAAAAAGATTCAATAAAAATTTAAGCTTTTTCGTATCGCCAGCAGCAGTAAATTTTTGGTTTTCAATTTTTACACCATACCAATCTTGTTTACTATGCTCGTTAAGAATCCATTTTACTTCTAGGTTAGCTATTGATGTTTTGGAAATATCAATCTCAACTTCCCAACCAGGATTATCTATATTAGTGATTTGTATAATTTCATTCTTTTCCCAAGAGCCATCACAATTATTAGCAAACCAATCTTGTATCCAGTCTATAATGTCCATACTAAATATTTGCTACAAATTCTTGAAACACAGCTTTATGCTTTTCCAAATCCATATTGCCAGAAAGCGCTACACGTGCAATATAATCTTTGTCACCTTCTTTAGTTGTTCCTTGTGTTGAGGTTGCTGGTATGGTCCAATAACACCCTTTTAGCTGACCGTAACTTACACAATATTTACTTTCCTCAGGAATTTTGGTAATCATCAAATTAATGAGCTTGTGATTTAGTTGTCGTTTGTAAGCTTCTCGTTCTTCATCGGTATTGCCTTTTGTTGGTAAGTCCAAAGAGAAAACAGATGGTGTAAATCCACGTTCTGCTAGTTCTTTACTCACAAAATTGATTTTTGCTTCAGGTAAAGTGGCTTCAATAAAAGTCACAAAACTTCTTGTATTCTTATAAGCATCTTCAACTCTTTGATTCATTGAAGGCATTTGCTGTGCTAAAATCTCATATTGTAAGTCTGTAGCTTCATTATCGCATAACGATAGATGAATTGCTATCTTTTTTATAAGATTTTCTGTATTTTTATTACCCACGCAATAGCCAGCAGTACATTTTCCGCCACTTGGAAACTTTGAGCCACTCGCATAGGATATTGCTCTTCCTGTTGCTAATAGTTCTCCTTCAGCTAAAAACTGAATATTTGGGCAAAAGGTTTGGTCTAAAATAAAAACAGGTGAAGTAGCGTCAGTGCCAGAGGATGTTTTTCGGACTTTAGTTAAGACCGCTTTTAATGCTTCCAAATCTGGAACTTCAACTCTTGGGTTGGTTGGTATCTCTGCAATGATATATGGTATAGCATCTTGTTTTGCGATGTTTTCTAAAACTATTTCTAAGCTGCTCACCATATCATTATCACCATCAACTTCTAAGTCTACAACGTTGACGTTAGTATTACAAGCGGCAATGCGCCTAGCTTGGTCATTGGTGCCGCCATAACAGTTGGTAGGTACAATAAACTTGATGGCTTTTTCTGGATGGTTTTGTTGCGCATCATCAATCAATCCCATCATAATGGCGTATTGTATAGATAATCCGCTTGAACCAACTAATGGTTTGCCTGTTGTTGCAGTAATGGTTTTTATAGAGGTTAAAACATCTTGCTTATTAGTTTTTCGATTACTGTTTTGAGCTTTTATAATTGTGTCTTCAACTAAAGATTTTAATGCAACCAACGTATTTTGAGGTGTCATAGCAATACTTTCTCTACGTCTTACATGTTGAATCTCTGGAATATAGCTTTTATTCTTTTCGCCATTAATCAAAACTACACTGCCTAGATTTGAGTAAAGATTTATATAAAAATCGATGTTTGAGTTGAGCTGATTAACACCAATATTTTCTTCATTTGATATAAAAACTACACTGCCATTAAATTCAGGTATTGCCTTTATCTGTTCAACTTGTTTTATTTCAAAATTGTAACCGTAAACGCGTTTTAAAAGCTCAGTATTAAAATCGTTTGGCAACTTGTTTTTGTAAGTGATTAACGTGTTTTTATTGTCAAGTAGATTCTTTCTAAGAACAGCTAAAATAGGCATCATCTGAGACGAAAAATTGATAACGTTTTTTGATTGAGTATTATTAATTTTAGCAACTGCCCATTCAAAAACAGAAGACAATGGATGTCCCAATCTAATGTAATCGTATGCTGTTGGTAAGTCCTTTAGAGCCGATGCTTCAGAGTTATTTGCATCAAATAACTTTTCGAATTCAGTTATAAATTCGGTTTTAGCTAATGCTTCGTTGTAAATATCTAACCGATGTGTGGTTAAGTTTAGCCAATCTGTTGGCATATTATTTAATACAGCTTTTATATAATTTAGGATAGTTTGCTTTTGCATAGATTCCATTTTTAATGGTTTTCAAAGATATAATATTAGAAATTTTAAACACTTATGAGATGAAGCTATTTTGTCGTTTTTTGAATGATTCAATTACGTTTTTTATTCTCTTATATGATTAACTTTTTTAGGTGACTTACTGTATTCGTATATTTAGGGGAAATCTAAAATCACATAAAAATGAAAAAACTACTATTAATCGCAGTATTATTTGTGTCAATGAGTTACAATGGAAATGCTCAAGAAGCTTTTATAGGTGAAGTAAAATTATTTGCAGGGAATTTTGCACCAAGAGGTTGGGCGTTATGTGAAGGTCAGTTGTTGGCCATCTCATCAAATTCGGCTTTGTTTTCTATTTTGGGAACTACTTATGGTGGTGATGGTCGTACAACTTTTGCACTTCCAGATTTACGAGGTCGAGCACCTATTGCTCCAGGTACTGGGCCAGGGCTGCCAACAATAAGATTGGGTGACAAAAGCGGTAATGTGTCTGTTAACAAAGGTGACGGCGCTAAAACTTTACCAACATTAAGTTTGAATTACATAATTGCTGTACAAGGTTATTATCCATCGAGGAGCTAGTAAATATTTTTGAATAATTATAAATCAAGACAAATGAAAAAAATACTATTAATAGCTGCACTATTCTTATCTATTAGTTACACAAGCAACGCACAAGAACCTATGCTTGCTGAAGTAAAATTATTTGCAGGCAATTTTGCACCTCGTGGATGGGCATTTTGTCACGGGCAACTATTACCTATTAATCAACATCAAGCTTTGTTTTCTTTATTAGGCACCACATATGGTGGTGATGGTCGCACAACCTTTGCATTGCCAGACTTAAGAGGTCGTGCAGCTATTGGCGCAGGAGAAGGAAAAGATATGAGACGAGTCCTACTTGGGCAAAGAAATTCTGGAATTGCAGTAAAAGCAAACACCGATGGTAGCGATTGGCCTAAAACAAAACCTACTTTAGGCTTGAATTATATAATTGCTTTACAGGGGATTTTCCCTTCAAGGAATTGATTATTATAATGTGCAAAAAAGAGCAACTAAACAGGTTGCTCTTTTTTAAAATACTTTATCTAAAAACTGTTGAATACTTTCTTGGCTAGCTCTTTTTAATTCTTCTCGAGCTGCCTTTGTGTCTTTTGGTTTTTTGTCTTGTGAGAGTTTAAACTTGCCTTCCCAATCGGTGATTTCAATTTCAAACATCTCTATATAATTTAAGTTTCTGTCTAGTCTTGGGTTATCAGGTTCTAATACATATTTATGGTCTGGCGCTTCTAAAAACTCGGTCATAGTAATTAACGACTGTTTTAGAGCCGCTTTACTTTTTATAGCTTTTACTTTTCCTTTGAGATGTACTTTAATATAATTCCAAGTTGGTAACTGTGTGGTACTATATACACTTGGAGAAATATAGCACTCTGGGCCAGCAAATATGATAGTCACATCATTGTTGTCTTTTAATAATTGCGCTTGAGGGTTGTAAATGTCTATATGGCCAATTAATTTTTTATTTTCATAAACCAAAGGCAAATGTGTGATTAATGGATGACCTTCTTTTACTGAAATAACAGTAGCTAAAGGATAGGTTTTAATCACTTCAACCATGTGGTCAATGTTATTGTCTTGATGGTATTTTGGAGGATACTTCATTAGACACCAAATTGTCTCAGATGATGGTCTAAATGCTTGTATTGCATTTTTCCCCATTGGTCTTTAGTGAGTTTTCCAAATGCTGGATGAGGTTGCCAATCTTGACGTTCGCGTTGAGTGTTTAACTCATCAATAAGTTTTATGATTTCTGTTTTTTCGGCATCAAAATTCTTTTCATCTGTGATTTTAAAACCAGGAGCAGTTGGTAAATTTTTTCGCCATAACTTATCACTATACATAGATTTTTTAAACAAAAGATTTATCAGCCAATTTGGTTTTACGCCATAATCTTCTTTTTCTAAAATAATATTCAGTGGCATTTGGCAATGATGGAGCATTTGTCCAGGGTTCATCTTTCCCCATTGTGCTTTTGTATCTTCGTTTAGATTGTTTATTCGGGCTGAGATTTCGTTATATACACCATCTTCGAAAAATGATTTCATTTGTTTAGTTTTTATTGTTTTATATTGGTCAAATGCAATTCGCTAATAGGAATATGTATTACTTTTTATTATTTCCCAAAGCTCGTGTCATAATAATTGAATTTTAATTGATTCTGAAATTTACAATTTTTTATCTTTAGAGCATGTCAGAAAAGTCGACTTCATTTTCAATTAAAAACTGGTCACAAGATGATCAGCCTCGTGAAAAACTAAGAGATAAAGGAAAATCTACATTAAGTGATGCGGAATTAGTAGCCATACTTATTAGCTCTGGTAGTAGAGAAGAAAGCGCTGTGGATTTATGCAAGCGTATTTTGGCAAGTGTAGATAATAATCTTAATGCTCTAGGTAAATTATCTCTTAAGCAATTACAATCGTTTAAAGGTATTGGTGAGGCAAAAGCTATTACTATCGCTGCAGCATTAGAACTAGGGCGAAGACGAAAATTAGAAGATACTGTAAAGCAAGAAAAAATTACGAGTAGTCGAGACGTTTATGATATTCTACAACCTGTTTTAGGGGAATTGTCTCACGAAGAATTTTGGATACTTTATCTAAATAACTCAAATAAAGTTATAAACAAGCAACAATTGAGTAAAGGCAGTATTACAGGAACTTTAGTTGATGTGCGTTTGGTTTTGAAGCAGGCACTTGAGGTTGGTGCAACTGCTCTGGTTTTATGTCATAATCATCCTTCTGGTACGTTAAAACCTAGTGAAGCAGATAAAAAGATTACTCAAAAATTAAAAACAGCGGCATTGAGTTTAGATATAAAAGTTCTAGACCATCTTATTGTAACCGAAAAAGCATACTTTAGTTTTGCTGATGAAAATATATTGTAATAAATGCTTCTAGTTTATACCCATAAAATTACACCAAGACTGACGTATACGTTTAAACATTTATGCAAACGTATTTTGGGTTTAGAAGTGTCTTTTACATCAAAAATTGAAGATTTTATTGCGCATGACTCTATAAAAATGTCTTATGCTAAGCAGCCTTTGAGTAAAGAAGTTTTTGTGAGAAGTCATAGCTTGCTTTTTGAACAAGGTTTATCCGATTTGGATATTACAGTTAATGATTGGGATGATACAAAAGGGTTTTTTGCAACAGGAGAACGCAGTAATTTGCCTTATGATATTTTTGCAGCTTCATTTTACTTAATGAGTAGATATGAAGAATATTTACCGCATGTTAATGATGATTATGGTCGATTTCTAGCCACTGAAAGTTTAGCGCAAAAGGAAGGTTTTCTTGACACACCTATTGTAGATGTTTGGGCTTTTAAGTTAAAAACTGTTTTACAAGAGCGTTTTCCTGACTATCAGTTTCCTTCTCGTAAATACAGAGTGGCACCTATAATAGATGTGCCAAGCGCTTATAAATACAAATACAAAGGATTATTAAGAACTATCGGCGGTGTTTTTGGAGATGTCTTTAGGCTTAAATTTAGACAATTTTACGAACGCATATCTGTTCTGTCCGGATTTAAAAAAGACCCATTTGACACTTTTAATTGGTTAGTAAATAGGCAAAAAAGCGTATCATTTAAGTTTACAGTTTTCTTTTTAATTGGTGCGTATTCTACATACGACAAAAACATCAGTATTAACAAAAAACAATTCATATCACTAATAAAATCAGTAGGCGATTATTGTAATGTTGGTTTAAAGGCGTCATATTTTGCATTAGAGGATTTAAAAATTCTGAAAAACGAAAAACGAAAATTAGAGAGCATAACAAATGTAAATCTGCTAGCTATTAGAAATTCGCACTCAAAGCTTAATCTTCCAGCAACATACAGAAATGCTGTAGAGTTAGAAATACCTCAAGAACACACTATGGGCTATATTAATGAGTTAGGTTTTAGAGCTGGGACATGTACACCGTTTTTGTTTTATGATTTAGACTACGAAGTACAAACGCCATTACAAATTCATCCCTATCATTGTATGGATTTTGCCTTATTAAAATATGAGTCTTTATTAGATAAAAAAGAAAATCTATTACGTTTTATAGAAAACATCAAGAAAGTAGATGGTACTTTTTCTCCAGTGTTTCATAATTATTCTATTAGCGATGATAATGTATGGAGTGGCTTTAAAGAACTATTTAATCTTACTTTAGATTCAGTAAATGAATAATACAATTAAACATATTTTTTTTGACTTAGATCACACTTTGTGGGATTTTGACAAAAACTCTGGGTTAACTTTTGAGAAAATTTTTGAGATGCATAATATAGATGTGGGTTTGAGAGTTTTTTTAGATGTTTATGAGCCAATCAATTTTCAGTATTGGAAATTGTATAGAGAAGAAAGAGTGACTAAGACAGAATTGCGATATGGAAGATTAAAAGATGCTTTTGATAGGATAGATGTTGTTGTTTCCGATGAATTAATAGATACATTATCCGAAGATTATATTATACATTTATCTTCGTTTAATCATTTGTTTGAAGGTACTCATGATGTATTAAATTACCTCAACAAAAAATATGAGTTGCATATTATAACTAATGGTTTTGAAGAGGCTCAGGAAAATAAAATGAAAGCCTCTAACCTTATGCAATATTTTACAACAATTACTAATTCAGAAATGGTAGGTGTAAAAAAGCCAAATCCAAAGATTTTTAATTTTGCATTAAACTTAGCCAATGCACGAGCAGAAAATAGTATAATGATTGGAGATAATCTTGAGGCCGACATTCAAGGCGCTATAGATGTTGGTATTGACGCGATTCATTTTGATTATTCAAACGCAAATAAAACAGATAGATATAAACAAATAACAAACTTGTCTAGACTTAAAGATTTGTTTTAAGCTTATAATTTGAAAACAAGAATTATATTTATCCATATTTAAATACATAAAAATGTTCAAAAAGTTAGTTTTAATTGTAACGGTGCTTTGTATAAGTTTTAAAGGTCTTGCTCAGAAAAATATAAACAATTACAAATACGTAGTTGTGCCAATGCAATTCGACTTTTTAAAGGGAAAAGATAAGTATAGAACAAGTACTTTGGTGCGTTACCTTTTTAAAAATGAAGGTTATGATGTCTATTTTGATGAAGAAACCCTGCCAGAAGATTTATTTAAAGACAGATGTTTAGCATTATATGCTAATGTCTTGAAACCTTCAGGTTTTTTAAAGACTAGAGTTCAAATAGAATTAAAAGATTGTTATGGCGAGCTTATTTTTTTATCCAATGTCGGGCAAACAAAAATTAAAGAATATAGTAAAGCTTATCCTGTAGCAATAAAACAGGCTTTTGAAAGTGTAGCGTTTTTAAATTATAAGTACGAAGTTTCTTTTGAGGCTGCTAAAGAAAAAGAATCTGAAATCAGGGACAAGTTTGAAAACGTAAAAGAAAACGCTGAAGAAGCCGAGAAAGCTAAAGCAGAAGTAGAGAGATTAAAGAAAGAAGTCGAGGATTTAAAAAGACAAAAAAAAGAGGCCTTGAAAAAAGCTGAAGAAGCTAAAGCTATTGCTAAAGAAGAGGCGCTAAAAAAAGAAGAGACTGAGAAAACTGATAAATCACCTGTCTTTTTGGCTAAAATTACTGAGAGCGGTTACCAATTAGTAAATGCTATTTCAGGAAAAACAGAAATGGAACTTTTTAAAACAGCGGCTCCAAATGTGTATACTGTAAAAGGAAAGGAAGCAATAGTTTTTAAAGAAGGTGATAAGTGGTTCTATTCGGAAAGCGATACTAAAAAAGAGTTGAATATTAAATTTTAATAGCCGTATTTTTCTTTCCAAAGTTGTTTTAGAAATTGTCGTTGCGCATTTTCTCTTGCGTTATTACCTGGGTTGTATAGTTTAGTATTGCTGATTTCTTTGGGTAAAAATTCTTGCTCCACAAAATTGTTGTCGTAGTTATGCGAATATTTGTAGTTTTCTCCATATCCAATCTCTTTCATGAGCTTTGTTGGCGCATTTCTAATAGATAATGGTACAGATAGGTCACCCTTTTCTTTAACTAATTGCTGTGCCATGCCAATGGCTTCATAAGCCGCATTACTTTTTGGTGAACTAGCCAAATACGTAGCACATTGACTCAGAATGATTCTGGATTCTGGATTGCCAATAACAGATACGGCTTGAAATGTATTATTAGCAATAACTAAAGCTGTTGGGTTGGCATTACCAATATCTTCACTAGCTAAGATTAATAATCGTCTAGCAATAAACTTTACATCTTCACCACCTTCAATCATACGGGCTAAATAATAGACTGCTGCGTTTGGATCACTGCCTCTTATAGATTTTATAAAAGCCGAAATAATATCGTAATGCTGTTCTCCAGTTTTATCGTAACGTGCCGTATTAGTTTGTACTTGTTTTAATACAGCGTTGTTAGTGATTGTGATTTTGTCTTCGTTATATGATGTAACGATGAGTTCAAAAATATTAAGTAATTTTCTGGCATCTCCACCAGAAAGTCTTAATAAAGCTTCAGTTTCTTTGAGTTTTATTTTCTTTTTTGACAGTAGCTCGTCTACAGCCATTGCGCGTTTTAATAACGCTTCTAAATCTTCCTTACTAAAAGAATTAAGAATGTAAACTTGACAGCGAGAAAGTAGGGCAGGTATGACTTCAAAGCTTGGGTTTTCAGTTGTAGCTCCAATTAATGTCACCCAACCTTTTTCTACAGCTTCTAATAAAGAATCTTGTTGCGATTTGCTAAATCTATGTATTTCGTCAATAAACAAAATCGGATTCTTAGCTGTAAATAAACCACCACTTTTCTTAGCTTTATCAATAACTTCACGAATATCCTTAACACCAGAATTAATAGCGCTTAATTTAAAAAACGGACGTTCGGATTCATTGGCTATAATATTAGCTAAAGTGGTTTTACCAATACCTGGTGGTCCCCATAAAATAAGCGAAGGTATTACACCACTTTTTATTTGTTGAAAGAGCGCACCGTCTTTTCCGACCAAATGTGTCTGACTAATGTAATCGTTAAGGGTTTTAGGACGTAAACGTTCTGCTAAAGGGATATTCATAGGTTAAAATTACAAAATCAACGTGACAATATTTCATTAAAATACGACTTGGCTAGAATTTTGACTAACAACCATTAAATTTGTGTATGAGCCAACAGCAATTTAAATATTCTACTTCGGTAATACTATACCCTTTGTTATTGGTTTTTTCCATTTGGCTGGTGTTTTGGTACCAAGTCCGTATCGATTCAGGTATTAGGAATTTTGGTATATATCCACATAAACCTGAAGGTCTTTTAGGAATATTTACAAGCCCATTTCTACATTCAAGCTTAAGCCATTTGTATAATAATTCTATTCCGCTTTTAGTTTTATCAATGGCACTATTTTATTTCTATAATAAAATTGCATGGCGTGTATTGTTTTATGGTGTTATTGTTTCTGGATTTTTGACTTGGCTTATTGGTAAATCAGGCAATCATATTGGTGCTAGTGGCGTCATATATATGTTGGTTAGCTTTATGTTTTTCAAAGGTATTTTTGCAAGATATTATAGGTTAATTGCATTGTCATTAATTATCATTTTTTTATATGGTGGCATGATTTGGTACGTATTTCCAATAAAACAAGGCATGTCTTGGGAAGGACATTTAGGAGGTCTTATTACTGGTTTTGTATTTGCACTATTGTTTAGAAGTCATATTGCTAAGCCAGAAAAATATATATGGGAAACAGATGCCTATAATGAAGAAGAAGATCCTTTTATGAAGCATTTTGATGAAGATGGAAACTTTATTGAAATCCTCGAAGATGAAGAGCCTGAAATTGAAAATACGACTCCAAAAATTAAAATAAAGTATATTTTTAAAAACAAGGAGGAAGAATAATTAGCTTACTGACGCTGCCTAACGGCTTCGTATAAAAAAGCACCACAAGCTACAGACACATTAAGAGATTCTATATCTCCTAAAATAGGAAGCTTGGCTTGCTCGTCAGCGGCTTTTAAAACTGAAGGGTTAATACCGCGACCTTCCGAGCCCATAATAATTGCGCAAGGTTCATTTAACGAAACGTCATAAATAAAACTCTTAGCTTTTTCTGTAGCAGCAATTACCTTAATGCCTGAAGCTTGCATATGAAATACCGCATCTTTAATATGATCTACTTTACAAATAGGAATTTTAAATACAGCTCCGGCACTTGTTTTGATAGCATCACCATTTATAGGGGCGCCACCTTTTTTCTGAATAATTATTCCCGAAACACCTGTACATTCTGCAGTACGAACAATAGCACCAAAATTACGGACATCACTCAATTGGTCAAGTAAAAGAAATAAAGGTGTTTTTCCAGATTCAATAGTATTGATAACTAAATCCTCGATATCATAAAACGCTACTGGTGATATTTGAGCTACAGCTCCTTGATGATTACCTTTAGATAAACGATTCAGTTTTTCTACAGGTACATATGACGCGTTAATTCTTGCCTGACGAATAACTTGTTCAAGTTCTTGGAAAAGTTCACCTCGCATCCCTTTCTGAAGGAAAATCTTATCAATTTGTTCTCCAGAATTTATGGCTTCAATGATTGCGCGCAATCCAAATACTGTTGTTTCATTTTTCATTTTGCAAAAATAAAAAAAACCACCCCATAATGGAGTGGTTTGTAATAATTAGTTATCAATTACTGTTTAATTATCTTTTTACTCATCGATTTTTCTCCACTATATATCTTAGCGAAGTAAACACCTTTTCTTAATGATGAAATATTAATATTATCGATTTTTGAAGACTCAAGAATTTTAGCACCCGAAATACTATAAAATTCTATTTTTTCTATGATTACATTGGCCTCTATGTTAAGGTAATCTTGAACAGGATTTGGATATAATGTTACATTTATAACTTCAAAATCTTCATCGCTCAAGATACTTTGACAAGATGTTATGTCTGGGTTGTTTTCTAATGGAGCCCCAGGCGTTAAATCACGGCCATCAAAAGCTGAGTAACTTGTACTATATTTTGTAGCTCTAAAAGCAAAGTTGTTTGGAGGGATTGGATCTCCTTGGTCATAAACCGTACCGTCTGCATTACTTATTGGAGACGCATACTCCCATACAATATTGTTGTTTGTGTCTAATTCAAAAAAGAAAGCTTCTCTTCCTTCACATACTAATATATTTCCATTAGGTAGTTGTCTAGCACTACTAATTATAGCAGAGTAAAATTCTGAATTAGATGCTGGAGGTGTGTCAGGATATCTAAAAAATGTACTTGTAGGGCCGTATGCTGTTCCTGGAGTGTAAGTATAATTTCCATTTATGTCAACCGGAGGATCTATAATTACAACTTCAGAGTATTCTGGCGTTCTTCCAAACCCATTATTAAATAACATAATTTTTCTTGCATTCGGTAAGCCTGATGGAATATAATGCGGTGTGTGTTGTCCAAATAGTTTTCTGTCCCCAACAGTTCCTTGGTCATATGCTTGTGGATTTCCCCATCTGTATAACAAGTCACCAGCTACACCAGCAGCTTGGGCAGTAGTTATGCTATGGTCAATTGCCCATATTTCACTCATTCTACGAGAACTGATAATAATTTGATCAAACTCTTCGTCATATTGTATGGCATTAATGTGTAGCCAATTATTTTCGGCATCAAAACCATTTAAAAAATTAATATTTACTTTTCCAGGGTTGTCAGCAACAACACCAAAATTATCTTTTGTAGGATCCAAATTTTGGATTAAATGGTCTTTTACATTCCATTCCCAAACAATAGTTCCGCCAGTAGCTCCATCAGGTTCTACTTCGTAAATACGTTCATTATATAATTCAGAATCTAAAAGCTGTAAAGGATCTCTACCTGCTTGAATTGCCTCAGCTTGAGTTATTATATCTGCTGATAGAATTAGCACATTGCCATTTGGCATTGGAAAAACATCATGATGTTGTCTTGAGGTTTCGGAGCTATCTATCCAAGTCCAAAGTATATTGCCATCCCAATCAAAAAGTTCAACTACACCTCCGGCTCCTGGTAAAGCAATTGGATTTGCTCCTTGAGCTAACCTTCCTGTTCTTAATAGATTACCATTTGGTAATAGGTATACTGAGTTTCCTGGTAAATAAGTGCTCGACCAAGTATTTATAACTTGCCCACAATTATCTAGTAAATGGGCTTTTGTATGGGTCGAAAATAACGTATACCCATCGTAGACATCTGCAGTAACTGATATTGTACCAACAGTATTCTGAGAATTTAAGGTAATGAACGAAAATAATAGAATGTAAAATAGTAGTGTTCGTTTCATAGTTGCCGCTTTTTTTCGCAAACTTAATGATTTATTTACATTTTTTTTAGTTTCTAAATAACGATAGGAAGAATTGGTGTGTTAAAATGTAGCAGTTAAACTTACATGAATTTTAGAATCTGATAATTTAAAAGGAATATTTTCAGTTTTGCCACTAGAGTAATTAAGTTTAAATAGTCCGGCTTTGGTTAAAAGACCCAAACCAAATCCGAAGCCAAAAAGTTTGTTTTTTGTGTCACTAATATCGTTTTCAAAATATGCGGCATCAATAACAGAGTGTACATAGATACTATTACTTAATCGGTATCTGTATTCAGTGTTTATGACGCCAAATAGATTAGCAACCAGGCTATTCTCTTCAAAGCCTCTTATTGAGTTTATACCTCCAAAACGATACAATTCATTGTCTAAGTAATTGTCCGAGCTTAAAGAAGCTCCAGTAAGTCTTAAGAAAACACTATTCCTGTTATTAAGATTAAAGATTTTATAAGTTTCTAATGTATATGCAGTCTGTTGCTGCTCTATATTGTTTTGCGTTCTATTTCCAAAACTAGAATTAATATCAAACCAAAAATTAATAGGAAACAACGGGTCATAGTATTGAGATTTAATGTAATTATAGCCTATTTGATAATAATTAGAGGTATAGTCATCTAGTAATGCAGAATTAGTATCTAGCAAATCACTAGAAACAGAACCTTTTATGCCAGCGCTAATTCTGTGATTAGCATTAATCTGATAGTTTATTCGTGCTTGCTGTGTAGTAGTTGAAAATGTGGAATCCTTTCTGAAGATATTTAATCCAACATCTAGTCCAATTGGAGAGCCAAACAAATAAGGTGCATTAAGTTTAACATCAAAAGTCTGTTGGTCTATCTCATCACTCTTATAGAAGAGTCTTAAGGATTCACCAAAGTTTAGATTATTGATTAACCGTAAGTCTATATATCCGTCAAAGTCAATTCTATTAGTATTCTCATTTGTACCAAAACCTAGGTAACCATCAAAATTATTGCTCTTTGCCTTTTCGGTATATAAATAAAGTACAGTCGAGTCATTTGTAAATAACACTTCTGGTGTTTTGGTTTCTTTAGCAAAACGTAGTTCTTGTAGCTTTTCAGTCTTGGCCTTTATATCCTCAAGATTAAATGACTGACCAGCTTTTAGTTTCATGAAACGCTTTATGTAAGATTTTGGAAATTTCTCATAACCTTTTACTATAATTTTATCAACGCGCCGTTTTTGATTTGCTACAATATGTAAATCTGCAGAAATTAAAACTTTATTTTCTTTCCTAATATTATTTAGCTTTAAAGTAGAAAATGGATTTCCTTGCTCTGCAATTCTTTTGTTGAGCATATCTAATGTTGTTTCAAGCTTTTCAATATTAACTTCAAAGTAATTTGAATCTAATCTAATTTCAGAAAATTGAAGCAATTCTACATCAAACTCAGAACTGAAATAAACGTTTACATTATTAATTTTTTGGCCTATAAATAAGGACGCATTAAAAGTGGTGTCATTCTGTTTTTTTATCTTATTAATTTTTGTGTCAATAAAACCACGACGAATTAACTTTTGTTTTAAAGCATATACCTCAGTTTCAAGGGATATATAATTAGGAAAACGTTTTGTGTAACCAACAGAATCTATTTTTTTTGTTGCCTCTTTAGATTCTCCATTAACATTAAGGTTTATATTTTGTCCAATAGAGATGCTTGTATTTGTCAGAAATACAATAAAAAAAACAAGCAATAACTGTTTTTTCATATAGGATAAATTGATAGTAATCTTAATTAGACAACGTAAAAATACGTTTAAATGTATAGTCAAAAATTCAATATAGAATTTTCTTTGTAAAATTAATTGACATCTATTTGAATTATAAAGATATATTTCTACCTTTGCAGCCCTCTAAAGAGAGGTTAACAAAAATTTATATAGAAATATATGCCAACAATTTCACAATTAGTACGAAAAGGAAGAGCCAAAATAACCAAGAAGAGTAAATCGGCTGCTTTAGATTCGTGTCCTCAGAGACGTGGTGTATGTACTCGTGTTTATACAACGACGCCTAAGAAACCAAACTCAGCGATGAGAAAGGTGGCAAGGGTTCGTTTGACAAACGGAAACGAGGTTAATGCATACATCGGTGGAGAAGGTCACAATTTACAAGAGCACTCGATAGTATTGGTTAGAGGTGGAAGGGTAAAAGATTTGCCAGGTGTTAGATATCACATCGTTCGTGGTGCATTAGATACAGCAGGTGTTGCTGGTCGCACACAACGTAGATCTAAGTATGGTGCAAAACGCCCTAAAAAGTAATTTTAAAAAACTTTAAGAAGAAGACATGAGAAAAAGAGCAGCAAAAAAGAGACCGCTTTTACCGGACCCAAAATTTAACGATCAGTTAGTAACTCGTTTCGTTAACATGATGATGTGGGATGGTAAGAAGTCTGTGGCTTTTAAAGTATTCTATGATGCAATTGATATTGTTGAGGAGAAAAAAAATGATGACGAAAAAACAGCATTAGAAGTGTGGAAAGATGCCCTTTCTAACGTTATGCCTCACGTAGAAGTACGTAGCCGTAGAGTTGGTGGAGCAACATTCCAAATCCCAATGCAAATTCGTCCAGACCGTAAAGTTTCTACAGCTATGAAATGGTTAATTAGCTATTCTCGTAAAAGAAACGAAAAATCTATGGCACAACGTTTAGCATCAGAAGTATTAGCTGCTGCTAAAGAAGAAGGTGCAGCCGTTAAGAAAA
>SHBX01000036.1 GCA_004211785.1 Winogradskyella sp.
ATATAAAATAGTTGTATTATGGGACCAATAAAGTTTAAGTTATTCAAAGGATTACCAAGAAATAAAAGATTCAATTATACACCTAGATATTACAAAGGAAAAGAGGAAATAGACGAATTAGCGTATCCTACTAAGTTTGATGCATATGCGGAGTCATTAAATAAAAATGATTTTTCTGGTCAATGGCATGAAAGTAGAATGAGTAGTAGAAATAGAAATAATTCGGGGTTTAATAAAACCATCTTATTACTAATTGCGTTCTTTGTTTTAATATTTCTATTTATTATAGACTTTGATTTATCCATATTTTCTGCTAAAAGCTAATGTCAGATATTATTCAACTATTACCAGACCATGTAGCCAATCAGATTGCCGCAGGTGAGGTTGTACAACGCCCTGCTTCGGTTGTAAAAGAATTACTAGAAAACGCTATAGATGCTAGTGCATCAGAAATAAAACTTATTTTAAAAGAAGCAGGTAAAACTCTTGTACAAGTTATAGATAACGGAAAGGGTATGAGTACAACTGATGCGCGTTTGTCTTTTGAGCGTCATGCCACTTCAAAAATCAGGTCTGCAGAAGACTTATTCCAATTAAATACAAAAGGCTTTCGTGGCGAGGCTTTAGCCAGTATTGCTGCCATTGCTCATGTTGAGTTAAAAACAAAACAGGAAAATGATGAATTAGGAACAAGCATTCTTATAGAAGGTAGCGGAGTAAAATCGCAAGAAGTAACCGTAACGCCAAAAGGGACATCTGTATCTGTAAAAAACTTGTTTTTTAATATTCCTGCAAGACGAAATTTCCTAAAATCTAATACCGTAGAGTTGAGACATGTCACAGATGAGTTTCATCGAGTGGCTTTGGCACATCCAAGTATTGGTTTTTCAATGTATCATAATGGTAGTGAGATGTTTAGTCTTCAGTCTAGTAATTATAGACAACGAGTAGTTAATATTTTTGGCACTAAAACAAATGAGAAATTAGTGCCTGTTGAAGAAGAAACAGAAGTGCTAAAAGTTTCTGGATTTGTTGGTAAGCCAGAGTTTTCTAAAAAAACAAAATCGGAGCAGTTCTTTTTTGTGAATAACCGCTTTGTAAGGAGCCCATACTTAAATCATGCTATAAATGCAGCATTTGAAGGTTTGCTAAAAGATGGTTATCATCCAAGTTATTTCTTAAACTTAACGGTAGACCCAAAGACAATTGATATTAATATTCATCCGACAAAAACTGAAATTAAGTTTGATGACGAGCATACACTTTATGCAATCTTACGTTCTTCAGTTAAGCATAGTCTAGGACAGTTTAATATTGCACCTGTTTTAGATTTTGAAAGTAATACAAACTTAGACACACCATATAATTATAAGGATAAAGAAGGTAGAACACCTACGATAGAAGTAGATAGTACCTTTAATCCTTTTGCTGATGAAAGAGCAATAGCTTCAACCTCAAGAGGACAAGGTCAGCAAAGACAATTTGCAAAAGCACCTGCAGCCAACTGGGAAAGTTTGTATGTTGGTTTAGAGTCTAAAGGCAATGAGTCTCAAAGTAATTTTTCTGAAGTTACTTTTGAGAGTAACCCAGAAACAGCATCTTTTTTTAAATCTGATGATGTAGCGCAGGAGAAAACCACCTATCAACTCCGTCAAAAATATATTGTAAGTACTATAAAATCTGGTATGCTAATTATAGACCAGAATCGTGCACATCAACGTATTTTGTATGAGAATTTACTAAAACAATTAACCTCAAAAGAAGCCACAACACAGCAATTGTTATTCCCTTTGAATGTTAGTCTCTCGACAAGTGATATTCAGATTGTTAGGCAATTGCAACCCGATTTAGAGTTTGCTGGTTTTGAATTTTCTGAAGTTAAGGAAGAACAGATAATTATTACAGGAGTTCCTGTAGGAGTTCCTGAGAGCGAGGTGTCTATTGTTTTAGAGCAATTAATAAGTGATGTTGAGAATGATGTGCCTGATCAAAACTTTAGTGCCTCGGATTTATTGGCAAAATCTATGGCAAAAAGTTTAGCTATAAAAACAGGACAAACATTAAACTCAGAAGAACAAGAACATATTCTTAATAGTTTATTTGCTTGTAAGGAACCATCGGTGTCACCAACAAATAAAACCACATTTATAACCTTAGGTGTTGATGATATTGAAAAGAAATTTATGTAACCAATTATGAGATTACAAATTACAGATGCAGTAAAACATTTGATTATTATCAATGTAGTTATGTTTATTGGGACTATGACAGTTGGTAATGGACAATTGTTTAATGAGTGGTTTACACTTTATTTCCCTAAAAATGATGCGTTTATGCCTTGGC
Source organism: Winogradskyella sp. (assembly GCA_004211785.1). Classification (GTDB taxonomy): domain Bacteria; phylum Bacteroidota; class Bacteroidia; order Flavobacteriales; family Flavobacteriaceae; genus Winogradskyella. The sequence continues at coordinate 2,344 of SHBX01000036.1, forward strand.
AAATTGTTACGCATATGTTTATGCATGGCGGAGGAACACATCTATTATTTAATATGTTTGCGCTTTGGATGTTTGGTACTGCCGTTGAGCGACAACTAGGGACAAAACGTTTTTTATTCATTTATTTTTCTGCTGGATTAGGAGCTCTGTTATTTCAATTAGGTTATTACTATGTTGATTTTTATCAATCTTTTCAGGCTATTAGTGATATGAATTTAAATTCAGAATTACTTGATAAAATATTAAATATAGATACCCGAGACGGAAATTACCTAAAAGGTGAGTTATTAGAAAAAGGTATGCTTCCACTTTTTAATGAATATGGATTCACTGGTAATGTAAGTCAAGAAAATTTTAGAGCATTATTTGATATGAATGTAGTTACTAAAAGTGCTATGGTTGGTGCTTCGGGCTGTATTATGGGAATATTAGCTGCATTTGGTATGATGAATCCTAATGCAGAGTTAATGATGATTTTCTTACCTATTCCTATTAAAGCAAAATACTTTATACCTGGAATTATTTTATTAGATGTTATTTCAGCTTTCACAGGTCAATCATTTTTTAGTCCAAGTAATACGGCGTATATGGCTCATGTTGGTGGTGCCGTTGTAGGTTTTTTAATTATGTGGTTTTGGAAAAAGAGCAGTATGAACAAATACCGTTGGGATAAATAATGAGCACATTTCAAGACTTAAAATACAAATACAATAACCTTAACGCTTTTGGTAAGATTATAGTAGCCAATGGCATTGTTTTTATAGCTATTATTTTATTAAGAGTTTTAAAATTGGGAGTTTTTAGTCGCTTTTTTGTGTTGCCTTCTGATTTTGGTGATTTTATATGGCAACCTTGGTCTATAATTACATATAGCTTTATACATGCAAATTTATGGCATTTGTTATTCAATATGTTGTTTCTGTTTTTATTATCACGTATAGTGGTTAACCTTTTTAGACCTAAGCTTGTACTCAATGTTTACTTCTTGGGCGTCATTATTGGTGGTGTTTTGTATATGTCTATTGCGAGTCTTTGGCCTACTGATTTCTTTGGAGCTGGCGGGACTTTACGTGGGGCATCTGCTGGTGTTTCAGCTCTATTATTATTTATAGCGACATATATGCCAGAGTCAGAAATACGGCCGTTTAATTTATTTAACATCAAATGGAAATACATTGCCCTTATATTTATAGGTTTAGATGTTTTTAGAATGTTGCTTGGCCTTAACTCTGGAGGCTATGTCTCTCACATTGGTGGCTATTTGTTAGGGTTTTATTACGCCAAAAAATTGCTTGAAGGTAAAGACATTGGTTCAGGTTTTGAACGTCTTATGGATCGCTTTATGAACTTGTTTAAACCTAAGTCTAATCTAAAAACTGTACATCGAAAAAACCAAAAATCTGGTTATGCAGGAAAGACCAAAACCGAATTTGATACGTTTAATAAGCAGAAACAAATAGATATTATCTTGGATAAGATAAGTAAAAGTGGCTATGAGAGTTTAACCGCTGAAGAAAAAGAATTCTTATTCAAGGCTGGGAAGTAGCTACGTATGCGCAAACTTAAATTTATAAATAAGGTTATCTTTTTTGTCAATTCATTGGCTGCGTTTTTGCTATTAGTCTCATACATACTACCTTATATTCCACCAAAGAGTTTCTCTTTACTCTCAGTGTTGAGTTTGGCAGTTCCTGTACTCATTGTTTTAAACATACTATTCTTTTTGTATTGGTTGCTTAACGCAAAAAAGCAATTGCTGTTATCACTTTTTGTTTTATTAATTGGGTTTAGTTATATCACTTCTATATATAAATTCACGGGTTCTAAAACCGTAGATGATGCCTCTAATTTTTCGGTAATGAATTATAATGTGAGGCTTTTTAATTTGTTTGAATGGCTTCCAAGTAAAACTGTAGAAGCTGATATTTTAAAGTTTATAAAGTCTGAAAACCCAACAGTTATTAGTTTTCAAGAATACCGTAAAAGTGATGTGTTTCAGCTTGAAGGTTATGAGAAATTCGAAAGTGTCTCTGATGGAAAAGTAAAAAGTGGTCAGGCTATTTTTTCTAAATTCCCAATTGTTAATTCAGGTTCAATTACGTTTCCGAATACGTCTAACAATGCTATATTCGTTGATGTTGTAAGACAAAACGATACAGTTAGGATTTATAATTTACATTTGCAATCTTCAAAAATTAGTACTGAAGTTAGTGAGCTTAAGAAAGAAAGTTCAGAGAAGCTAACGAGGCGTATTGGAGAAGTTTTTCAAATGCAGCAGTCACAAGGAGAGTTGGTATTAGCGCACAAAGCAAAATGCCCATACAAATCTATTGTAACAGGCGACTTTAATAATACGGCCTATTCTTATGTTTATGACAAAATTAAAGGCGATTCTAAAGATGCATTTAAACTTGCAGGTAATGGTTTTGGAAAGACCTTTGATTTTAATATTATTCCGTTGCGTATCGATTTTATTTTAGTCGATGAATCTTTTACGGTTAATGGTTTTAAAAACTATGACATCAAACTTTCTGACCATTACCCAATTAAAGCTGTTTTAAAGTAACATAAAACTGCAATCCACAGCATCTGCTATAATATGGATAAGCAATCCTAATCCTAATAATCGTGTTGGTTTAAGTAATGCTAAAATCGTATAAACAATAATTGCATAATAGCTATGTAGAAGATGGAAGTTAATACTACAACGATTTGAATCAAAAACTGGATTTGCAAGCAGATGGTCTAAGTCTATTAACATGCCTAAAAGCATAATTAGATATGCGGCTTTCCATTTTTTTCTAAAGAAAGAATAAGCGATAATTAATGGTAAAATAAAATGAATGCCATAATGTACTGTGGATTGTAACATTACAGTTTTGGTATTTGCGCTTCTAAGTAGTTCAGAGTATTTGGACCTTCATTAAACAATAAGTCTAAGATGCTTAGGTTTGGAAAGTAACCATGCTTATCAGTAAATACTTGAGTGTATTTATCAAACTGAAAATCCATATTTCTTTTTGGATTAACCAAGTGTCTAAAGTCGTTTGTAGCTTTTTCTGCAAGTGAGAATTCTTTTGATAATGAATAGCTCTTATCTAGCTCTAAAGCTTCACAGAGTAATTCAAAGCACTTCAGGTTTACATCTAATAAGTATTTAAACTGCGTCTCAAATATTGGCACTAAATCATCAACATAAAACTCATAAAAGGGCGACATACGATATGCGGAATCTAAAGATTTTAAATGTTGCAATTGCCAATTGTCCGCTGATGAAATTTGTACATCTTTCGTTTGTTGGCGTTGTTTTTGAGTGTAAGAAACAGGCACGGAAAGCATTAATTTACCATTGGCGCCATATATTTCAGTGCGATTTCTAAAGGTTTGCTTTTGGTAATTGTCAGATACCTCAAAAAACAATTGTTCTCCAGAGAGCATGGTAGTAAAATGCGCTATGTTTGGAAAATATGTAGGATGCAAAAGCATATTTGCTATTGATTATTTTGCTTTAGCTTTCTTTTTCTTTCTCCAACGGTTAAAGAACGTAATACCAAAAATTACTGCTAAAAACGGTATAAAATATGAGACGCGTTCACCACTACCATTTACGGTTGTGAAAATACGATTCCAACGCGGACTCCAATTTTTTATACCATCGTTAATGCCATCTATACTCATCCAAATAAATACGGGTTTACCGATAACATGGTCAAAAGGTACAAAACCCCATGCGCGAGCATCAATTGAGTTGTGCCTATTATCACCCATCATCCAATAATAATCCTTCTCAAACGTATATGAATCCACAACTTTACCATCTAAGATGACTTCATTTCCTTTGGCGTAAACGTTGTGACCTTCATATTCTTGAATCAACCTATCGTAAAGTGGTAAATTCTGGACTGTTAATCTAGTAGAAGCCCCAGCTTTTGGAATATATAATGGCCCAAAGAAATCTATATTCCAAGAGTAATTAGGGTCTCTAGGGAAAACGTTTGGTCTACCTTTTTCATCAAAAGAATATTCTCCTTTTGGTTTAACATTTTTTTCAACTGATAAAACTTCGGGATGATTTTTAAAAGTTGAAATTGCTTTATCAGATGCAGCAATAATAATATAAGAACCGTCAGGGTTTTGAGCTATACCATCATCAATGTCGGCACGATCTAGAGCTTTAAGAATTCTGTTTACATCTGCTTGAGAAGCTAAAGGGTTTTTAAGCCTTACATTATAAGAAAACTGTAATTGTGCTCTATCGGGTAATACATTTTTGTTACCATTAATATACACATAGCCTTCCTTGATTTCTAATGTATCACCAGGAATAGCAACACAGCGCTTCACAAGGTTTAATTTCTTGTCAATGGGTTTGTAGTAATTACGGTCAGGATAAAAATCATCCATTATTTTAAGCGTATCTGCTGGCTGACCAAAAACAACATAATCGTTATTCTTTATCTTTTGGAAAGCAGGGAATCTAAAATACGGAAGTTGTAATTTATTTATCCATGAAGTGTTACGTTCTTCAAAATTATCGTTAAACAAGTAAGACCTTTGCTCAGTAAAAGGTACCTTATCATGTATCATCGGAGCAGCAACTGTAGTCATAGGCGTCCTAGCACCATAATGGATTTTACTTACTACTAAAAAATCGCCTACCAAGAGGGATTTTTCTAAAGACGAAGACGGAATCACAAAAGGTTGAAAAAAGTATGTATGTACAATTGTTGCAGCCACAATAGCAAATAGGATAGAGGTTATCCACTCACCAGCTGAAGTCTTAGGTTTTAGTTTTCGATCTTTAACAAAATCTACATCAGCGATATAGTTTAAATAATAGAGGTAAAAGCCTAAAGTGAGTACACAAATTAATGCGTCTAGTTTAGTATCCTTTCCAAACGCTCTAGCGGTTTCTACCCATGTGGCAGGGATCATTATAAGATTTACAATTGGTAAAAAGATAAGAATAACCCAATACCAAGGACGTGTAATAATCTTCATTAAAATTATGGCATTATATATAGGAATAAACGCCTCCCAAGCTTGTCTACCAGCTTTAATGTAGAGTTTCCAAGTACCAAGCCCGTGAATGACTTGTAGTATTAAAAATAGGATTAACCACTCTGTCCAGTTCATATATTTTGTTTTAATCTACTGTTGGTAGAAAAGTATTACAATTTGTTTCAAATTTTGTGCAAATTAACCAATATTTAAGACGTCTTTCATGCTAAAGACCCCTTTTTTATCAGCAATCCACTCAGCAGCTACTACTGCACCCAAAGCAAACCCTTCTCTGTTATGTGCAGTGTGCTTTATTTCTAAAGCATCAACTTCTGAATTATAATTTATAATGTGGGTTCCAGGAACACCCTCAATTCTTTTTACTTCTATTTTAACTTCATCAGAGTTAGGTGCATTTAAAGTCCAGTTTTTGTAATCTGAAGTTTTAATAATATCGTTAGCTAGTGAAATTGCTGTTCCGCTCGGAGCATCTAACTTTTGCGTATGATGAATTTCTTCAATGCTCAAATGATAATCTGGGTATTTTGATATAAGAGAAGCTAGAACACGATTAACTTCAAAGAAGACATTTACGCCAAGACTAAAGTTTGAAGCATATAGAAAAGCGCCATTTTTGGTATTACAGTAATCCGTAATATCATTGTAATTATCTAGCCAGCCAGTAGTGCCTGAAATCACAGGCACATTAGCATCTATAGCACTTTTAATATTCGAAACAGCCGTTGATGGTAAACTGAAATCGATAGCAACATCAGAGTCGTTAAAATGTAACGCTTTGGTTTTGCTATCTGCTTTGAGAGTTATAGAATGACCACGTTCTGTAGCAACACGTTCAATAATCTTTCCCATTTTTCCATAACCGAGTAAAGCTATTTTCATCTGTTAATAGTTATTGTTTTCTTAATGTCAGATGGAACGTCTAAATTATAATCTCTTTGAATCGTTAAAACTAGTAATGGACGTTTCATCTACTATAAATCTAAAATTTGAAATTAACCGTGACGCCTAAATCTGAAGAATCTTCCATAGGATTATACTGAAAATGAGGTCGCATAGCTAAATTTTCATCCACATTAAATTGCAATAAATGCGCATCTACATTGGCGTCAATAATGTTAAGTACATAAATGCCTACTGTAATCAACGTGGCAATATCTCTATTACGTCTAAACTGGCGTTGCGCTCTAATAAGCCCATCATCTGAAATTACTGGTGTAGCGCCAGTGCCAAAAAATTCATCATCTGTAAAGCCAGCAAGACGTCTTTTGAAGGCATCTCTATAACGATTGTATTGTCTGTTATTAAAATCATAAACTAAAATACCACCAGTAATTCCGCCAAGTACAATAGGTATTTTCCAATACTTCTTATTATACGCTTGTCCTAACCCTGGTAATATTGCTGAATAGAATGCTGCTTTGGATGGTCTTAGAGGATCAATCTCTCTTTTTGAAAGAAGCACTTTGTCTAGTGTTAAATCATCTATAGTTGTGTCAACGGTACTGTCCCTTTGTACTTGAGAAAATCCAAATACTGAAAACAAAAAACAAACTAATAAAAAGGTAAATTGCTTATTTAGCACTTTTGACAAGTTTTATAATACGGTTAAAATCTTCTTCGGAATGAAACGGGATAGAAATTTTCCCACTACCATTCTTAGCTACTTTAACGTCAATTTTATGCCCAAAGTATTCCGAGAATTCCTTGATGCCTTTTTTAATAGGTTTAGGTAGTTCACTTACTTCAGATGTGTTTTTGACTTCTGCAGCATTATTTAGATTTTTCACTAAAGCTTCAGTTGCTCTTACAGAAAGCTTGTTGCTTATAATTTTTTCGTAAACTTCTAATTGATCAACTTGACTTTCGATATTAATCATTGCACGGCCATGTCCCATAGAAATAAAACCATCGCGCATACCAGTTTGTATAATTGGGTCTAGCTTTAAAAGACGTAAATAGTTAGCAATTGTAGAACGTTTTTTACCTACACGTCCACTCATTTGCTCTTGTGTAAGTTGAATTTCGTCAATTAAACGCTGATATGATAATGCAATTTCAATTGGGTCTAAATCTTGACGTTGAATATTCTCTACCAAAGCCATTTCTAAAGACTCTTGGTCATTAGCAATTCTTATATAAGCCGGAATTGTAGCATTTCCTATTAGTTTTGAAGCTCTAAAACGACGCTCTCCAGACACCAGTTGGTATTTGTTGAAAGCTAACTTTCGAACAGTTATAGGTTGAATAACCCCTAACTCACGAATTGAAGATGCTAATTCACGAAGTGTTTCCTCGTTAAAATTTGTACGAGGCTGAAATGGATTCATTTCAATATCCTCAATATCTAATTCAACAATATTACCAACGACTTTATCAGCATTTTTGTCTTGAGCAGAATTTATATCATTGTCAGGGTCTTTTAGCAATGCTGAAAGTCCACGACCTAACGCCTGTTTTTTTGTTGCTTTCGCCATTATAAATTCTTTTTAATAATTTCTTTTGCCAAGTTAAGGTAATTTACAGCGCCTTTGCTACTAACGTCATAATTGATAATGCTTTCGCCATAACTTGGAGCTTCACCCAAACGAACATTACGTTGAATAATGGTATCAAAAACCATATCACTAAAATGCTTTTGCACTTCTTCAACGACTTGATTAGATAGTCGTAATCTAGAGTCGAACATCGTCAATAGCATGCCTTCAATATCTAACGCTTCATTATGTATTTTTTGTACACTCTTTACAGTATTTAATAATTTTCCTAAACCTTCAAGTGCAAAATATTCACATTGAATAGGAATAATAACAGAATCCGCAGCTGTCAAGGCATTTAGTGTTAGAAGACCTAAAGAGGGCGCACAGTCCATAATGATGAAGTCATAATCATTTTTGACATCAGTTAGTGCTTTTTTAAGCATGTATTCTCGCTCATCTTTATCAACCAATTCTATTTCAATAGCCACTAAATCTATGTGCGCAGGAATAATATCAACGTTAGGTGCATTTGAAGATACAATGGCCTCTTTTGCTGTTTTTGTATGTTCTAAAACTTGATAAGAACCTACCTCTACAGCATCGACATTAATACCTAAACCTGAACTTGCATTGGCTTGGGGGTCGACATCAATTAGTAGTATTTTTTTCTCTAATACACCTAGAGAAGCAGCTAAATTTACTGAAGTAGTTGTTTTCCCAACACCACCTTTTTGGTTTGCTATGGCTATGATTTTACCCATTAATTGATTTGGTTAAATAAGGGTTTAAAAATACGATTATTTATGGGTTTTGAAAATGGAAGTTGTTAACATACTAGTAAATAAAAAGAGCGGTAATTTTACTGCTCTTTTTATTAAACTTATTTATCTTAAATTTTACTCTTCAGGCAATAAAATGGCTTTTAAATACCCTTTTGTTAAATATTTTTTCGCCACATTTTGAAGATCACCTTTTGTTAATGCATTTATGTTTTTTTCGTAGTTGAGTACGTTGTTAATGTCAGATTTATTATAGTCTGCACTTCTGATGACATTTAGCCAAAAACGATTTTGTTCCAATTGATCTTTACGAGATAGCAATTTTGCCTTTTTTACTTTATCTAAATCTTCATCAGTAGGTCCATTTTTAATAATTTTTTCGACTTCGGCTATTGAAGCTGCAATAAGTTTATCTACATTTTCAGGTGCACATGGGAATGAAATACTGAAATTAAATCTACCATATGGTATTTTACTAATAGAACCTCTTGCGCCAGCACCATATACACCACCTTCTTCTTCTCTAAGTTTTTCAATAAGCTTTATGCTCAATGCTTCAGCAACAGCATCCATTGCTCTAGCTTCTTTAGCATTGTATATTGTCTCACCTGACCAGCTTAAACGTACTTGACTTTGTGGTTCCGAGCCTTTTCTAACTGTAAGCTCATTTGCTCCTGTCTTTGGTCTAAAAGATGGCACTTTGTATGTTTCTCTATTTTCATTTCCTGGAAGTGATGCAATATAGGTTTCTGCTAATTCACCTATTTTGTTATCATCTATATTACCAACAAAGTAAAAATTAAAATCTCCAGCATTAGCAAAGCGTTCTTTATATTTTTCGTATGCTAATGCATAATTTGCCTTATCCAAATCCTCTGGTGATGGTAAACCTGTATATCTAGGATTTCCTTCATTTAAAAATTTGCCAACTGCTAATTGAAAAGAAATATTCGGGTTTGAACCTATATTTCCTAAAAATGCTTTTTGCTTACTCACATATGAGGCAAAAGCTTCATCATCCTTATCTAATTTTGTAAAATACAGATGAATCATTTGAAAAAGAGTTTCTAAATCCTTAGGAGATGCAGAGCCTCTTAAATTTTCGGAATAAGTACCTATTGAAGGTCTAACTCTAGCAATTTTACCAGACATCATTTTTGCCATGTCATTTTTTGATAAGCCATCTAGACTTGCTTCTGCTAGGCCACCATTTGCATGTACAACTTGTAAAAAGTCTTCATCGCTGTATAATGAAGAACCTCCATAACTAAAAGCGTCAAATAAGACTTCATCATTTTTAAAATCAGTCTTTTTGTAAATTATTTTTGCGCCATTACTTAATGTTAGAGTAATAGTTTCATTTATTTTTTCGTGATTATTTATTGTCATATCTACAATACTCCCTTTAACAGGCTTAGTAGTCATCATCTCACTTCTTACAGCTTCATCTTCATAATCTGATACATCAGACTTTTTTACTTCATCAAGCAATGCAATAACTTCCTCCTCAGTAACTTTTTTGAGACCTTCTTTCTTTGGGCCAGTTAAAACAACTAAACGATTATCATCATGCAAAAAATCTTTAATTAGAGCATTTACTTCATCTAACTTAATGTCAGGCAGTTCTTCTTTAGCATAATTAAATATCCATGCTTCTCCAGGAATAGGGTTTTCTCTTAGGAAATGTTGAACATAACGTCCAACAATTCTGTTAGATTCTAACTTGTCTTTATTTTTATAAGAGCGTTCAAGTCGTACTAAGTAATCTTTTTTAGCGCGCTCAAATTCAGAAGTTTTAAAGCCATAACGCTTTACGCGTTCATTTTCTTCTAACAAAGTCCTAAGAGCTGCCATTTGTCCAGTTTCATTAGTTTGAGCGAAAGATTGGTAAGCTTCTTTATTACCAATGATTTGTCCTTTATAAGAAAAGCCAAATATAAAAGGTGGATTAGGTTTATTACTGAATTCTGCTAGACGATTATTAATCATTTGGTCAAATAAGCCTTCGACGACATTGTCTCTATAATCTTTTACTGTTCTTGTTTTTTGTGGCTGTCCTTTGTCTTTATAATATATTTGAACTTGACTTGATGTTGCTTCTTCATCCCACTCAATAGCCACTAATGTGCCTTCGTGATTTTCTGAGCCATATTCCTCTCTTGGTTTTGGATTTTCAGGATTTTTTAAATCTCCAAAATTTGCTTTAATCTTTTTTTCAAGTGTTTCAACATCCAAGTCACCGACTGCTATTACTGCCATTAAATTTGGTCTATACCAATCCTTTTGAAAATTTCTTACGCTTTCATAATTAAAAGTTTCTAAATTTTCTTTTGTACCAATTGGTAATCGGTCTGCATATCTTGACTTGTATGCAATTTTGTTTAAATAGTTTTTTTGCATACGTGTAGCTGCACCCAATCTTGTACGATATTCTTCTATAACAACACCACGCTCTTCATCGATGTCTTTATCAGTGAGAAGTGCATTTCCTGCCCAATCGTTTAATATTTGAAATCCTTTATCTAATTTTTCTGGGTCATCACTAGGAATAGGTAAAATGTATACAGTTTCATCAAAGCTAGTATAGGCATTAAGGTCAGCACCAAATTCGATACCAATACCTTGTAGATAATCTACAAGTTCATTTTTCTCAAAATTCTTTGTGCCATTAAAATTCATATGTTCCATGAAGTGTGCTAAACCAACTTGATCGTCAGTTTCTAAAATGGAACCAGCTTTTATAGCTAAACGTAATTCAACCTTATCTTCTGGTTTTCCATTATTTTGAATGTAGTAGGTAAGACCGTTAGATAATTTTCCAATTTTTACATCTGGTGTAATAGGTAAGTTATCCGAAGGAACTGAGCCTGTTTTTTGATTTTCAGGATTAGTTTTAATCTGTGCATTTGCAGAAATTGAAATTGCAACAAAACAAAATAAAGCACTACGTAGTAATACTGAAACTGATGTTTTCATAATTGATGGTTTGATTTAATTTAATTTTTTTGAACACTCAATTTAGTCATAAAAGTCTGACAAATGTGCGAGTTTATGTATTTTAACTAAATTTTTAGTTAAAAATTGTGAAGAGGCAAAATAATTAAGATAAATATTAGTCTATGAGTATCTTTAATATCTGAATAGCAGCATCACTAATTTTTGTACCAGGTCCAAAAACGGCAACTGCACCAGCATCAAATAAATATTGATAATCCTGTTTTGGGATGACACCACCAACAATGACCATAATATCATCACGTCCATAAGCCTTTAGTTCTTCAATAACTTGAGGAACTAATGTTTTGTGGCCTGCTGCTAATGAAGAGACACCAAGGATATGTACATCATTTTCTACAGCTTGTTTTGCAGCTTCTTTAGGTGTTTGAAACAATGGGCCAATATCTACATCGAAACCGACATCGGCGTAACCAGTGGCGACTACTTTTGCGCCTCGGTCATGCCCATCTTGCCCCATTTTTGCGATCATAATACGAGGTCGACGACCGTCTTGCTGAGCAAATAGGTCTGCTAATTCTCGCGCTTTTTTAAAGCTACTATCGTCTTTTATTTCTTTGCTATACACGCCGGAGAATGATTTTATTTGCGCTTTGTAACGTCCAAATTCTGCTTCAAGAGCATCACTAATTTCGCCTAAAGTGGCACGTTTTCTAGCGGCATCTACTGCTAAAGCTAGTAAATTTTCTTCACCTGATTTTGCAGCTTGGGTTAATTTAGATAGTGCTTCTTCAACTTCAGAAGTGTTTCTATCTACTTTTGTTTGGTTTAAACGTTCTATTTGTTGTAGTCTAACTGTCTGGTTGTCAACCTCTAAAATATGTAACGGGTCTTCTTCTTCAAGGCGATATTTATTAACGCCGACAATAATATCTTGCCCAGAATCGATACGTGCTTGTTTTCTAGCCGCTGCTTCTTCAATACGTAGCTTTGGTATTCCTGCTTCAATAGCTTTTGTCATACCACCCAAGTCTTCAACCTCTTCTATTAATTGCCAAGCTTTTTCAGCAATATCATGTGTTAATTTTTCAACATAATAACTGCCTGCCCATGGATCTACAGTTTTAGTAATATGTGTCTCTTCTTGAAGGTAAATTTGTGTATTTCTTGCAATACGCGCAGAGAAATCAGTTGGTAATGCAATTGCTTCATCTAAGGCGTTAGTATGTAAGCTCTGTGTGCCTCCAAAAGCTGCCGCAGATGCTTCAATGCAAGTTCTGGCTACATTATTAAACGGATCTTGCTCTGTTAAACTCCATCCTGAGGTTTGACAATGCGTTCGTAATGCTAATGATTTGAGATTCTTAGGGTTAAATTGCTTTACTAGTTTTGCCCAAAGCATTCGTGCAGCACGCATTTTTGCAATTTCCATAAAGTGATTCATGCCAATGGCCCAAAAGAAAGACAGGCGAGGAGCAAAGGTATCTATATCCATACCAGCTTCAAGTCCTTTTTTGATGTATTCTAAGCCATCAGCTAGTGTGTAAGCTAATTCTATATCGCAAGTGGCCCCAGCTTCTTGCATATGATATCCAGAAATACTGATGCTATTAAATCGAGGCATATTTTTGCTCGTGTATTCAAAAATATCAGAGATGATTTTCATGGAAGGTGTTGGCGGATATATGTATGTATTCCTTACCATAAATTCTTTTAGAATATCATTCTGTATTGTTCCTGCTAATGCTTCAGGTTTTACACCTTGTTCTTCTGCGGCAACAATATAGAACGCCATAATTGGTAAAACTGCACCATTCATGGTCATTGAAACAGACATTTTATCTAACGGAATTTGGTCGAAGAGCACTTTCATGTCTTCAACAGAATCAATAGCAACACCTGCTTTACCAACATCGCCAACAACGCGTTCATGATCACTATCATAACCACGATGTGTCGCTAAATCAAAAGCTACAGATAAGCCTTTTTGTCCGGCAGCCAAATTACGTCTGTAAAAGGCATTACTTTCTTCTGCTGTTGAGAAACCTGCATATTGCCTTATGGTCCATGGTCTACGGACGTACATAGTCGAATATGGCCCACGAAGATTTGGAGCAAGACCAGCAACAAAGTTGAGATGTTCTAAGTCTTTTATATCTTCTTTAGTATATGTTGATTTTACATCAATATCTTCAGCAGTTTTAAATACGCTCTTATCTTGAGTGGATTTATTTGTCCTAGAAGTATTTAACGTAATATGTTGAATGTCTTTTCTTTTCATTAGAAAATCATTTTTTCAATATAAGGATCCAGATCAATTTCCATTGGTGTCGTTAAATTTAATAACACAGATTTCTGATTAGAACTTATAAAATATGCATGCTGAAAATAAAATGTGTTTTCTTTTTTAAAGTCTACCCTAAATATAGCTTTGAAAACTTGAGCACTTGTTAGAGAACTATATTTCGCTGTAATTTTCTTGAATTCTACTTTTGCGTTTTCTGTAGCATGATTTTGATTTTGCCTAATAATGCCTAACAACTTTTGTGCATCTTGCTTTCTAATCGGTGCATAAGGAATTGTATTTACAAAATATGTAGCATTAACTCTCGGTGCAAAAAAGATGTAACTATTCCCTTTTAATCCTCTAAGATTTTTTAAGCGTTCTCGCTCTAAAAGAAATTCCTTTTTATCTTTAACTAGGGAATCTAAAACGGCTTCATATTCTGCTGCGGCATAACGTTCAAAAACTTCAGGGAGAAATACTTGAATACCGTCTTCTTCAAGAAAATGTTTTTTTCCAGGAAGTGTATTTGTTTCTACATTTTGTTCAAAAACATTTTCGATTTTAATATCATTCTTACACGATTGTAGTGCGATTATTAAAATCAATAAAACTGGAACTATAGATTTTTTCAATACCATACTTTATTCTTCATTTAATCTTTTGATTTCCAATTTCTCAGATATTCTTTTTTCAATAATAGGTTCAACCATAGTTTTGCGTTTTTCAATCTTCAAGAATGGTTGCTTTTCTAGCGCGTCTTTCATCTTATCAGCTTGATTAGGATGCTTATTTGTGCCTAAAAGTGTTATCTCACCATTGTTAAAAGCAGTTTGTTCTTTCTGCGCACTTTCTTTTATTTTGCGTTGAATAGTGCCTTCTTTTAATTGGTTTAAAAAGCCGCCATTTGCTTCAATATTTTTGAAAAGCTCTAATGCCTTTTCTCCTAATTGAGATGTCAATTGTTCGATGTAATACGAACCATCTGAGGGGTTATTTACAGCATCAAAATAGCTTTCATTTTTTAGTATTAACAATTGATTTCTAGAGATGCGTTCACCAAACTCAGTTGATTCTTGAAACAATTGATTGTATGGTTGATTATAAATTATGTTTGCACCTCCCAAAACTGCACTCATACATTCTGTTGTTGTACGAAGCATATTTACATTGTAATCGTAAATGGTTTTGTTTCGCTTGCTTGGTGTTACAACTATTTTGCAATCTGGATTTACACCATAAGTGTTTGCAAGCATATTCCAAAGTTGTCTTAAAGCTCGTAGTTTTGCGATTTCAAAAAAATAATTGCTACCTACAGCTACATTAAAAGTTATCTTAAGAGACTGTTTTGATTTTTCAGGCGTTGAACTTTCTATATGATTTAAATACTCATTTACATGAGCTATGGTATAGGCTAATTGCTGTATAATTGTAGCTCCAGCGTTTTGATAATGACTTAAGTTTATATAAAGTTGATTTGTGTTTTTTATCGAGTTTTCAAATAGACTATGGTCTTCCTTTAGGTTTGTATACCAGTTCCCAGTTTTCCCTAGGTTGCCTATGATATCGTTATTAAGAGTAATATTTGTTGGATTGTTTAGCTCTGAAATATCTTTAATTAACTCAAGAGTCAATTTTTCTGTATTAAAATGAATTGGCGCTTCGATACCGGATACTAATTCTTCGAGGTTAATACTTTCACTCTTTAGATTGAAAATAATATGTTCTGCGCCTTTACTTAGCGCTTCTCTTGCAGTAGTATTGGCTTGGGCTGTATCAATGACATTTATACTTTGAGAAACTTTCCAATTTTTTGCTTCTGTATCTGAGGTATTTGGAAGTTCATCGAACTCATCAGCATGATAAAATGGTTTAACATCAATGCCTTCTGATGTTTTCCATATTAAAGCATCGTTGTAATCAACTCCTTTAAGGTCTACTTGGATTTTCTGTTTCCATTCTTTTGAAGATACTGGATTAAAATCCTTGAATAACGATTTACTCATCTTTCTTCTTTTTAGGAATACTGTCTTCGTATTCTATAATGTAAATCTCTTCTTTGGGCTTTTTCATGTAATATGTTTCCCTAGCTACTTTTTCAACACCTTCTTCAGTACTTAATTCTTTAATGGCTTTATTGTCTTTATTCATTTCATTTTTATAGTACTGTTTTTCATTTTCTAGTTCATCCATATCCTTATTCAGGTCTCTGTGAAGTAACCAAGAATGTGTGTCAAAAAATATCATCCATATGGCGAAGGCAATTAAGCCAACGACATAAAAGTTTTTTAAGGGTTTTAAATATTTCTTGTTGAATTTAGCCATCTTATAAACGCTCGCTAATTATTGTTTTAACAATATCAACCGCTACAGTATTGTATTTATTGTTTGGGATAATAATATCAGCATACTCCTTCATAGGCTCAATAAACTGCTCGTGCATTGGTTTTAGGGTATTTTGATATCTAGTAAGGACTTCGTCTATATCTCTACCACGCTCACTTAAATCTCTCTTGAGACGTCTTATTAATCGCTCATCACTATCAGCGTGCACAAATATCTTTATATCAAATAAATCTCTAATCTCTGGGTTAGTTAAAATTAAGATACCTTCCACGATGACAACTTTTCTTGGTTTTGTTAGAATGGTATCACCAGTTCTGTTATGCTTTACAAAAGAATATACAGGTTGCTCGATGGACTTTTCTTGTTTTAAATCGTTAAGATGTCTAACCAATAAATCAAAATCTATAGAGCGTGGATGGTCAAAATTAATTTTAACTCGCTCTTCATAGCTTAAATGTGATGTTTCTTTGTAATAAGAATCTTGAGAGATAACTACAACTTCTCCTTCTGGTAGTTGGTCGATTATAGTATTAACTACAGTTGTTTTTCCGCATCCTGTACCTCCAGCAATTCCGATTATAAGCATTTATTGACTTCGTTTTTGTTTAAGGTACAAATTTAGCTAAATAAGCTTATTTTTTAATCACATTTGTGACTTCTTCTTCAGTAATCATTTTACCAAAATTATTTCCCCAACTATTATTAATATAGTTCATGACATCTGCAATTTCATCATTACCTAACCCAAGTGGTGCCATGTAACTATTGTAGGCCTCTCCGTTGACAGTAATTTCACCTTTCATACCATTTTTTAATCCCAGAATACTTTCTTCTTGATTGTTTTTAAGATAATCTGAATTTGCTAAAGGCGGAAATGCTTTCGGTACACCTTTACCGTTATCTAGATGGCAAACAGTGCACATATCTGTATATATTACTTTTCCTATTTTGATGCTTTTATCCAAAGGCGATATCTTTTTTGAAGCCTTTGATTGAGTTTTCTTGCTATAATTTATATCTACTTTTTTGTCATTACAGCTTGTAATTATGAAGCCAAATATTAGAAAAGGAATTATTATTTTCGTATTCATGTGTTTAAGAATTAGGGACTATTTTTACAATACCTACATTTTCTAATGCCACATAAATAAAGCCGTCGGGGCCTTCTTTTACATCTCTTACACGTCCCATGCCTTCTAGTAATTTCTCACGTTTAGTTACTTCATTGTTTTCTATAACCAATCGTTCTAAGTATTCAAATTTTAAAGACCCTACGAGCAAATTACCTTTCCAGTCTGGATATTTTTCTGAAGTTACAAAATCCATTCCGCTAGGTGCAATTGACGGCACCCAATAAAATAGTGGTTGCTGCATGCCTTCTTTTGCTGTAATATCAGTAAACCTTGTGCCGCTATAATTAACGCCGTAACTTATCACTGGCCAGCCAAAGTTTTTACCTTTTTGTACAACATTAATTTCATCGCCGCCTTTTGGACCATGCTCATGTACCCAAATTTTTCCTGTTTCAGGATGTTTAGTCATGCCTTGAGGATTTCTATGACCATAGCTGAATATTGCTGTTTTAGCATTGACTTCGTTAACAAACGGATTGTCTTTTGGAATAGAGCCATCGTCATTTAATCTGTAAACTTTTCCACAATCACGAGTTATATCTTGCGGGTTTTCGTCTCTATTTCCACGATCACCGATAGAGAAATACAAATAACCATCGTTGTCAAATTCTATTCGAGAACCAAAGTGTTGTCCGCGGCGAGAATTTGGTCCAGCTTTATATAATCTTGTTAGCTCTGCTAGTTTATTACCTTCTAATTTAGCTCTTAGTAATGCAGTATTTCCTCCACTGCCACCACCATCTTCAGAAGCATGAGAGATATATAGCCAACCGTTATTGGCATAATCTGGATGTAATTCTATATCTAGCAAACCACCTTGTCCACGGACATAAATGTCTGGCAAGCCTTCAATAATTGTTTTTTTGCCGCCTTTAAAATGAATTAACTCACCCGATTTTTCAGTAATTAGCATTGATCCATCTGGTAAAAAGGCCATTCCCCATGGAATGTTTAAATCGGGAACTATAATTTCTGTTGAGTAGTTGACATTAGTAGCGGCTTCAGCTTCTACTGAAGATTCTGTACCAACTTCAATTTTTGTTTCTATTTCAGCTACTGTCGCTGTCTCTGTTTTTTTATCTTGTTTTTGCCCACAAGCAGTAAATACAATGCTCAAAGCAGCAATTAATAATTTTATCTGTTTCATGATAATGAGGTTTTACGATTTAAAGTTAGACATATTTGTTTAAAACATATAGTTAATATTTAGTCCTGTGTAATAATTAACAGGATTTCCAGGATAAAAATAACGTGGTTGACTGCCTCCAAAACTACGAGCATTTATAAGGATTTGCGATGCATAATCTTCGTCAAAAACATTATCTAAGCCATAAAACACATTTAGCTTAAGTTTCTCTGAAATGCTTTTTTGAAAACCAATCTTGATATTGGTAAGATTGTAACTGTCGCTATACAAACTATTACTATCTGTTATAGGTTGTTGACCAACATACTGAAAATTAATAGTACCATAAACACCAATTTTTGAATTAAAATCTAAACCAGCATTTAAAATATCTGAAGGCACACCTGTTAAATCATTACCAGAAAAATCATTATCTCCATCTACAAAATCTTCAAATTTGTAATTATTGAGACTATAGTTAAAAAACGCATTCAGTTTAAATTTTTCTTTATCAATAAGATTAGAACTTAAGTCTAACTCTAATCCATCATGAAGCGTCTGACCAGCATTAATACCAATAAATTGGTCTTGTGCCGTACGTCTTGCAACTAATAAGTTTCTAACATCTAATCTATAAAGCGCGATGCTGAATTGTAATTTACTATTTAATAGAGTTCCGCGAGTACCGATTTCATAATTCCAACCTGTTTCAGGCTCAAGGTCTGTGTTTATTCGTCCGTCTGGCAATAAGGTTTCTTCTAACGAAATAGGAGAGAAGCCTTGACTAATACTCGAATATATATTGATATTCTTTGAGGCTAAATAAGATAACCCAATTTTAGGAGAGAAGATACCATCGAAGTTAAAAATCCCTGATTGATCAGGATTGCTTACTGATACAGGAAAACGGTCATCCAAATCATAAGAGGTCTGATTGTAATTAAGCCCAACAACTAATGTAGTTTTATTTGATAACTCATAGTTTACCTCAAAAAACAAATTGTAATAGTTTCGGTCTTCTTCAAAATTTGATAATTGATTGCCTTGAACGCTTCCTGTTCCCGGCGGAAAATCTTGATATAAATTTTCAAATGTTTTAGATTTATAATTATCCTTGAAATATTCACCACCAAAGGTATAATTCAGTGGTTTTTCAAAAAGTTGGATGTTACCTAATAAACGACTTCTTATACCGTAAGCAAATGTGTTTTCATCTAAAATATTAAAAGGTCTAGGTTCATAACCATTTCTAAACGACGTAAAAACACTTGTAACTTGTTTTAAATCTGATTTGTATGTGTGATTCCAGGTTACACCAAAAATACCACGCTGAGAGTCTTCAAAACCTTGAGATTGACGCCATGTAAAAGCGGCTGCACTTGGGTTGTTTATAAAAGTATCTTCATTTATTGAACTTGGAATAAAGGCTTTTAAATCGACATAACTTCCGAGAAAAGTCAACTCATTTCTTTCATTTATAAAATGATTAGAGGCTAATGTAAAAGTTTGCCTGTCGTAATTATTGTTATCTCTATATCCGTCTGAATTTGTATTACTATATACACCTCTAAAACTATGTTTTGATGTACCGTGATTAAAATTCAAAGTGGATTTAAAAAGCCCAAAAGAACCAAAAGCGAATTCAGAATTGCCGGAAGTTTCATTTAGATTTGCATTTGTTGGAGTTAGTTGAATTGTGCCTCCTAAACCTGCTCCATATATACTAGAAGTTGCACCTTTGCTAATGTTTATTTGCGAAATTGTATTGAGTTCAAAGTCTTCGATATTAGTTTCTCCACTACCATTTGTTAATGGAATATCCTTAAAATATGCTCTTATTTTAGAAGTTCCAAAAAGGTTACGAGATCCTATTCCTCTTATGGTTAATCTGTTAGTGTTTAATGCTCCACTTTGCATATAGAGGCCAGGAGTTCGGTTAAGTACTTGTGCTATATTAATGTCATTACCTATTTCAATATCTTTTTTTGTTAGAATATTAGTAGTCGTTACAGATTTTTTGAGCGCTTTAGGAATGTGATTTGCGTCTATAATAACTTCATTTAATTCTGAAGGTTTTAAAGTCATTTGGATAATTAAATAATTTTCTGAAGCAATGGTTCTAGTAATTTTCAAATAACCTAAGTGTTCAAATGTATATGTGCCTTTTTCTTTTATTTCGAATAGTCCTTCCGAATTTGAATAACTTTTTGAATCATCAAATGAGACAATACTAACATTTGGGATAGCAACTCCAGTTTGGCTATCAATTATCTTCCCCTTTATTTGAGAGAAAAGCGTAAGACTATAAAAAGAAAGCAGTATTGCAATAACATGCTTCGTCAAGAAGTTTAATTTATGTTTGATGGTGGTGTGGTTTTAATTGTTACAAAATAACAGATATAAATTGCGATGTTTTCTAAATTATTTGTTAAGGTTAAATAGTTTTGAAAAGTTATTTGGTAAACCTTGTATTTTATCTATATTTGCACTCCTAAAATGATAACTATTCGGGGTGTAGCGTAGCCCGGTTATCGCGCCACGTTTGGGACGTGGAGGCCGCAGGTTCGAATCCTGCCACCCCGACAAGTTAAAACAGAAAATCCTCGTAGAAAATTTATTTTCTTAAGAGGATTTTTAGTTTTTACTAAATTAAAACTCTGCTTTAATTTGCAACAATCATTAAGGGATGAACGCAGTTAATCCTGCCACCCCAACAAAAAAGCGCAGTGAAAACTGCGCTTTTTTTATTTACAATAATTTTAAAAGGGTAATAACTTATTTGTCAATCCGTTTATAATTTTCAGA
>SHBX01000037.1 GCA_004211785.1 Winogradskyella sp.
GTCCAGAAGGTGTGCCATTAGCATCTCTTGTCCATATACCATCATCATTTGTTGGTTGCTCCCATAAGCCTTCTCCTGCTTCAAAATCTTCTATATAAGGATAGCTAGTAATAGAATTTGCACATGGATCTAATGTCGTGAATATCTCTGAAGAAGAAAATGATGATGTGGTTGTAAGACATCTGGTAGCTACTTGTACTTCGTATTCTGTATTGGGATTTAAACTAGAAATTGATTGAGACACTCCAGAAATATCAGTTAAGGTAGTCCATGTAGAAGTACCAGTTTCTCGATATCTAATGTCAAAAGTTGCAGAAGTAATATTATTCCAAGAAATATCTGCAGTTGTAGTAGTAATATTACCAGCAGATAAGTTAGAAGGTGGATTTGTATTGTCACAAGGTATATTGACACCTATTATTTTAAAATCATCAATAAAGAATCCTTCAGCATTTGCAGAGTAATTTTCAAATCTATTATCTGAATCAGATCTAAATCTGAATCTAAATCTAGCATTTGGTGCATTTAATAAAGCCGAATTATCTGCTGCACTGATAGATATTTCTTCCATCACCCAATTATCAAATTGGTCTCCGTCATAAATTTGACCAGAATTATTGTTATTGTCCTGGAATGCTTCGCTAGTCCCATTTTTTGCTGCATGTTCATTAGTGAAACTGGTAGCATTTGGCTTATTGTATTTACCACATAGTACTACCCAATTGGTTCCATCTAAAGACCCTTCAAATTCTACAAAGTCAAAATTTCTTTCTAAATCCCATTTGGTATAGAATTGTACAAATACTTCGTCAAAACTTGATAAATCATATCCTGTATTAGTAGTTAATGTATTTCCATCATTAGCTCCATAGGAAGTAATTCCTGTGCCACCAAGCTTCATACCAAATGCTCCATTATAACTTGCTTGTGCGTTATTTGATGTTGACCAAGAGGTAGAACCAGCAGTTATATTAATATTCCAATTGGCATTAATATTGTTAGCTTCAGCATCATCAGAGAAGACAATAGTAGGTTGGTAATATTTTTCAAAATTTGCATCAAAAAATACATTTGTTCCGTCTGATAGTTGAACATTATATTCAATTTTATCATTTGGTTGTATGGTATTTGATAGTACCATTTGCGCAGTAAGGTCTCTTTGTTCTAGTATAGTCATACTCGATTGTGTAGGTATACTAGCGATAGAAATAATATTTGTAGAAATTGGTGTAACTGTAAGTTGGAAATCACTACTCGATTGACCAATTCTTTCAATTCCGAATGTAAGATCTGATGTCAGGCTATTTATATCACTTTGAGTTAAATCATGAAATTTTGCATATTTGCCACCATGATAAGCATTCATTAAGTTAATTCTTACGGCACGTTTAGCAATAGCTCTAATTTGTGTTCTTGTTGGCCAAAAGCCTCCTTCGCTACCAAAACTACCATGTTCTGGAGTTGTAGCTAAGATATTTTGACCTGATCCAGAAGATGCAGGACTCACATCATCTATAAAGCTATTTCCAGTATTACTAGAATTTATAAAATCATTATCAGTTGTATTACCACCATCAGGAGTACCACCTAACATCCAATCATCCGCAATACCATTAGCTGCAGAGAAAATAGTTGCTCCAGATACATACCTGTTATATTTAGTCATATCCTCATGCCACTTATGCATCTCATCTTCTCGACCAGATATTTTAGTTGGTATACCTCCGTAAGGGTGCGGTATAGAGTTAGCAGCAGAATGGTGCATTAAACAGGTTTCTACATTTCTTGCTAAAACAAAATCACGAAGAATTTTTGATTCTGGCTCAGAAAATGGATAAGGGCCTCTATAAGTTTGACTATCAGGTGAGTTAGTTGAACCACTAGAATCACCATCTGCTCCCCATAAATAATCAAAGTTTCTATTTAAGTCTACGCCTCTACTTTGTCCTGAACCAGTATCTGGTCTTAAATTTTTACGTTGAAGCGTACCTCCATTAGAATTTAAAGCTTGATTCCATCTTAATCCGTCAGGATTTACTATTGGTATAAAATATAATTCATTATTATCTACAAGATTTTTTATTGCTGGGTCAGTATCATAGTTTTCTAATAAATACCACATAAAATACATGTTATTCATTAAACTACTTACTTCTCTAGAATGAATCATAGATGTGTAAAGAATTTGAGGTTTTGTTCCTTCCATGGATGATTGGTCTCCAGTAATTCTCACATACCATACTGTTTGAGGATCCCATCTTGTAGTACCTTCGCCAATATAATTCTCTGGCTCCCCAAGAGGATCATTATTTTGTCCAACACCTCCTGTATACTGAGGATTTGATGTAGTATTTGCTGGGTTACCCCAAGTTTGTCTACCAGGAGAAGCATCTAATCTTTGAGATATAAGATTAGGATATTGAGTACGCATATCGTCTAGTTGAGCTAAAGTTTCTGCAACAGTAAGACAACCGCCAAAGTCAACTCCTAATTCGAAATCCGTAGGTTCGACCCAATCAACTTCATTACATTCGTTATATTGTAGATAGTTATCTAAAATTGTATTAGATATTGAGCGGGTATTAGATCCGCCAACTTTACTATCTTTTATATGAAAGTAACTTTCCTTATCTTTTATAGCACGCTCGCTGTAGTATTTATTTAAGTCTTCAACTAGTACTGTATAGTTAATGTTGGCAGCTTTGATTTTTTCAATTCCATATGGGGAAAGTTCTAGCTGTACGCCTTCTTCATTAATTATTGCACCACACCTTAAATCTATGCCTATACCGGCTAATTCATGTATTTGAGAATGGCTTAAAGCATTCACTTTTATACGTTGGTGAGTCTGAGAATCTGCGGTTTGTGCTAAGGCAAAAAATGCCCATAGAATAGCGAGGGTAATTCTTTTCATTAGATTTGGGTTAATAGAATTCGCACCAAATATAGAATAATATTTTTAAAAACATCGATTAAATGCAAAAAAAATAGATAAAGTGTGTTTTCATTTTTATTTTTAATTGATTATCAACAATTTGCGAATAAGATAAATTTCAATTAATTTCAACATTGTTTTTACAACTGTATAATAACCCCCAATTATTCAGATTGATTGATTAGTTTTTGCTTTTAAAATCATGCAGAATAGGTATTTCAAAATAAAAAAGGGAAGGGTTAAAGCAGTTATTTTAACTCTTCTTGTTTGTTTTTGTGTTATGTTGCCTTTTTTAGATTTTGCAAAAGTTGCAGCTAATAATTCAGATATAACCAATCTTGATTTTACTACGTTTTACA
Source organism: Winogradskyella sp. (assembly GCA_004211785.1). GTDB lineage: Bacteria > Bacteroidota > Bacteroidia > Flavobacteriales > Flavobacteriaceae > Winogradskyella. Next base: position 3,295 of record SHBX01000037.1, read on the forward strand.
GACAATTTCCTCCAAATGCGACAATATCAGGAAGTGCAACTGTTTGTTTAGATGATGTGCCCGAACCAGAGATTACTTTTACAGGCTCTGCAGGTGTTGCTCCCTATACTTTTACGTATACAATTAATGGAGGAACAGATCAAACAATATCAACTGCAGGTACAGATGATAGTATTTCTATACCTATTAATACAAATACTACGGGGAGTTTTGTGTATGAATTAGTTTCTGTATCTGATAACAATGGTAACTCAGAACCTGCTTCAGGCTCTGCAACAATTACTATAGTTAATCCACCATCAGTTAGTTTTACCTTTAATAACAATCAATGCTCTGGTTTGCCAGTGAGTTTTACACCCTCAATAACTGGTAGTGGACCGTTTATATTTAATTGGAATTTTGGGGATGGTGCATCATCCACACTTCAAAACACTTCACATATATATGACGCAGAAGGTTGTGGAACTAGAGTTTTTAGTGCATCTCTTACTGTTACTGATAGTAATAACTGCTCTACGACTGTTTCAGAACTAATAACAATAGAAGAAAGACCAGACATAAGCTTTGAAGATTTAGATGCTGGTTTTGGAATACCTTTTGACAATTGTGGGAATAATGCCACTGATCCAAATTATACCATAAATGTTGGTAACATATCTACTTCGGCTTCCTGTATTTCTTCTTATAATGTAGATTGGGGTGATGGTTCATCTGCAACAGGCATTACTTTTCCGGCGACACATACATACACACAATTAGGTTCTTTTAATGCAGTTATTACTGGATTAGGAAATAATGGTTGTGTTTCTAATGAAACAATTATTATTAGAAATTCTAGTAATCCTACAGGTGCTATAGAAACGCCAGGGAATACAGTTAACCTTTGTATTCCAAATACTAATTTGCAATTTACAATAGGTTCATGGGGAACTAATCCACCAGATACTGTATATACAATAGATTATGGCGATGGTACAGAAGTGATAATTAATCAAGCTGATATGGAAAGCTCAGTTTTTTACGATGCCGCTGACCCTGCTGCATCTCAGAATTTCCCGATTCCGCACACATATACTGAATCGAATTGCCCTGAAGCTAATTATACTTTAGCATTAAATATAATGACGTCTTGTGGTGAATCTAATTTAACAGCCGGTCCAATAATTATACTGAGTCAACCAACACCAAATTTTGAATTTGATAGCCCTGGATGTGTCAATACACCAGTACAATTTACAAATACAACTGAAGGTGGTTTTGGTCCTAATTGCTCTGATAATTCTGCGCATTCGTGGGATTTTGGCGATGGTAATACATCTACTGATGAAAGTCCCTCGCATACATATACCACACCAGGTACTTATACAGTAACTCTTACAGAAGAGAATTTTTGCGGTGTATCTCCACCAATTTCTCAGACGATTTGTATTGAAGCAGAACCAACAGCAGCATTTACATTAGATAATATTGAAGGATGTACTCCTTTTGATGTTAATGCTACAAATACTACAAATGTATCTCAATTTTGTGGAGCGGAAACCTACTTATGGGAGCTTACATATACTCCTGAATTTTGCGGGACAGTAGAATCATGGATATTTACAAATGGTACTGATGAGAATTCAGTAAACCCATCATTTCAATTTAATTCTGCAGGGCAATACAATATACAATTGACAGTCACAAACTCTTGTGGAGACAATATTACTAATCAGATTGTACAAGTTAAACAACCACCTAATGCCGTTTTAGATCAAATAGATGATGCTTGTGGTCCTATTTCTGTTAACCCTATAGCAACTGTTGATGATTGCGCTCCTGCTTCAGAAGTAGTTACCTATGGCTGGTTGTTTCCTGGAGGTACACCCGCCACTTCAAATCAGTTAAACCCTGGAGCTATAAATTATAGTGCTGTAGGTGATTATACAATAACTTTTAGTGTTACAAATTCTTGTGGAACGACTACCGTAACAGAAGACTTTTCAATAAGCGACATACCAACTATTACAAATACAGATTTAACGCAAACTATATGTTCGGGGACTGATTCTAATGAAATAGTTTTAACTTCTAATACTCCAAATACGACTTATACTTGGGTATCAAATAATCCAGCTGGACTATCCGGTTTTATTGCATCTGGTAGTACAGATACAATACCTGCTCAAACGCTAATAAACTCTACTTCATCAGATGTAATACTTGTTTATACCGTAACTCCTGAAGTTAATGGTTGTATTGGTACACCAGTTGATTTTGAAATTACGGTGCAACCTGCACCCACAATTACAAACCAACCGTTATCTGATCAAGTCTGCTTAAACGGTGTTGTTAATGACCTTTCCGTAACTATACAAGGAAGTGGTACACCAACTTACCAATGGTTTGAAAATATTGTTGATGATAATACTACGGGTACCGCAATACCGGGAGAAACATCAGCTACTTTTTCACCACCAACAAATACATTGGGTTCAATTTATTATTATGTTGTAATTACTTTCACAACAGGTGGTTGTGGTAATCTAGTTTCTAATACAGCAGAGATTGATATTACTGATTCTGCCCAAATAGATACCGAACCTCAAAATAATCAATCTATATGTTTAGGAGGTACAGCAGATGAACTAGAGATACAAGTTTCTGGAGGTTCTGGTACAGCAACTTATCAATGGTTTACAAATACTACAAATTCTAATACAGGAGGTACTATAATTACTGGCGCCAATTTGCCAACGTATGCACCACCAGTTTTTAATACTATTGGGACATTCTATTATTATGTAGAAGTGACCTATAGCGCAAGTGGTTGTGCAGCATTATTAAGTAGTGTATCTGAAATTATTGTTATTGATGACCCAATCATAACAATACAACCACTAAATTCTCAAAGTTTATGTCTAAATACAACTCCACAAAATCTTGAAGTCCAAGTATCTGGAGGACTGGGTAATATTAGTTACCAATGGTATGTAAATACCGTAAATAGTAATTTTGGAGGAACAATTATAGCAGGTGAAAATCAACCATTATTCACACCACCTACAAATACAGTAGGTACATTTTATTATTATGCCGTTATTACTCAAGATGTTTCTGGTTGTGAAGTGATAAGCGATGTTTCTGAATTGGAAGTTAATAGTGGTGCTCAATTCGATTTACAACCGATTTCAAACGAAATATGCCTAGGAGATTCAACTCCTGCTTTAGAAGTGTCATTTATTAATGGTGCTGGAACACCAACATATCAATGGTATGAAAACACGACTGATGATACTATAAGTGGAACAGCTATTTTTGGAGCAAATATGCCTACATATAATCCTGATGTAAGCAATGTAGGGACTACATACTATTATGCGATTCTAACTTTTACAACAGGAGGATGTCCTGAGATTATATCTAATACAGCAGAAATTATTTTAAATCAAACACCACAGATTTCAGATACGGCTTTGCTAATTTGTAGTGATACTGCTTTTCAGTTTGTTCCTGATATCATAAATGGAGATATAGTGCCTGCAAATACTCAATATACGTGGACATCACCAACAATTAGCCCAGCTGGAGTAATCACTGGAACTTCAGCACAAACAAGTCCAGTAACAAATGTCTCTCAAGTTTTAATAAACACAAGTTCTAACCCAGCAATTGTGACGTACACCGTAACACCTATATCAGGAATTTGCCAAGGTGCATCTTTTGAAATTGAGGTTACGGTAAATCCTTCAATTTCAATTTTAGACCAAGTAGCTAATAGTCTTTGCTTTGGCTCAAATTCTGGCGCAATAGATATTACTATTTCTGGAGGTGTTCCATTTACTACAGGTAATGCGTATAATATTACTTGGTCAGGACCAAATGGTTTTACAAGTACAGATGAAGATATTAGTAATTTGGAACCTGGCCAATATACGGTTGATATACAGGATGACGGCGGTTGTCCATTCACAGAATCATTTACAATAACTGATCCTGATGAATTAGTTTTTACTTCAATAGATTTTGACCCAGACACCATTTCATGTTTTAATGCAAATGATGGACAGATAGGTATTGCTATAGGTGGCGGAACCTTACCTTATGCATTCTCTTGGACATTAAATGGAGCACCATTTTCTTCAGATGAAGATTTATCCAATTTAGGCCCTGGAGATTATACAATAACTATAACCGATGGCAATGGTTGCGGACCTATAACTCAAGATTTTAATATCATTGAGCCACAAGAATTAGATGTAGTTTTAGATGTTCAAACTAATGTGCTGTGTTTTGGTGAATTAACAGGAGCTATTTCAGTTTTAATTAGTGGAGGAAGACCAAACTATTCGTATTCTTGGGTAGGACCAAATGGATATACAAGCACTGATCAAAACATTTCAGATCTTGAATCTGGTATATATGATTTAACAGTTACTGACGCTTCAAACTGTATCGATACTTTAGAGGTTGAAATTATTCAAAATTCACAAATAGAAATTGATGTCACAGTAATGCAAGTAGAATGTTTTGGTGATAATGATGGCTCAATAGTAATTAATAATATTACAGGTGGAGTAGCACCGCATGATATTGCGTGGAGTAATTTGGGAACAGGAATGCAACAAACAGATTTGTCTCCAGGAACATATACCATAACTATAACTGATGCTGACAATTGTCAACGTGATTTCCCAATAGTTATAGACGATGTGCCTGTATTTGATGTCAATCCTGTAGTAACACAAATGTCTTGTTCTGGAGCTAATGATGCTAGTATAAACCTCAATTTTATTGGAGGTGTAGATCCTGTTAATTTAGTTTGGAATGACGGTTCTCCAGATGGTACAGAACGAAATAATTTAGGTCCAGGAACATATTCGGTTACTATCACAGATGCAACAACTTGTGTTATAGAAGAGAGTTTTACAATTTTTGATATTCCACCTTTGCTCTTATCAGCTACTATTACAAATGCTTTAGAATGTGATAACGCCAATAGTGGTGCCATAAATTTGATAGTGCAAGGAGGTTCTGCGCCTTATACATTTTTATGGTCTAATGGTGAAGTCACAGAAGACTTAGATGATATTGGTCCTGATACTTATTCCGTTACAGTAATTGATGCTAATGGCTGTGATGTTGAAGGAAATTGGACTGTTGACAGGTTTGATCCTTTACAATTAGAAGTGATTACTAATTCTGACCCTGATTGCGATACGGGTATAGTCAATCAATCCTTTGAAGCGATGGCTACTGGTGGAGTACCACCTTTTACTTATAGTTGGTCTAGTGGTACAGTTACAGGACCTAATAATGAGTTTATGACAACAGACCTTACCGGTTTAGTGGTTTTGCAAGTAGAGGATGACTTAGGCTGTATTTTTGAAACTACTTTCGATGTTGAAGCCATAGAATTTGGCGGTGATGTCGATTTTTCTGTTTCTTCATTTGCATTTTTAAATTTTGGGATTTTCTCTATTGAAGACCTAATTGAGTTTACTAATGAAGCTACAGGAGATTTTGAAAGTATTTTGTGGGACTTTGGAGACGGAAGCTTTTCAACTGAAGAAAATCCAATACATACATATTCGGCAATTGGTAATTATGTTGTTACCCAAACTGTAACCTATCCTTTTGGTTGTGTTTATACCTCAGTTGTTACTTTAATTGTGGAGAAAGGCTATGAGTTACTAGTACCGGATGCATTCACCCCAAATGAAGATAGTCTGAATGACTTTTTTAGACCAGAACAACGTGGTTTAAATAATCTTGAATTACGAATATATGATACTTGGGGAAGTATAGTGTATACTGAAACTGGAGAGTCTTTACAAGGTTGGGATGGTAAAGTAAAAAATGAAATTGCAGAGAACGGTAACTATTATTATACATTTTCAGGGACTACATTTTATGGTAAAGAAATTAAAAAGCAAGGCGCTTTGGTATTTATTAAATAATTGAATTAATGAAGTATTACACGCTTATAATTATTTGCTTAGTAATTGCTTTTAGTGCCAGAGCTCAAGACCCGATTTTTACGCAGTCAACTTTTGTTCAAGAAGCTATAAACCCTGCATTTTCTGGTTTTGAAGACAATGGTCGTACACATCTTGGTATTTTGCATCGTACACAATGGCCAAATCTAGATTTAAAGATAAATTCACAGTTTTTCTTTTGGAATAAGTCATTTGACTATGGGCCTAGTTTAGGTTTTGGGTTAGGTATTACTGCATTACGGCAGCACGAATCCTTTACCAACTATAGTCAAAATCAAGTAAATGTCAATTATGCTCATCGTGTTAATTTAAGAGGCGGATGGATTTTTAGACCTGCAGTTGATGTGGGTTTTGGTTTTAAAGATTTTCAGTTTAATAGTTTAACTCTCGGTGATCAAATAAATATTAATGCTGGGACAATTAGCCCAATTACTGTAGACCCTTTAGCTCTAAATAATGATAATGTAGCATTTGTTGATTTTTCAACGGGATTTGTTTTTGAAAAAGAAGAGATTAATGGTATTGCATATTGGTTTGGCGCTTCTGTAAAACATCTTAATAGACCCAATATTTCTTTTGTGCAAGGTGATAATTTGGCACTTGATATATTTTATTCTTTGCATGGAAATTACCGTTTCCCATTTTTGAATGATTACAGTATAATGATGACTGCAAACTATATGCAACAAGGAGAGTTTAATAGATTAGATATTGGCTCTTTATTTCAGGTAAATCAATTTTTATTAGGCGTTACAGCGGCTACAAATCCAGCAAAAAATGGTGAAGATGCTCATCTGTTGACGTCAATAAATGGCTTTATAGGTTTAGAATACGAACGCTTTAGATTTGGTTTGTCTTATGATTTTAATACAACTCAAATAGGGCGTACTAATGGCGTATATGAGTTGTCTGTCACCTACTTAACGGGTTGTCGTAGTTGTAATATAGACCGAAGTAGAAAGCGTTAATAGTTTTAAATAAAGCCTTTTTCTTCCGCAACTCTAATCAACTCACTATCATCACAATCATCTATAAGGAATACACCTTTTAATTGCTTTTTTCTACGCTCTATAGAGCCATGAGATAGAGGAATATACTTTGTCAAATCTGTAGTTCTGACACCTTTTGATAAATGGTATAACAGTAGCATATCATTTTTATCAAGCACATACGTATTGGTAATTCTCTTTCTTAAAAACTTAAGTACAGTCTTACTGTAATAGGGCATGTCATCAAAAACTGAAGCTAAAGCGGCTAAGAGATTGTTAGGTTGTATATCGTCTTTAATCAATAATGCCTCTGGGTTTAAAACCGAAAGAATATTATTAATCCTAAAATTATTATTAAACATCGTAGAGACTATAATTTTTAGTGATGGTCTTAGCGTTTTCATTGCTAAGCCCAAATCTTCTCCAGACAATAACTTACCATCTTTTGAAGGCGGTATCTTAATGTCTAAAAAAACCAAATCTATAATTTTGTCTTTAACTTTTTGGTAGGCATCATCACAGTTAGATGCTTTACTAATAACAAACTCAAAGTTCTTATTTTGATTGCTAAAATATAGTAGCGCATTCTTATAAGCCTCCACAATAAGTGGGTGATCGTCTACAATTAATACATGTATTGTCTTTATCATTTACTTTAATACTAAACCGCTATTGATATACGCAGCGTTGTCCCTTTTTCTTTTATGGATGCGATATTAAAATCTCCTTTTAGCTTCTTTACTCGTGATGCCACATTTTTTAATCCAATACCTCTATGAGTAACTTTTGCATCAAATCCCTTGCCATTATCGCTAATCTCTAATACTAATATAGCTTCATTCTCTTTTTTAAAGTTTATGCTTAATTCTGTGGCCTCTGCGTGTTTTATAACATTATGCATGCTCTCTTGTATAATTCTATAAATATGCACCTTGGTTTTCTCTGCTATAGTGCTCCAATTAATACTATCTTCTGTAGTAAAAGTACTCTTAAAGTTATGCAACTCACATTGCTTTGTAATAAACGTATGTATAATTTCATTAAAGCTTCCTTTTGACGATAGACCATCTTGTCTTAAGTCATGAGATAAGATTCTAATGTCTTTCTCTAAAGTTTGTATTTGGCCCATATACGCTTTATATTTATCTACATCGTCTTGAGTTTGTCCTTTGACATCTATAAAACCTAATCCTAATCGTACACCAAATAGTTTGCTCAACACCCCATCATGGAGCTCTTCGGAGATGCGATAACGCTCTTGGTGACGACCTTCTTCTAACTTGTTTTGCTGGGTTATCATCAATTGGTATATCTCTTCATTGGCTTGCTGTTGGTCTTTTGCAAATTGTAGTTTATTATTTCTATAACGTTGTGCAATTATCACCAAGATGAGCATAGCAATAGATATAAGACCTATAGAAATACCATATAACCAATCGCGCTCTTTTTCTACCTTATCTTTTTCTGTTTCTATCTGTCCTGTACCATAGCGTATGCGTGCAAACTTATCTCTATTGCTACGCTCTAACTGTAACAAACTATCATTTATACGTATATGCTCACGTAAGTGGGCTTTGCCTTTATCACCATCTTCTAGCTCTGATAACACTAATAATGCGTCTAAAAGAATCTCGTTTTCTCCTATGTCTTTTGCTATAGCATAAGCTTCTTTAGCATATTTGTAACTACTATCTTTTTGTTGAGATTTTTGATAGACTTTTGACAAGTAGTATGATGTTGCGGATTTTAATAGAAGTTTTTCATAATCCCTATCCAAAGTATCATTAATGCGATACCCTAATTTTAATTGAGATATTATATTTTGATTTGAATTGTTTCCTTTTTGAAATTGTGCATAAGCTTTATTGACTAATAGCATCGCATAAAAAATTGGGTCTTCAATTTTTATAGATTCATCATATAGAGCTTCTTCATATAAGGAGATAGCTTCTTCATATTTATCTAATTCTCGATAAACCTCAGCCATATTATTTAATGTATGAAGTTCTGAAAGTTTATCTTTAAGTTCTTTGCTTATTATCAAGGATTTATTGTTATAATCTATAGCCATTTTATAATTACCTTCTCTCCTTAATATACTAGCCATGTAATAATAAATATCCCTTTTATCATGTTGTAAAGTGATAGTTTCGGGCAATTCATCAATAAATTTCAGTGCTTTTATCGAGTGATATTCACTTTCAGCATAATTCCCGGTACTTCCCTCCATATATGATAGGTATAAGTGAACACTATGTCTATCCTCAGCTTTATTATAATTGTTATATTTTAAACTTTTATATAGATAATAAAACGCACTATCAATATTTCTACGAACTCCATAATAGCCTCCAATATTAAGAGATGCAACACTAATTATCCTATTACTCTTACTATCTATTGCTAATTTTAAGCTTTTATGATTTAATTTTAAATATGTATTTAAATCTCCTAAGTTTAAATATTCAATTGCTAAATCAAGATTGTTATTTAATATTATAGAATCTATACCAGTTTGCCTCGCCAATTCTGAAGAGCGTTTGGCAAACCTAAGACGTTGTTGTGGTGAGTAAGTTTCCTTGTCTCTTGATAAGTCTCTTAAGATATAAATACTATCTACAGGAATGGTGTTTTGGGCTTGGAGGTTTAAAACACCGGCGAATAACAAGACAACAAAATATTGTAAGGGTTTCAATACAACTACGATTTAAAACAGATAACGAATATAACCCAAAGCAAGTATAAGACGACAATTAATTTCCTAAAGCAATTACCCGAAGCTCTTCAAAAACACCTTTGCTTCTAGATACGTTTTGCGAGTTGTGCGGTGTTGTTTTTTTTCAAATTGAATATTAATGACCTCTCCAAATTTTGTATGCTGTTCCAGGTAGTAAATTAGGTCCAGAATTTCGTTGTAATCACCTTCTAAACTAAACTGGTAGGTTTTTGCAATTAAATCGTTTTGTTTAATCACATGAGGTTCTGTAAAAGATGTTAGCTTAATGCCTTTCTTGTTTGAAATTTCTGTAAGTGTTCTTAGAAGATTATGTTGTACAGAGCCATTATTAATTTGAAATTTGGTTAGCAACGAATCGTAGTATGCGTCTTTCTTTTTCAGAATAGCCAATTGCGTGGGCATATCATCAAATTGCTTAGCTTCTGCCTGTAGCATAGCATATTCTTTTTTTAAACCCAAGGTTTTTGAAATTGCTAAGTTGTAAGCTACAATTAACCCAAAGACAACTGCAACTAGCAAATAGATATTTTTAAGCTTTGCCTGTTTCATCTATTTTAATTGTAATACTAAAGTCTGATTTGTTTTTTGAAGAATTCTCATAGCTGACAATATTAACTTCACTAACCCAGATTAACCGTTCTAGCGCTGCTAGCCATCTTGAAAATTCATCACTATCCATAGAATTGCCTTTAATTAGTATTTGGTTTAATGTATGCTCTATTGGTTTTTCTTGTTCAACTCTTTTTAGTAATGGTTGATAATTTAATTCTCCAAGAGTTATTGTATTAGGCAATTCTGAAATAATATCGTTAATAAAATAGGTAGTTTTAGAGCCACTACTTCTCTGTACATCTTCTACCATTTTCTTTGATTTTAGAATCTTAGCCGTTAAATTCGTTACTTTATCTCTTGATGAGGTTAGAATTTGAGAGGTGTCTTTTAACGCATTTACGGCATTGAAATAATGGTTAAACACCAAAAAATTAATTAGTAAAATAGAGAGAATTACTGCCAAACTAGCTCTTGATGCCAATTTAAAAATTCGCTTTTGCTTAAAGTCTTCTTTTAAATCAAGATGTCTTTCAATGTTATTTCCCGATAGAATACTAGTCCTAAGAGCACTTGTTAAAGCTCCAGAGCAAGACAACAAATATTGAGAATCGACTTTTAGACCATTGATGTTATAAGTCTCATTATTTTCGGCAGTTTGTTTGTTTATAGCCTCTATTTCATGTTCATGAAGTGTTATCATTGCATTCGAAGTGAATACACTTTCAGTATTATTGATAAATTTTAAATTGTTAGATACTACTAATGCGCCTAATGAGAAATCTATAACACTTATACTTGCTTCTTGATACTTTTTAAGTATGCTGTCTACAACTTCTTTCCTACATATAGACACAAAAGCATTTTTGCTTTGCCTTAATACCTCGTAGTAAAATTCATCTTTATTAAGGTTAGGAAACGCTTCATTTAATATCTTAATATTGTCATCAGTACTATTAACTTTTTTGATTAATACGTCAGGCGTATTTATAATCAAAAATACGGGCACTGCTTTGCCTATCTGTTTTGAAATATTGCTTAGTTCCTTAAATGTGTCAGTGAAAATAATATCAAGCTTTCTTTTAGCTTTTTTTAACCCAAAAGCATAAAGACATTCCTCATCATTGCATAATGTATGCTCAACACCATAAAATGTGTTTCCAGTTTTTAGGTATGATACAAGCGCATTTTTCATTAATTAATTACCGTAGGTTTTATAAAAACGGTCAATTTTGATTTTCTAGCTTCTCTTTTTCTTTTACTAAATAACCATTTTATAACAGGAACTCTAGCTAAAAAAGGAACACCAGAACCGCTATTGTTTTTAAAATTTTCTTCTAAACCTCCTAGTATGGCAATGTCTTGATCTTTCATTCTTACAGTAGAAGAGAAGTTGCGAGAATTAATATCTGGTGGAGCATCTTCAGCAATTCTATTACCAAAGCTAGATTGCACCACTTTAATATTAAGTAATACCTGGCCATCACCAGTTACATAAGGCTTAATGTCTAACCCAAGTTTTGCATCAATAGGGAAGTAGTTTCTAATTTCATTAGTGACTGGGTTATCTGTGCCAAAAGTATTCCTGTCCGTTACTGCATAATAGGAGGTTTGTCCGTTTGAAAACGACGCTCTATGACCATTTAATGTCGCTAGTTTAGGTGTAGATTTTATCTTTAAATCTCCATTTGTTTCCATAGCTTTTATAGTCGCAAAGAAATTTGGGACAACTCTACCAAAATTAAACACAGAAGCGCTATCAAAACCACTTATAATTCTATTAATAGTCTTGGCGCCTAATTTAACATCTGTAGTTGGAAATAAACCGCCTTGAGTCGTTGTTGGACCATCTCCAATGCCCCATTCTACACCAGCTTCAACTGTATTATTTACAGTAGCTTCTACAATCATCACCTCAATAATAATTACAGGTATGGGCTTATCAATGTTTTTTATAAAATCTTTAAAAAACTCAATTTTTGCGCCTGTACCTGTAACATAAATGCTATTAAGTTCTACATCTACTTTAAAATCTAAACCAACTTTAACCTCTTCTGGAATAAGACTCAAAATATCTTTTTCTTCTGCATCTATCTCTAGTGTATTCTGATTCTGATAATTTCTGTCTACTGGTCTAGTTTGGCTAGTATTAAAATTTCCTTGCGAGTTTATTCTAACATTTCTATTGGATCTATTAAAATTATCTTCTACAACACTTGTATTAATATCTGATTCTACATCTGGCATCAAGTTTACTGAGCGATGTCGTAGTCTTATAATCTCTACATTTCTAACACTTAACTGACGCTCTGTTCCAAAATAATAGATGTTATTTTCTTTCTTATAAGTAAACCTTTTGTTTCTGGGTTTTTCATTAGTAACTGTTGTTGAGTTATTCCTGTTGGATGAGGTTGTCGTAGCAGATTGTTTTGTTACATCCACCTCTGTTTGTTGTTCAAATATCTTATTAAGTAACTCATCAAAAGTGATGTTTTGTGCTCTAAAAGTGATGTTTCCCGCTTCTTTAAGTGGTGTCGCAGTAAACCTATCTATACCAAGTGTATCTCCCAATTGATTAACAATTTCTTCTATAGGTGTATTATTAAAATTAACATTAAGCATTTTAGAATTTCTATCTAAAATCTCAAAGGCAAGGTCCTTATTTACTCGATTTCCAAAGGCATTTGTAGATGTTTTTCCATCAGTGTTTAGCTTATCAAAAACATAAAAATTATCCGCAGTTTTTTTAAAGGTCAAATTATTAACTAGTGCCAACTTATCCATAGCTGTATCAAAATTCACAGCTTTCATATAAGCATTAAGCTTTATAGATTCCATACCTGGAGCAAACACTAAGTTTTTTGCTGTAGCATCCATGATAGCCTTAAATACCTCATACAAATTATTGTCTTTGATATTAAGGTCTAATTCATTGTAATCTGGACTATATTGAACATAAATCGGATGCTTCTCTGGTATTACATTATTAGAATCATAAGGCTTTATTGACAATATGTTTTCCGTAAAATCTATAGTCAATTTATATTCTTTGCACAGGAAAAGTATTGCTGTTGACACATTTACATTCGAAAAATTACTTGCTATAACTGTTTGCTCCATACCTGAAGACACATTCATATTTACTTTATGCACATTTGATATTGCTAGTAAAAAACTTGACAGAGAAACATTGTTTAATGCAATATCTGTATTGAGCTGTTCTGACAATCCAGGAGAGAGTGTTGCTGCAATTTCTAGTTTATTTTTCAAGTCAGAAATGCGTTTGTTTTCATCTTGCGAATACCCAAACTGAAAGCATATAATAAACAGAATACAATATATTTTAGATTTCAAACTCATTAGCTTAATTATTTAGTAAAGCATATACTTCCTCTAATGAGGTTGTACCGTCTTTGACTAGGTTAATGGCATTCTGTTTTAAAGTAACAATGCCTTTTTGATTTAGATAATCATCTACCTCTAAGTCATTAGCCTTTATATGACCCAGTAATGTTGTGTCTATAGGTATAATCTCATAAATAGCTTTTCTTCCGTTATAACCTGTGTAGAAACAAGATGGGCAACCAACCGGAATATATTGTTCTTCTAATTCTTTATCTAAAATGAAATTTGTTGGATAATCATTTTTTTGGATGGGACTCTTGGTCTTACAATCATTACATAGTTTTCTTACCAATCGCTGTGCAACACTAACATTAAGCGTACTTGCTATTAAAAAAGACGGTATACCCATATCTATCAATCGAGATATTGTAGCCCAGGCAGAATTGGTATGAATTGTTGAGAGCACTAAATGCCCTGTAAGCGATGCCCTGATAGCCATATTAGCGGTTTTAACATCCCTTATTTCACCTACCATTATAACATCAGGGTCTTGTCTTAAAAATGTTCTAAGTGTACTAGAAAAATCAAGTCCTATATTTTCTCGAAGCTGAACTTGATTAATACCTTCTAGTGTATATTCAATGGGGTCTTCTATGGTTAAAATATTGGTTTTCTCATCATTGAGTAGTTTCAAAGTAGCATACAAAGTTGTTGTCTTCCCAGAACCAGTTGGACCAGATATTAGCACAATTCCATTTGGTTTTTTGACACATTCTTGGTAGGTTTTTAACTCTCTATCTGTAAACCCTAAGTCATCTAACTGGATGTGGTCTGCATCTTTACTTAGGATTCTCAAAACCATCTTTTCGCCATGTAATGTTGGCAATGAAGACACTCTAATATCAAAATCCTCAGTAGCAGATTTAATACTTATCCTGCCATCTTGAGGTAATCGCTTTTCTGAGATATCTAATCCAGCTCTAATTTTAAGCTTATTTATAATTACTGGATATTCTTCAGTTGATATTATATAATACTCTTTCAACTTACCGTCTAAACGCAATCTTACACGACATTTATGTTCAAAAGCTTCAAAATGAATGTCACTGCTCCCAATCTGCTTTGCTGTTGCTAAGAGTCTTTCTAAAAAGTCTGTACTATAATTAAAAGTCTGCGATTTTGCAGTTGTGTTAACTCTAAAATTAGAACTCAAATACTTGTTTATATTATCTTCAGAATCTTCAATTAATTCTACGTCTTGTCCTAAAACAATTTTTAATTCCTCTTTTAAATCAATTGATGGTGCTTTTGTTTTAAAAACAATAACATCATTTTCTTTAGATATTGGAACTATGCCATAGGCATACGCTTGCTCACTACTTATTAGCTGCGATAATTGTGTCGATATCTGAAAATCTACTGCCATTATATATGATATAGATTAGTAGATATACCTGTCCAGTGAGAAATATAAACTAGCATAAAAAACAAACTCATATAACCTGCTAATGGCACAGTTAAAGACTTGTTTTTGGTCTTTATAAAAAGATGTAATGCCAAGGAAAATATTAAGGAGAATACAAAGACAACGATAAAAGAGACTGATGAGAAACTCAACGTCAATGCCAAAAAAAGTAAGGCATCTCCTAAACCAAAAACTGATTTTGGAGAGGTTTTTAATTTAAATTTTGCGTAACCATACACAACTACTAGTAATAATATAACAACAAATAAGTTGATTATAACATTGACCACAAACAGCTCAGGAAGTGTGTCGTTATAGAATAATACACCTGATACTATTGCTACAATAGGGAACAAAAACCAATACACTTTTCGTTCTTTAATATCCTGAAATAGGATAAAAAAAAAGGTTATAAGTAATATGATCTTTAATAGTATCATTAATCTTTAGTTATTTGTTTTGGGTTACCATTCTCGTCAATTTCCCAAACATTAAAAATACCGTCGCCATCAAAATCATTAATTGCTGTTGCTCTTGCTTTAAAAGTTACATCAGAAGCATTTAGAATTTCATAGACGTAGTTACTAGAACCATTCTCTTTTGTCGTTTTTGGCGGCTCAAAATCAAGTTCGTTCATATCTATTGAATATTTTGAGTATAGATATCTATGTGTGGTTTGATTGTTATAGAGGTATTTTAATTGTATCTGCGCTTCCACACTTTTTGTCCTTGCGATAAGAGGCATTAAGCTAGGCAATGCTAGCAATAGCAAGATGCCTATAATGGCTAATACGGTTAGTACTTCTTGGAGGTTGAAAGCATCAACTTTATGTCTTTGATTTATACGTTTCATAGATTAATAGTTATAGAAAACCTGCCAACTCTGCTTTTAATATTAAATCCCTATCACTACCTCCATTAACATCAAATGTAGTTTTTAGATTACTTTTCCTATGTTCTATAGCACTTATAGACATATTTACTAAATCAGCTATTTCTTTTGTTTTTCCACCTTTATTTAAATGATAAAGTAATTGACGGTCAATTTTATCTAGAACAAAGTCATGTGATATATGTCTTCGCATTAATTGCTGAATAACCTTGCTGTAATATGGCGGATCTTGAAGAACAGAATTAATGGCTTCCAAAAGCTTTACATAAGTAATATCACTCTTAATCAAGAAACCATCTGGATCCAAAGATTTTAAAATACTATTAAGTCGGTAATTGTTATTATGTGAGGTGAATACCACAACTTTAACTTTAGGAAAAAGGCTCTTGATTTCAACGCCTAAATCTTCACCAGATAGGATACGCTTATCCGTTGAAGGAGGTATAGAAATATCTAACAGAATTAAATCAAACGGAGTTGACTTAATAGCTCTATCAACCTCTTTTAAAGCTAAATCGCTATTTGTTGCAGACCTTATTTTGAAATCATAAAGTCCATTCGAATCACTTATAGCATGTAAAGCATTGGTAAGTACATCGATGATTAAAGGCTCATCTTCTACTATTAAAACATGGATAGGTTTACACATACATCATTCTAAAAATGTGTCTATTTAATAGACATATTAATTAGTTACGAATCTAGATGATGTGTAGTAATTATAATTAAGGAAAAACCTTAAAATAATTGAGGGAAATCCACAATGGGTATTAAAAATCGGGTCATAAATTTACGCCCTAAAGAATGATTTCCGCTCTGAGGTTTATGACTTTAACATAATATTAATTCCATAAAAACTTCAAACAATTGGATATCAGTAGTTTAATAAAAATCTTACAAAAATGAAACAGTATCTAAAAGTTTGTTTTAAAATAATAATGGCTTTCTTGCCCGTTATAGCTTTATCTCAAGACCTCCCCGAAGTCTTACCGCCATCACCAACTGTAGCCAATCTGATGCAGTTTGAGGAGGTTCCGGTTAGTTATTATACAGGGCAACCTAATATATCTATTCCTTTTTATTCCAAAGCTATTAGTGGAGACTTAGCAGTAAATGTAAGTTTGAGTTATAATACGCAGAGTGTTAAGGTTAATAATCGCTCAGGTTGGACAGGCACAGGTTGGTCATTAAATGCAGGCGGCGTGATTTCTAGAACTGTAAGAGGCTTACCTGATGAAATGGTACGTAACTCTAGCACTATCACAGGAGAAGGTGTATTACATAATGATGACTTTTGGAATTATGATTCACTAAGTGCTTATGACAAACAAGAATTTCTGTGGCGATCAGGCGGTACAACAGCCGATAAATATGACTATGAATCAGATTTGTTTCAGTTTAATGCTTTAGGTGTTTCTGGACGATTTGTCATTGTTAAAGAAGTTAATAACACCTTAGTACCAAAATTGTTATCAAAAAATCAGAACATCAAAATAGATATTGATTATCACCCAACAACGTTTACTTTAAATAAGTTTACGATAACAGATACCAAAGGTTACAAGTATACTTTTGATGTAACCGAAGATTTATACTCTCAGCCTTTTACTGCAATTGAATACTTTAATGGAAATCAAACCTCTTCAGGAACAAATGCAGATTATACGTCTACCAATTCTTGGCATTTGTCAAAAATTGAAATGCCAAATTCTAATAATGGCAGTTTAACGCTTGCAACTTTCACCTACCAAACTATTGGAGAAGTATACAATGCTTCAGTTACTAGAGAAGAAAGTCGTCCTATCAATCCAGGTACTGATTGGAATACGTATATGAGCCTTGCTAATACAGCAAATGCTTATAATAATTCTGTAATGCAACCAAGAATAACCCATTCTTATTATGTGGTGAGTGCAGGTACAAAAAAACTCTCCAGAATTACTTTTAACAAAGACGGTTCTTATGTAGATTTTGAAGTTGACAATTCTTTTGTGCATCCAGAAACTAATGGTAAAGCCCTAGAATATATAAGAATAAAGGATGCTAGTCATACTGAGAACAAGCATTTTAAGTTTGTTTATGACTCTAATATATCTAATCGTCTTTGGCTTAATGAAATTCAAGAAGTAGCTGGAGGTCTTTCTAATGATTATGTCTTAGAATACAATGATAAGTTTAGTTTGCCGCAATGGGATTCTCCAAATGAAACTGATGATTGGGGTTATTACAAAGATAACTCAACCACTTCATGTGGTTTACCGATATCAAATGGAACTACTATTCAGAAAGGATTACTTACAAAAATTATTTACCCTACTGGCGGTTCAAAAGAATTTGAATTTGAAAGACAACAAATCACTTATCAAGGTGCAACGCAACTCTCAGATAATGAGTATAAAGATAAAAACCCTGACAACTGGATTCCTCAAGATTTAAGTCTATCCTTTAATAGCGCCACAGATAATAGCGCACAATCTTCTAATGTAACAACCTATTCCTTTTATGTGTCACAAACCCAAGAAATAGTCTATAAGAAGCTTAGCACAACAGCTACACCGACTGAACAGTTTAATGCATTTATAGAAGTCACTGGCCCAAATAATTATCGTGAAGTATTCAGGCTTGATGAAGACGAGCTTTATTTTACTGTCGCTACAGGCACATATACTGTTAAGTTTTTCACATTAACTCTAGGTACAAATTATAACTATACTGGGTGTATTGGCTATAAGAATTTCACTTCTACTATTAAAAGGTTTGTTTATGGTGGTGGTGTAAGAATAAAGAGTGTCGTCTTTAAGGATGATCCATTAGACACTCAGAATCAACGTGAAATCACTTATGACTATTCAGAAGATGGCACACAAAATAAATCTAGTGGATCTATTGACGGTCTACTTACAGGTTTAGTAAAAACACATACAAAAACTGTGAGTCGTTATTTGTTACCAGAAGCTTGTCCTTTAAATGCAAGTATGAATGCTATTTCCTTTTTGTTTGAAATAAAAACACAAGGTTTAAATGTAGAATTGACTCAAGGCCAATACGTGGGTTATAAAACTGTGAATATGTCTGAGCAGAATAAAGGTTATAGCAAATTCACATATACATCAGCACAAGATTATCATAGCCCGTTGTCAACTTTTACATATCCATATACGCCTGCTGACGATTTGGATTACAAAAGAGGGCTATTATTAAAAAGTGAAGTTTTTGATAATAATGATAAACAATTAAAAGAAGACATAAACACTTATAGTTTTGTTGAAGATATTGTTTCTCCAACATACAGACTTTATAATACAAATGATTGTGAGTGGAAAATGTTTTATAATTTTTATTCCGAATGGGCAGCATCTTCACCTATTAATGAGCTTAATATGTGCTATGGAGGGAATAACGGTGGTCAATCAATTTGTGATAGCGATTGCCTTGGTGTATACAGCACTTGTGGGGATTATTATTTCTTCTTATCCAACGATGTTAAAGCCACTTGGGCAAGACTTGATGAAACCATTAACAAAGAATACTTTTTCGATGCTAATGGCAATAATCAAACAACAAAAGAGACCCGCCAAGTATTTACCTATAGTGACGACAACTATCAAGTAAAAACCCAAGACACTTATTATAAGGTTAAGGGCGTTGATGAGCATTTGGAGACGAAGTACTATTATCCTGTTGGAATAACCTTAGGTAGTAACTCTATTGCTATTAAAAACAAACTGATTGCCTCTAATAAAGTTACCGAGGTTCTAGAAACCCAATCTTATAGAAATGGTGTAATGATTAGCGAGACTCACAACATCTATGATGATTTTGATAGCTCTTCTAATGATTTGATGTTGCCAAAAGAAGTTAAGGTTGGTAAAAGCACCTTAACCCCAGAGCCGCGTATTGAGTTTTTAAAGTACGACAGCT
>SHBX01000038.1 GCA_004211785.1 Winogradskyella sp.
CAAAAGTGTACAGACGCATATTGAAACTTCTGGCGCTTATAAATTAAGTGGTGATTGGGATTGGATTTGTTTATCTCCAAAGAAAAATAAACTCCCAACAGAAGAAGTTTTTGCTAAGGCCCATGAGTTAAAATGTATTATTTATAATAAAGACGATTTTAGGTTTGCCGAAGAACAAGCAGCCCAAGTTAATAAAGATTGCATTTTGTACTTACAACCAGAGTGGAGTAAGCGTGATAAAATGATGCCGCAAATTGTGGATTATGTAATGGCAAATCCAAAATGGAAAGTATCTTTGCAAACACATAAGTATTTAAATATACCATAAAAAAAGCCTTGAGAAATCAAGGCTTTTTTATTTATAATTGTTATGTCTTATTTGGTAAAAGGTACAGCAACTCTTACCTTATCCCAACCCATATGTAGATGTACGCCATCATCTGATGGTGCAAATGCCATAGAAAATGCTTCTAAGGATTCGCCTCCCATAGTTACAGGTACTTTAATACTAGCTACGGTGTTATCTTTTTTGTAACCAGATGACCCCCAGTTATTAAGGTCAGAGCTTACAATAACTTCCCATTCTGTTTCACCAGGAATAGTAAATAAAGAATATGTTCCTGCTTTGATTTTTGTTCCGTTTAGGTTCATGTCTACATTTAATACAAGTTGCGTAGCTTCATTTGCTCCAGTTCTCCAAACCTTTCCATGTGGTGCTAAGTCTTTACCAACAGTTCTTCCTTTAAGTTGAGGTCTACTGTAATAGACTTTAGCTAATTGCTTGTTTCCACGTCCTATTGATGCTGCATCCATAGGGCTTTTGTCTAAGCCTCTAAATTTTTGAGCTTCAGCATTAAATGATACTAGCATCAAAAAAGCGAAAGCAACGGTTGTAAGTAGTCTAAAATTTTTCATAAGTGAATTATTGAGTTTTATGGTTTAAAATTAGTTAGTAATTGAAGGTATCTGTCGTAAAGAATTATTAAAATTTACAGATTGATAGCAAATAGTGTGAAATCGATTAAGTTAAGTTTTAAATTATTCAAATTAATTGATTTAAAGTTGCATATTGAAATCAATAAGTGTTTTTATGTTTAATAATTGAAAGTTTAATTCCATATTTGCTTCATAATAATATAAAAAGTAAAGCATTATGTGCGGTATTGTATGTGCGTTTGATATAAAGCAGAAATCTGAAACTCTAAGACCACAAGTTTTAGAAATGGCAAAATCTATAAGACATCGTGGACCAGATTGGAGTGGGATTTATAGTGATGATAAAGTAATCATGGCTCATGAGCGCTTGGCGATTGTAGATCCAGCCTCAGGCAAGCAACCTTTGTTTAGTGAAGACAAAAATTTGATTTTAGCAGCCAATGGCGAAATATATAATCATAGAGAGTTACGTTCAAGATTTCCTGATTACAAGTTTCAAACTGAAAGTGATTGCGAAGTGATTTTAGCACTTTACAAAGAAAAAGGTCATGATTTTGTTGATGATATGAATGGTATTTTTGGTTTTACAATTTATGATTCTGAAAAAGACGAATATTTTATTGCTCGCGACCATATGGGAATTATCCCTTTATATATGGGATGGGACAAAGACGGAACATTCTATGTGGCTTCAGAGTTAAAAGCTTTAGAGGGCGTTTGCACAAAAATTGAGCTATTTCCTCCAGGACATTATATGAGTAGTAAAGATGGAGAGTTAGTACAATGGTATAAACGCGATTGGGAAGAGTATGAAGCTGTAAAAGAAAATGAGACAAGTATAACTGAAGTGCGTCAAGCATTGGAAGATGCTGTGCACAGACAATTAATGAGTGATGTACCTTATGGTGTTTTATTATCAGGAGGATTAGATTCTTCAGTAACCTCTGCTATTGCAAAAAAATATTCTGAAAGACGTATTGAAGCAGATGATAAGGAAAAAGCTTGGTGGCCACAATTACACAGCTTTTCTGTGGGATTAGAAGGTTCGCCGGATTTAGCTGCAGCACAAAAAGTAGCAGACCATATTGGTACAGTACATCACGAAATTAAGTTTACGATTCAAGAAGGATTAGATGCGATTAAGGATGTGATTTATAATATCGAAACTTATGATATTACAACGATTCGTTCTTCTACACCTATGTATTTAATGGCTCGTGTTATCAAATCTATGGGAATTAAAATGGTATTGTCAGGTGAAGGTGCAGATGAGATTTTTGGAGGTTATTTGTATTTCCATAAAGCACCAAACGCACAAGAGTTTCATGAAGAAACCGTGCGTAAATTAGACAAGTTGCACATGTACGATTGTTTACGTGCCAACAAGAGTTTAATGGCTTGGGGTATTGAAGGTCGTGTTCCGTTTTTAGACAAAGAATTTATTGATGTAGCTATGCGTATCAATCCAAAAGATAAAATGATTAACGGTGAGCGTATGGAGAAGTGGATAATCCGTAAAGCATTTGAAGATATGTTACCAGAAAGTGTAGCATGGCGACAAAAAGAACAGTTTAGTGACGGTGTTGGATATAGCTGGATTGATACCTTAAAAGACGTAGTAGAAAAAGAAGTCACAGATGAACAACTAGCAAATGCTAAGTTTAGATTTCCAATTCAAACACCAACAAATAAAGAAGAGTTTTACTACCGCTCAATTTTCGAAGAGCACTTCCCAAGTGATACGGCAGCTTTGAGTGTACCACAAGAAGCAAGTGTGGCTTGTAGTACAGCTACAGCTTTAGAATGGGATGAGGCGTTTAAAAATATGAATGAACCTTCTGGTAGAGCTATTGCTAACGTTCATGATGATTCATACTAGAATAATTAGATAAGCCCTCAAATATTGAAAAGAATATGAATAGAATTTTTCTATAAATATTAATTAATGTAAATTCAAAATCTCGCTCCTGCGGGATTTTGTCTTTTTCTAAAGATTAGGATTGACATAAAAGATTTTCATGCTAAATCATAATTAAAAATGAAGAAAATATTATCCATCACTGCTGCTATCTTATTCGCTTTTCAAATCTATGCTCAAGAATTTTCATCTCAGGTGAAACGATTTATAACTGTAGATGATTCTGAATTCGCCATTACAAATGTCACTGTCTTTGATGGGACAGGAAGCGCTTCAAAGTCAAATCAAACACTACTAGTTTCAAATGGAAAAATTAAATCTATTGGAAGTGATGTAGAAATTCCTAGTGGTATAAAAACCATAGATGGAACAGGAAAAACTGTAACTCCAGGATTGGTAATGTTACATGAGCATATGTTTTATACAAAGCCTTTCGAAAACTGGTTTAGTGTTGGTCAAATGACGTTTAGTTTTCCAAGATTGTATTTAGCTGGTGGAGTTACATCTATGCGAACAGGAGGAAGCATTCAGCCTCAAACAGATTTAAATGTAAAAAAATGGATTAATGAAGGCAGGATGACTGGACCTAAAATGCACGTAACAGGTCCTTTTATAGAACGTGAGGGACCAAAAGTTCCAGAGTTAGGATTTATAGATAATCCAGGAGAAGTCTCTAAAATTGTTAATTATTGGGCAGATAAAGGTGTAACATCATTTAAAGTTTATAATAATATTACTAAAGAAGATTTGAAGATATGTGTTGAAGAGGCACATAAAAGAGGTCTTAAGGTTACAGGGCATTTATGTTCTTTAACTTATGAGGAAGCTTCAAATATTGGTATTGATAATTTAGAGCACGGTTTTATGGCTGCAAGTGACTTTGTAAAGAATAAAGAAGAAAATATATGTGACCCATTTGAGGCTAGACAAGGTCTTACAAATGAGTCAGTGGATGGTGAGGCCATAAATAATCTCATTGATTTGCTTATTAAAAACAAAACAGTCATTACAACTACACCAAATGTCTTTGAGCCATATACAGATAGAGAAATTGTTCCTGGTAATGGTCTTGATGCTCTAGCACCTCAGATTCAAGAACGTTTAAAAGAAGGTTATAAAAGAGCACAAGGACGAGATGCTGCCAGTTTAGCAAGATTCAATAAAAATTTAACTTGGGTCAAACGCTTTTATGATAAAGGTGGTTTTTTAGTAGCAGGAACTGATCCAACTGGAGCTGGAAGAACCGTAGCAGGTTATGCAAATCAGCGTACTGTAGAAATTTTAGTAGAAGCTGGCTTTACAGTAGAAGAAGCTATTAAAATTTGTACGCTTAATGGTGCGATATTTTTAGAACAAGAAAAACTTTTAGGAACTTTAGAAGTTGGTAAACAAGCAGATATAATTCTAATAAACGGAGACTTAAATTCTGATATTAAGAATATCAGAAACATGGAGGTAGTTTTTAAAGACGGAGTGGGCTTTGACTCCAAAAAACTCTTCGAATCTGTAAAAGGCCAAGTTGGGCTAAATTAGCTCTTGTTATTGCATAACTACCTGTAATACTAATACATGACAGATAGGTGACACATAAATGGCGTGAGAAAAACAGAAATACCATCATAGATTTGTATTGACAAAATGATGTAGTAATGAAACAACAAGCATTAAAAGATAATTTATTATACCAGCGTAAACTAAAAGGGCTTACTCAAGAAGAACTTGCAGATAAAACAACAGTAGGTGTACGGACAATTCAACGTATAGAAAAAGGTGAGGTACAACCACATTTGCAAACCATAAAGCTGTTAGCAGTAGGCTTAGATGTCGAAGTAGACGATTTAATTGTACTTGACAACCCTAAGGAAGAAACTATACAGCGTAAGTGGATGTTGTTGTTACATGGTTCTCCATTCTTTGGCTTATTAATTCCCTTTGCTAATGTACTATTCCCGCTTTTTATATGGATAAGTAAAGCTGAGGATAATAAAATGTACGATTCTCATGGTAGAGCTGTTATTAATTTTCATTGTACCATTAATCTCTTGTTAATTATATCGCTGTTGTTGTTTTTTCCTTTTCCAGGTTTTAATTTTTTTGGTACTGGAGCTGTTGTGCTTTTTGGCATCATATTTAGTATCAAGAATCTGATGTCAGCGTTAAGTTTCGGAACATGTAATTACCCATTGTCAATTCCCTTTTTAAAGCCAAAGGCCTAATTTTTCAAAAATTCTAATCTTTTTTATAGCCAGTATATATTGGCTAAGTCAACTAATACCTATCATTATGAAAACACTAGTATCTAAATATCCTATTCTCTACCGATTTATATTAACGATTGCTCTCTTTGGATTAGCTCTTTTTATTAGTGGCCTAATAGACACACCTTTCTTAAAACGTTATTTCCCATTTACGTCTGTTATATTGTTAATTGTAGCAACTTGGTTTTTGTTCAAAACCGATAAAAAATCACTAAATAATATTGGTTTAAACTTGTCGTTTCGTAACATCTCTTTTTTGCCTTTAGGCATATTAATTGGAGCAGTTGCTTTTTTATTAGCTAAGTACTGTAGAGGATTATATACAGAAGAAACATTCCAAATAACAACCTCAGATATAAACTATAGTATTATTCTATACGGATTTTATACTATTCTGCCACAGGTAGCTATAGAAGAGCTATTATTTAGAGGTTATGCTTTTAAAAAGACAATTGAAGTAAGTAACGTAGTCAAGGCAAATATCATTTTTGGAACATTATTTATGCTAGTTCATATTTTGGATAGAGAAATAATTCAGAATAAAGGCATGGTTCTTTTCTTAGCTATAACAATACCAATAGGTCACCTGCTATTTGCAACAGCATTATTAAAATCAAAAACTCTTTTCTTTCCTATAGGAATACATTTGGGCAATAATTGGGCGACAAGACATTTAGTCGCAAACTATAACAATGGAGATAGTATTTTTTATATTACAGAAACCATCACCTTTGAAACGTGGACACCATTTATTATAGTTATAGTAATATGGAATGTATTTTATTTGTTACTCACTTACGTAATTTGGAAATGGAGTGATTTTCCGTTTAATAAGAAGCGTAAATTAAAATGATTTTCTTCCAATTTTAACCAAACTAAAATTTCAGAATTTGACTTCTAAGCCATTTTGTTTAAATCAATTTTTTTGGCAGTAATAAAAATAGTCAAAATTCAATTTAAGACACTTTTTAAACGATTTAAGGCACTTTTGGATAATTAACAAATGTTGATAATTATTGCTTAAAATTCATAAAAACCTTTAAAAAGGGGTCTTTTATTCTTATCTTTGATAGTACTCAAAAGAGACGCAAAAAGCGTCTTTTTTTGTTATAAAATTAGAACTAAATCTTATTTAAAATAATATGAGCGAAGAAAACAAAAAGCAATATAGTGCAGACAGTATCCAAGCCCTTGAAGGTATGGAGCACGTGCGTATGCGTCCATCCATGTATATTGGAGATGTAGGTACAAGAGGTTTACATCATTTAGTATATGAAGTTGTAGATAACTCTATCGATGAAGCATTAGCAGGACATTGCGACAATATTACAGTAACTATTAATGAAGATAATTCTATCACTACTGAAGATGATGGTCGTGGTATTCCTGTTGGGCTTCATAAAAAGGAAGGTGTTTCTGCACTTGAGGTTGTAATGACCAAGATAGGTGCCGGTGGTAAGTTCGATAAAGATTCTTACAAAGTTTCTGGTGGTCTTCACGGTGTTGGTGTAAGTTGTGTTAACGCACTTTCTGAGCATCTTAGAGCTACAGTTTATAGAGATGGAAAGATTTGGGAGCAAGAATATGAACGTGGAAAAACGTTATACCCTGTAAAAACTATAGGCGATACCGATAAAAGAGGTACAACTGTAACGTTCAAGCCAGATGCTACAATATTTACCCAAACTCTAGAGTATAACTATGATACTTTGGCAAGCCGAATGCGTGAATTGGCATACCTTAATAAAGGCATTACAGTACATTTGGTAGACAAGCGTCGCACTAAAGAAGATGGTTCTTTTGAAGGTGAAACATTTCATTCTGAAAATGGATTGCCAGAATTTGTAAAGTTCTTAGATAGCAGCCGTGAGCCATTGATGAAAGATGTAATTGCTTTTGAAGGTGAAAAGAATGGTGTGCCTGTTGAGGTGGCGATGATATATAACACATCTTATGCTGAAAATTTACACTCATATGTTAACAACATTAATACGCATGAAGGCGGAACACACTTATCTGGTTTCCGTCGTGGATTAACACATACACTTAAGAAGTATGCAGATGGTTCCGGGATGTTAGATAAGTTAAAGTTTGATATAGCAGGAGATGATTTCCGTGAAGGATTAACAGCCATCGTTTCAGTAAAAGTTGCTGAGCCTCAATTTGAAGGTCAGACCAAAACAAAATTAGGTAACCGTGAAGTTTCTGCCGCTGTAAGTCAGTCAGTGTCAGAAATGCTTACTGATTATTTAGAAGAAAACCCAGACGACGCAAAAATCATTGTTCAGAAAGTGATTTTAGCAGCTCAAGCACGTCATGCAGCTCAAAAAGCCCGTGAAATGGTACAGCGTAAAACTGTGATGAGCATCGGAGGTTTACCTGGGAAATTAAGTGATTGCTCTGAACAAGATCCAGCAAAATGCGAAGTGTTTCTTGTAGAGGGAGATTCTGCTGGTGGTACTGCTAAGCAAGGTCGTGATAGGGCATTTCAAGCAATTTTACCGTTAAGAGGTAAAATCTTAAATGTTGAAAAAGCGATGCAGCATAAAGTGTTTGAAAACGAAGAAATTAAAAATATTTTCACAGCGCTTGGAGTAACAATAGGTACTGAAGAAGACCCAAGAGCACTTAATCTTTCAAAATTAAGATACCATAAAGTTGTAATTATGTGTGATGCCGATATTGATGGTAGTCACATTGCAACTTTAATTTTAACTTTCTTTTTTAGATATATGAAAGAGCTGGTAGAGAATGGACATATTTATATTGCAACGCCACCTTTATATTTAGTGAAGAAAGGCGCTAAAAAACAATATGCTTGGAGTGATGCAGAACGCGATGACATTGTTTCTACGTATGGAGATGGTGCCAAAATCCAGAGGTATAAAGGTCTTGGTGAGATGAATGCTGAGCAATTGTGGGATACAACTATGAATCCTGAATTTAGAACAATGCGCTTAGTACAGATAGATAATGGAGTAGAAGCAGACCGTATTTTCTCAATGCTTATGGGTGACGAAGTTCCGCCACGTCGAGCATTTATAGAGAAAAATGCAATCTATGCAAATATTGATGCATAACTTAAAAGAGTTTAAAAAGAGCTATAGAAATGTAGCTCTTTTTTTGTTAATACTATGATATAAATCATGGAATTTAAGGTGTAAAACCTTAATTTTGCAATCACATTTTAATAACACAAATAAATACCTTAAATATGAAAGTAACAGTAGTTGGAGCAGGAGCAGTAGGCGCAAGTTGTGCAGAATATATTGCCATTAAAAACTTTGCTTCAGAAGTTGTTTTGTTAGATATCAAAGAAGGTTATGCTGAAGGAAAAGCAATGGACCTTATGCAAACAGCATCTCTTAACGGATTTGATACTAAAATTACAGGAAGTACAAGCGATTATTCAAAAACTGCAAATAGTGATATTTGTGTTATAACATCTGGTATACCTCGTAAACCAGGTATGACTCGTGAAGAGCTTATTGGTATCAATGCAGGTATTGTAAAGTCTGTTTCTGCAAGTTTAGTAGAGCATTCTCCTAATACTATTTTAATTGTGGTAAGTAATCCAATGGATACAATGACATATTTGGTACACCAAACTACAGATTTACCTAAGTATAAAATTATTGGTATGGGTGGCGCATTAGATTCTGCACGTTTTAAGTACCGATTAGCAGAAGCTTTAGAAGCTCCAATTAGCGATGTAGACGGAATGGTAATCGGTGGACATAGTGATAAAGGTATGGTGCCATTAACATCGCATGCGACAAGAAACAGTATTAAAGTTTCAGAATTTTTATCTGACGAAAGATTAAATCAAGTTGCGGCAGACACCAAAGTTGGTGGTGCTACTTTAACAGGTTTACTAGGAACATCTGCATGGTATGCGCCAGGAGCGGCTGTGTCTGGATTAGTACAAGCTATTGCTTGCGACCAAAAGAAAATATATCCATGCTCTACATTATTAGATGGAGAATATGGTTTAAGCGATTTATGTATCGGAGTGCCAGTTGTATTAGGTAGAAATGGTATCGAAAAAATCGTTGATGTATCTTTAAGTGATGCTGAAAAAGAACATATGAAAGCAAGTGCCGAAGGTGTTAAGAAAACAAATGGATTATTAGAACTTTAATATAAGACATTAATTCAAAAATATTAGAGCCTCATTAGCTTATTGCTTTTGAGGTTTTTATTTAATAAATATAATAATTTTAACAATGAAAAAAATATTAACGTTACTAGCATTATCATTAACTGTAATGGTAATTGCTCAAAATAAAATTACTGAAGGAGTTATTTTTTCTACTGCTACGATGAATACAGATAATGAGCTCATACAGGCCCAATTTGATACGATGGGAGACATGAAAACTGTTACTTACTTTAAAGATGGTAAATCTAGAGCAGAGTTATCTAACCCTATGTCTGGAGATGTTATTACACTAATAGATTCTAAAAACATGTTAGTGCTAATGGATAACCCTGCACTTGGAAAACTCTATATGGTTCAAAATATAAAAGAGGCTGAAGCTCAAGTAAACGATATAGAAGTAATTGAAGGAACAAAGATCAAAACTATCTTAGGCTACAAGTGTAAGCAATTTACGATTAAAGTAAAACAAGATGCAGGTGATGTAGAAATGGAGATATACACAACTGAAGATATTCCTGTAAAATCACAACAAATTTCAATGGCTGGAGATAAAGTGAAAGGTTTTCCGCTTTATGTAGCAATTAAAATGAACCAAATGGGCGCAGATGTTGTAATAACAACGCAGGTAACAGAAATCAAAGAAGAAACAGTTTCTGATGATAAATTTAATATGACACCTCCAGAAGGTTATAAAAATATGAATGAGTAATATTTTAATTGCTTTTTTCTTACAAAACTTACTGTAAAGACTGCTGAAAAGCAGTCTTTATTTTTTATATTTGGCGCATGCGAATAAAATGGTACTTATTTAGCTTTGTGTTAAGCCTAACATTGTTAGGTGTGGTACAACAGTACCAGAAACCTTCGGCTAATCAGGAGATTGTAATTCAGTTTACAGATTCGCAATTTTCTGAGGCTGAAACAGAGGCTTCTTTAGCGTCTATTTCAGATGCACTTCAGCAAATTGGTGCTGAAAGTATTTCGATTATTTCAAAAGAAAATGGATTTTTTCATATTGCATATCATAGTGATAAAGCCGTTAGTAGTGTAAAACAAATCCTTTCTGATAAAGCTGAAATTGCTTTTGACGATTCATCAGAATCCTCTGAAGAAGATACTCAGAACTTTAATCTAGACATTTTTCAGATTGAAAACGGAAACTCTGCACCATGGGATTTTGAAGGTCAACAAGTTTATACACTTAACCTAAAGAGTGACCGCTCATTTAATCCAGATGTATATAGATTTCCTGTTTTAGTTGAAAGCTCTAAAATACACATTGACTTAAAAGTTGCATACAATGCCAACCAATTGGTAGTGTTTGTATCAGACAATACATCTCATAACATACCAGAAGTTAGGGCAGGACCACTAGCTTAAGATTAAAATTATTTAACTTCAAAATAATTTATACTGTCATTTCGAGCGTCAGTCGAGAACTTTAAATTTCGTTTTCAAAACACTTCGACTATCACTCAATGTAACAATGAATTATAAGTTAAGTAATTATCAACCGAGAATTTCAAATTCTCTCACAGTTCTAATACATAAGAACTGAATATTTCAAATTCAAATTTTTATTAAAAATTAATTGTCGAAATGTATTCGACATAAAACTAAAAACAATGCAAAACAAAGGATTAGTCAAGCTGTTTGCTATACTATTTGGATTGGTAAGTATCTACCAATTATCATTTACGTTTAAATCCAATCAGATTGAAAAAGAAGCAAAACAATTTGCGCAAGCTAAGTACGCAGATAATAGAGAAGCCAACGTTGCTGAGTTACGTTACTTAGATTCATTAAATAACCAAGAAGTTTATAACTTACTTGGTGTAAATCAGTTTACATACACTGAGGTTAAAGACAATGCCATGAATTTAGGTCTTGACCTTAAAGGTGGTATTAACGCTATTATCGAAATCTCTGTAAAAGATATATTAATGGGACTTGCTAACGGTAGTAAGGACCCAATTTTTAATCAAGCTTTAGAGAATGCCGCAGAGTTGCAAAAGGACGCTCAGGAGTCATATCTAGAGTCTTTTTACACAGCATTTGATGCTATTAAAGGCGATACAAAACTAGCATCTCCAGATATTTTTGCTAACCGTACATTGAGTGATGATGTAACATTTAACATGACTGACGGTGAGGTTAAAAGTATTATTTCAAGAAAAGTAGATGAATCTATCGTTTCTGCTTTTGAAGTATTACGTAATCGTATTGATGGTTTTGGGGTAACCTCTCCAAACATTCAACGTCTTGGAAACTCTGGTCGTATTTTAATAGAATTACCAGGTGCTAAAGACAAGAAGCGTGTGATTAAATTGATTACTGAGACTGCACAGTTACAGTTTTGGGAAACTTATAATACGCAAGATTTAGCAGGATATTTATTACAAGTTAACCAACGTTTACTTGAAGCTCAAAAAGAGAATACAGATACTACAGAAGACACTGCCGAGCAAGCAGAAGCTACTGAAGAAGTTGACTCTACATCTAGTGTTATTGAAGACTTAACAGGTCAGATAGAAAGTGATTCTACTGCAGTACAAGAAAACACAAATCCATTAGGTATCCAAAGTTTGGGTTCTGGCGGTCCAGTAATTGGAGTTTTCTTGGCAAAAGATAAAGAGGCCGTATTAGAAAAGTTAAAAGCTAATCGTGACTTGTTGCCTGCAGAGCAGCGTTATGCACGCTTTGCATGGGCAAAGCCAGCTGATAAAAATTCGGAGTTTGTAGAATTGTATGGCTTAAAAGGAAATAGAGAAAATCAGCCAGAATTAAGTGGTGGTGTTATCACAGATGCAAGACAAGATTATGACCAGGTTAATCGTCCAGCAGTTAGCATGCAAATGAATGCTAAGGGTGCAAAAATTTGGGAAGAAATGACCAAAGTAGCTTATGAAACTAGAGGTAATATTGCTATTGTTTTAGATGACATTGTGTATTCTGCACCTGGTGTAAGTACTGGTCCTATTGCAGGTGGTAACTCTCAAATTTCTGGAACGTTTACTGTAGAAGAGGCTACTGATTTAGCTAACGTTTTAAGAGCTGGTAAATTACCTGCTTCTGCAGAGATTGTTCAAGCAGATGAGGTTGGCCCATCTTTAGGTCAAGAGGCTATTGATTCTGGTGTGATATCTTTTGGTTTAGCATTAGTGTTTGTTTTACTATGGATGATTTTTTACTATGGTAAAGCTGGTGGATTTGCAGATATTGCTTTATTATTCAACATACTTTTAATCTTTGGTGTGTTATCAGGATTAGGAGCAGTGTTAACATTACCTGGTATTGCAGGTATCGTTTTAACGATTGGTATTTCAGTTGATGCGAACGTACTTATTTTTGAACGTATTCGAGAAGAGATAGCAAAAGGTAAAGACCAGAAGAGTTCTATTAAAGATGGTTTTGCAAATGCATTGTCTTCAATCTTAGATGCCAATATTACGACTGGTTTAACCGCGTTAATCTTATTTATTTTTGGTACAGGACCAATTAAAGGTTTTGCAACAACATTAATCATTGGTATTTTAACATCTTTATTTACAGCAATCTTTATCACAAGATTATTAATTGACTGGTATGTAAACCGTGGAGGGAAATTAGATTTCTCTACAGCTATAACTAAAGGTTTCTTAAAGAATGTAAATGTTAATTTCTTAGGAAAACGTAAAATTGCCTATGTGATTTCTGCAATATTAATTTCTGCTGGTATTGCATCATTATTTACTAATAAACTAGATCAAGGTATTGACTTTGTTGGTGGTCGTACATACCAAGTACGTTTTGCTCAATCTATTAGTACAGAAGAAGTATCTAAAACGTTAAATGCTGCAGATGTTTTTGGTAGCGCAGAAGTAAAAACGATTGGTAATGACAACGAATTAAAAATTTCAACAAAATACTTAGTTGAGGATAACTCTACAGAAGCTGATGAGAAAGTACAATCTACTTTATTTGAAGCTTTAAGAACATATTTACCAGATGGAATCACTTATGATGAGTTCTTAGATGGCTCTGGAGATAGGAAGATTGGTAAAATGCTATCGAGTAAAGTAAGTCCAACAATTGCAGATGATATAAAGAAATCTTCTTTCTGGGCAATTTTAGGTTCATTGGTAGTTGTATTCCTTTATATTTTAATTCGTTTTAAGAAATGGCAATTCTCTCTTGGTGCTGTTGCGGCAGTATTCCATGATGTATTAATTGTATTAGGTATCTTCTCATTAACATGGAAGTTTATGCCATTTAGTATGGAAATTGACCAAGCATTTATTGCAGCAATTCTAACCGTAATTGGTTACTCGCTGAATGATACCGTGGTTGTGTTCGATAGAATTAGAGAGTACCTTAACGAACATTCTGGTTGGACTTTAGGTAAGACCATTAATGCTTCTGTCAATAGTACATTAAGTAGAACATTAAATACATCGTTAACTACATTAGTGGTGCTATTAGCTATGTTTTTCTTAGGAGCAGATTCGTTAAGAGGTTTCTTATTCGCATTGATTGTTGGTGTAATAGTAGGTACATATTCGTCTGTATTTATTGCAACACCAATTATGTACGATACAGCTAAGAAAGGTGATGCAGCTGAATCTTTAAAAAAGAAAGTAAGAGAAGAAGAAGAGGTGGTAGAAGCTTAATCTTTAATCTTAGACAAAAAAGACTGCCAATTGGCAGTCTTTTTTTGTTTTAATATATCTATGAGTTAGTTAGAGCGTAAAAAAGTAATACTATCTATTAAAAAATCTGTTGGTCTATTATTACTCCCGCTAAAATTTATAGCCATTTGCATTTCGTCATTACTATTCATCTTTAAAATCCCTCTAAGCTTACCAACTTCGATAGCTTTTTTCTTATCCCAAATAATAAAATCTATTCTGTAAGGGTCTTTTTTCGTATTAACTCTATACTTTAATGCCGCTGTAATGCCTTGATGGTTATAAGATTTTCCGCCCATAATTTCTCCATCAAATTCAAAAGTAGCATATCTATCTTTTGTTAAAGTTAAAAAGCCAATATCGCCTTTATCTTTGCCCTTCCATTTACCAATGTAACTTTTATCAGCCTCAATAGTAAAAGAACAAAAAATAAGAAATGCTCCTAGAAATAAGGATAGACGTTTTATGCTTTTCATTTTATTATTTGTAACGTGAAAACGTAATATTATCTACAGAAAAATCAGTAGGTCTTTCAGTTCCGCCGCCAAAAGTCATAGCCATTTCCATCTCGTTGCGGTTATTCATTTTAATAATACCCTTAAGTCTTCCTAACTCTTCACCTTCGCTATTATCCAAAATGATAAAGTCAATCTTATAAGGTTCAGAAGAAGTGTCTACAGTGTATTTCATAGAGGCATCGACACCTTGACTGTTATAGGATTTTCCACCCACGATTTGTCCATTAAATTCAAAGATTGCATAGTTGTCTTCTGTTAATGTTAAAAAGCCAATTTCACCTTGGTCTTTGCCTTTCCATTTACCAACATAGGTTTTTTCACCATCAATTGAGAAGGCACTAAATAAGAATAATGCGGTAAGTAATAACGAGAATTGTTTAAGAAATTTCATATTAGGATTTGTTGATTGTAAGTCTAATATAAAGTTAATTATTTGAAACAGTGACAAGACAAGTTGTTTGTATCAAAAAATCATTTCATAGTTATGAACGAAATCTTATCTCCAACCTCTAAATTCCATCTATCTGAAAGCCCAGCATTGATTTCTAAGACAAATTTTGCTGGCGCATTTGATGGTAGTGATGACTCGTCAAAAGGCTTAGCATTTTTTTGAAAACTAACTATGGTACTATCCGTAGAAATGTATATAATGTCTAAAGCAATGCGCGTATTTTTCATATAGAAACTCCTTGGAGCTTCATTAGGAAACACAAACAGCATACCTTGTAACTCTTTCATACTATTGCGATACATTAATCCTGTTTGAGTTTGGTATTCGTCATCAGCAATTTCAATATCCAAAGTTTTTATAAGCGAATCGTTTGACGATTTTTTAAGTTGGAGTGCACCTTCTTTTTTGAATTTAATCTCTTTTGAAATAGAATTCTTCTTTTCTGAAGTATTACAACTGAAGAATAAGCTACAGATGATAGAAAACACTACTAAAATTCGATAGTTTATCATTATGAAGTTTTGGCCTTTGGCTTATAGATGAACATAAAGTATAGCCCAATAATAATAAATGGTATACTTAATATTTGCCCGTTATTGATTAGATTTCTAATAGCATCCGATAAATATTCTCCGTTTTGAGGTTCTTTATAATACTCAACTACAAAACGTACTGACCAAAGCAGCACTAGGAATAATCCAAATAAAAAACCTTGCTGTTCAGATTTTTTTGTTTTCCAATAGGTGTAAAAAAGTATAATAAAGACCAAAAGATAGCAGCCAGCTTCGTATAACTGAGAAGGATGCCTTGGAGCAGTTTCTCCTAATTGCTTAAATACGATACCAAAATCAGTCTCAGTATATTTTCCAATGATTTCAGAATTAATAAAGTTTCCGATTCTAACAAATACAGCACCTAATGCTACGGCAACAACAACACGATCTAAAATCCAGAGTACCGTTTTCTTAAGTACTTTTTTATTGTATAAATACATGGCTATAATCATAGCAATAGCTGCACCGTGACTTGCTAGTCCCATAAAGCCCGTGAACTCAAAACCTCCTTTGAACTTAAATGGTAAAAAGATGCTAAAGAAATCTTCGGTAATCAATCCAGGTTGGTAAAAAATAACATGACCTAATCGAGCACCTAACATGATTCCTAAAACAGAATAAATAAATAGAGAATCAAGAGACTCATCAGATTGATTTTCATTTCTATATATACGCTTTGTAATATAAAACCCTATTATAAAGGCAACTATCCACATTACACTATAAAAGTGAAGCTTAAAAAAACCTAAATCTAAAAACTTAATTGGGTCCCAAACTATTTCTAAAGCGTGCATAAATTGATTGTTGTTTAAGTGGTAAATATACTATTTTCAATAGTAATGGAAATAGGATTAACTCAATATTAATCCTCTTTTGGCGGTACTGGGTCATAACCTTTTCCGCTCCGAGGCGACAGAGCGTTTAGAAAATGTACAGTGTACATTTTTAGCGAATGGGCGAGCTGGCACGTGAGGAAAATTTTTAGTTGTCATCCGTTTTTGGAGGGACAGGATCATAACCTTTTCCGCCCCAAGGATGACAACTAAAAATCCGTATAACAGCTAATCTACCACCTTTAAAAAATCCATGAACTTCTAGAGCTTCCTTTGTGTATTGAGAACACGTAGGTTGATATCTACAACTTGCGGGTGTAAATGGAGAAATTAGTGTCTGATATACCTTAATTAAAAACAAAAACGGATATGTCAGAATTTTTTTAATAGTTTGTTATTTAATAGAAAATGTTGTGCCTTCACGACCATCTTTTAATTCAATTCCGGCTTCAGCTAATTCGTCTCTAATTTGGTCAGACAAAGCAAAGTCTTTATTGATACGTGCCTCTTTTCTTAGTTTTATTAATATCTCAACAGTTGCATTTAGTTTTTCTGTTCCAACATTCGATGATTGGCTGTCTTCCAATCCTAAAATATCAAATGTAAATGTATGCAGTACTGTTTTTAATCTTGCTAAGTCTTGTGCGGAAACTGATGCAGTACCATCGTTGACTTGATTAATAAATTTTGCAGCTTCAAATAGATGCGCAATTAAAATAGGTGTATTAAAATCGTCATTCATGGCATCATAGCATTTCTGTTGCCATTCAGAAACATTAAAAGATGATGAATTATTAGTTTTTAAATTATCAAGATTTCCAAGCGCTTCCATTAATCTGTTAAACCCTTTTTCGGCAGCTAGTAAACCATCATTAGTTAAATCCAAAATACTTCTATAAGACGCTTGCATCATAAAGAATCGGATAACTCCAGGTGAAAATCCTTTAGACATTTTATCATTGTCACCAGAGAATAATTCAGCAGGATTAATATAGTTCCCAGAAGATTTACTCATGCGAGCACCATTAAGCTCCAACATATTGGCATGCATCCAGTATTTTACAGGTGCTTGTCCTTTTGCTGCTTGGTTTTGTGCAATTTCGCATTCGTGATGCGGAAATTTAAGATCCATTCCGCCTCCGTGAATATCGAAAAATTCACCTAAATATTTTGTGCTCATTGCAGTACATTCAAGGTGCCAACCTGGAAAACCATCACTCCATGGAGAAGGCCAACGCATAATATGAGTAGGTTCGGCTTTTTTCCAAAGTGCAAAATCTTGCGGATTTTTTTTATCACTTTGTCCATCTAAAGTTCGAGTGTTATGTATTAGGTCTTCGAGTTTACGCTTACTTAAAATGCCATACTCGTTAGATTCATTGTATTTATGTACATCGAAATATACAGAGCCATTAACGACATATGCAAAACCATTATTAATTATAGTTTCGATTAATTCAATCTGCTCTATAATATGTCCTGTTGCCGTAGGTTCTATACTTGGAGGTAAAAAATTCAGTGTTTGTAATACATTATGAAAATCAACCGTATAACGTTGCACCACTTCCATCGGTTCAATTTCTTCAACTCGAGCTTTTTTAGTGATTTTATCTTCGCCCAAATCCGCATCGTTTTCTAAATGACCTGCGTCAGTAATATTACGAACATAACGTACTTTGAAACCTAAATGCTTTAGGTATCTAAAAATCATGTCAAAAGACATGAAAGTTCTCACATTACCTAAATGCACATTACTGTATACTGTAGGTCCACAAACGTACATGCCAATATAACCTTGATTAATAGGTGAGAAATTTTCTTTTTCACCAGAGAGTGAATTATAAATCTTTATGTGTTGATTCTCGTATAGTTGCATTGTTTGTTGTTTAGTCGTTTTTCGTTTGATGTTATTTTAGAAAATGATTTCGAAGCGAATTGATTTTGTTAGTTATTGACTCAATATCTGTTCTTATTTTGTTGTAACTTTCTTCAGTAATAAAATCTAATTCTTTTGAGATTATAGCTTGGTTTAATAATTCTAAAGCCGAGCTATATGCAATTGTCATAAAATAAGCCTTGTCCTTTTTTGTTAATCTTGAAGTGCCTTCTGCAATATTTGAAGATATAGAAACCGAACATCTTCGCATTTGAGAAATTAAACCAAATTTTTCTTCATTAGGTAATGATGAAGTTATTCTGTAAATGCTAACACTTAGCTTAGTAGCTTCCTTCCAAACTTCTAATTTTTCAAATGAATAAGTATGCATGATTTATTTACAACTTAACAAAAAACAACTTAACAGCTTTATAACAAACTAAAACGCTGTATCTAATTTAATATAATCCAGAAATTCTCTACGCGTTTCTTTGGTTTTGAATTTTCCGCCAAACTCTGAAGTCACTGTACTACTAGCAACATCTTTGATACCTCGAGAATTTACACAAAGGTGTTTGGCATCAATAACGCAAGCTACATCTTCTGTACCTAAAGCTTCTTGTAATTCCCTTACGATTTGAATCGTTAAGCGTTCTTGTACTTGCGGACGCTTTGCATAATAATCTACAATCCGATTCATCTTGGATAAACCTACAACAGTGCCGTTAGAGATATAAGCTACATGAGCTTTGCCTACAATTGGTAATAAATGATGTTCGCATGTTGAGTATACAGTAATATTTTTCTCAACAAGCATTTCGTTGTATTTGTATTTATTTTCAAAGGTTGATGCATTAGGTTTATTATCTGGATGCAAACCACTAAAAATCTCGTTTACAAACATTTTTGCAACACGTTTTGGTGTACCTCTAAGACTGTCATCTGTTAGGTCTAATCCTAAGGTTTCAAGGATATGTTCGACATCTATTTTTATGCTTTCAATCTTTTCAGAATTACTTAATTCAAACGCATCTTCTCTAAGCGGAGTTTCGCTAGAAGTACTAATGTGGTCATCGCCTATGGCATCTATATCAAAATCGTTTTCTAGTTTCATTTAAATGGTGTGTAAAATGAGACTGCAAAGATAACTAAATAAAATAGGATAAATAGGTTAGGGATTTCTTAAATATACTTGTTATATAGATATATGCGTTACTATAACGATATCTTATGCTAATTTATAAGTTGCTCGTTAAGAATTTATTAATTTTCGTGACTTAAATTTTTTGAAAAATTATGCTTAAAAAATACACATTCTGCTTATTATTTATAGCTATATCAATAACATCATATTCGCAAATAAATACACCTGGAGGATTGTCTTGTGATGATGCGGGACCTATATGTTCTGATACATCGGGAAGTTTTGTTTTTCAAAATACATTTGGGACTAACCTAGATTTAGGGCAAATAGGTTGCTTAAATAATAGCCCTAGACCAGCATGGTTTTTTTTAAGGGTTGACCAAACTGGAGATTTATCTTTTGATATAAATCAATGGGAAGACCTCAATGGAGATGGGATTAATAATGATGGAGCTGCTTCTGGCTTAGATGTCGATTTTATTGCCTGGGGTCCTTATGCTTCAGATTCTGGGAATTGTACAAATATAGATACACAATGTGTTAATGGTGCTGGAGTCCCAATAGTCTGTCCAGATAATGTAGGTCAACCGAATTTCTATCCAAACAATGACGACAATTCAAATATTATTGATTGTAGTTATTCAGGTTCTCCTTTTGAAACCCTTACCATAAATAATGCTCAGTCAGGAGAATATTATTTGTTGTTGGTAACTAATTTCGCACCAGGCCCTGGAGGTAATGGTGTAGAAGGTCTTATAGAAATAGTTCAAACC
Source organism: Winogradskyella sp. (assembly GCA_004211785.1). Taxonomy (GTDB): domain Bacteria; phylum Bacteroidota; class Bacteroidia; order Flavobacteriales; family Flavobacteriaceae; genus Winogradskyella. The sequence continues at coordinate 20,091 of SHBX01000038.1, forward strand.
AATTTTGGAACTCCAGGAGGTGGCTCAACAGATTGTAGTATTATAAATGTTGATGGAATATTAGGGCCTGACCAGAATATTTGCGAGATGTCATCTACCATGCTAGACGCAAACCCAGGAAGTGATCCTACTTTTGTTGACTATGCATGGGAATTTGATGATGGCACTGGTTTTGCGCCTATTCCCGGGACAGATGGGATGTCAATGATTTCTGTCTCTAATGCAGGAGAATATCAAGTCACAATTACTGATAACGTAGGAGGTTCTGATAGTGATATTATTGAGTTAATAGTGACACCTATACCAACAGTTAATCCTGTTAATGCACAATTTCGATGCGATGACAATAATGATGGTATTTGGGATTTCGATTTTACAACTTTAAATGCTACCATTATTGGCGCGCAAACAGATGTGGAAGTGAGCTATCACAACACTTTAAATGATGCTCAGATGGATATGAATCCTATAACTGGATTATATCCTAATGCAACAGCATACACTGCAGAACCTATTTTTATTAGAATTGAGAATACTATAAATACAGCTTGTGCAAGCACAGGCACTTTTATGATTGATGTATTTGATGACCCAACTGCTAACGCTGTTTTACCACAATTGATATGTGATGATAATAATGATGGGTTCTGGGATTTTGATTTAGATGCTTTGAGGCTAATTGTATTAGGCACACAAGACCCAATGCAATTTGAAGTATCCTTCCATTTAGAACAAGTGGAAGCAATGACAAGCTCAACAACAAATCCGCTACCAAATACTTTTACAAATCTTGTAGCCTACGATTTAGATACGATTTGGGTGAGAATAGAAAATGTTGACAATCGTGATGATTGTTTTGAAATAATAAGTTTTAATATTGATGTATTTGATGAACCAACTGCTAACGCTGTTTTGCCACAATTGATATGTGATGATAATAATGATGGATTCTGGGATTTTGATTTAGATGCTTTGAGGCCAATTGTATTAGGCACACAAGACCCAATGCAATTTGAAGTATCCTTCCATTTAGAACAAGCGGAAGCAATGACAAGCTCAACAACAAATCCACTACCAGATACTTTTACAAATCTTATAGCCTACGATGAAGATACGATTTGGGTGAGAATAGAAAATGTTGATAATCGCGATGATTGTTATGAAATAACAAGTTTTAATATTGATGTATTCGATCAACCATTACCATCGACGTATACTTATGAGTTATGTGATGATACCTCAGATGGAGATGATACTAATGGTTTTGTTGATTTTCCATTAACTCCAGCTGATATAGATAGTTTTATATTAAACGGACAAGACCCAATGCAGTTTACAGTGACTTATCATTTAAATCAACTTGATGCAGATAATAATGTAGGTGCAATTACAAGTTTATATACAAACAATACACAAATTATAGCTAGAGTAGAAAATAATGAAAATACAGAATGTGATGAGACCGTTCAAATCAATTTACAGGTAAATGCATTGCCAGTAATCACTAATATGGTAGAATTACTTCAGTGTGATAATGATACTGATGGTATTTCTGACTTTAATTTAACTGAATCTGAAGTTTTAATTTCTACGAATCCAACGGCTCATACATTTACGTATTATTTAAATGCAGCTGATGCGGCTGCA
>SHBX01000039.1 GCA_004211785.1 Winogradskyella sp.
AAATTATTGGCGAGCGTAAAAAAGATTTTGTATATCTAGCATTTAATAAACCTGTTGGTATTGTTTGTACAACAGACACACGTGTAGAAAAAGATAATATCATCGATTTTATTAATTACAAAAAGCGCATTTTCCCTATTGGTCGATTAGACAAACCTAGTGAAGGTCTTATTCTCTTAACGGATGATGGCGATATCGTTAATAAGATTCTACGCGCTAGTAATAATCACGAAAAGGAATACATCGTTACGGTTGACAAACCTATTTCACAAACTTTCATTGAGCGTATGGCTGGAGGAATTTATATCGAAGAGCTAGGTAAACGCACCAAAGAATGTAAAGTCAGAAGGATAGACAAATTCACCTTTAGCATTATACTTACGCAAGGCCTAAATAGACAAATACGACGTATGTGTGATTATTTAAATTATGATGTGCAAACTTTGAAGCGTGTCCGTATTATGAATATAAAATTGGATACACCGGTAGGGCAATATCGAGAGCTAAGCAAAGAAGAGTTTAAAACACTAAGCCATTTAATTAGTGAATCTAAAAAAACTTTTGAAGCCAAACAAAACGTTCAAAGAAAAAGTAGACGCTAACAGATGTATCTTTTCAATTACATAAAGACCCACAAACGTATTTTATTACTTATTGTTTCTGTATTATTATTAACGATAACTTTTGAAACTTCTCAGCAGTTATATTATATCAAAAGATTTGATTTAGGCGGTGATGCTACTTTCTTCATTTTATTAAAAAACCAAGCTTTTAGATGGCTAGTTTGGGTCGCATTATCAATTGTGATTTTCTATTACATTCAATCTGTAAAAATTAAAAAAGACCTTACCTTTTCACATGTCTTAAAATACGCTGGCTTAATCTTAAGTTTAGTAATGTTAAATATCGTTATCATTTCTATTAGTCAGATGTTAACCTATGGAGATGCTTTTGCATTAAATAATTTATTTGGAGAATACTTACCCTTTTTTATGTTTCAAAAGGCACCTATGTATACGTTGGGTTATATTGCTATTACAATAATAATGCATTTGTACTATGCAAATGAGCAGCTTCAGATTAAAGTCCAAAATTTATCAGAACTTAAGCTAACAAATGCGCGTCTATATGCCCAACTAAAGGATAAAGTAGATGAGCGGGCTTCTGTATTAAATATTAAAATTGGCAATAAACGAAAGATAATACCCGTCAACGAAGTCTTATGGATAGAAGCAGACGATTATTGCGTTAAGGTACATACTGTAGATAAAAACTGTTATACCATGCGAAGTAGCCTTAAGGCTTTATTGCCAAAATTAGACACCAATTTTTTGCGTGTACATAGAAAAGCAATAGCTAACATGACAATGATTAAAGAATTGAGCATGTCTAATTCGCCAAATCTTATCTTAAATGATAATACAGAAATCCCTATTTCTAAAAGTCATTTAAAAACAGTCAAAGATTTTTTATCGGATTATTAAGAGTTTCTTAACTCAGTTTACTGCAAATAACAACTGCTTCTCTGCAAAACATTATGGTCTTTAATTCTTTTCATGTTGATTTGATGTAAACTAAATTTTATATCATGAAAAAAATCATATCCCTTTTTGTTTTAGTTACCTCAACTAGTTTAGTATTTGCTCAATATGAAAATGAAGCTTCAAAAGCGTTTCCGTATGGAAAGCCACATCCAGAATCGCCCGAGCAAGTTAAAGATTTTCAACCTTTAATAGGTAAAAGCAAATGTAAATCTACTTCAAGAAAACAAGATGGCAGCTGGAATGAGGCTATAGACATGAATTGGGTGTTTAAATACATCATGAATGGTAAAGCCGTACAAGATGAAACTTTAAAATCTGACGGCAGTCATTCCGGGAGCATTAGGCAATTTATTGCAGATAGCAGTAAATGGTATGTGCATTATTATTCTTCAAAAGGTCCTACGACAACATTATCGACTTGGGTTGGCAATAAAACCGATGAAGATAAAATTGTATTATATAGAGACCAAAAAGCACCTAATGGTACGGAAGGTTACTATAGGCTCACATTCTATGACATAAAAAATGATAGTTATAAATGGATTGGTGAATGGGTTGACAAAACAGAAAAAATAACTTATCCAACTTGGAAAATAGAATGTATAAAAAAAGAGGAATAGAATAGTTAAAGTCTAAGGTTTGTAGTTCTCTATTATTTTGATAAAATAAACACTAATTTTGGATGTATAAATTTTAATCAATATGTCCAAAATTTCTCCTTTCCATTTAGCTATTCCTGTTCACAACCTTGAAGATTGTAGAGATTTCTATACAAATACTTTAAATCTAGAAGAAGGTCGTAGTAGTAGTCATTGGGTCGATTATAATTTTTTTGGACATCAATTGGTGATTCATCTTAAAGAGCAAGAATTAACAGAGTCCATTACAAATTCTGTTGATGGAAAAGATGTACCTGTACCGCATTTTGGAGTTGTGCTAGAATGGGACAAGTTTCAAGAATTTGCGGAGTCTCTAAAATCAAAAAATATAAAATTCATTATAGAACCTTACATTCGTTTTGAAGGTCTTGTTGGAGAACAAGCCACAATGTTTTTTAAAGACCCATCTGGAAACGCTTTAGAGTTTAAAGCATTTAAGGATATAAGTCAATTATTTGCAAAATAGAAAGTAGATTCTATTGCCTATGCTGTTCTCTCGCTAGCAATGTATTCTTCAATAACATTGCAATAGTCATTGGACCAACACCTCCAGGAACTGGTGTAATAAAACTTGCTTTTTTGCTAACGTTTTCAAAATCGACATCACCAGTGATGTAATAGCCTTTTTCTGAATCATCAGGAACGCGAGTGATACCAACATCTATAATTATGACATCGTCCTTAACCATTTCTGCCTTTAAGAATTTAGGAACACCTAATGCCGAAATAATAATATCTGCTTGAGAGGTTATCTGTGTGATATTTTTGGTATGACTATGCGTTAAGGTTACTGTAGAATTACCTGGAAATCCTTTACGCCCCATAAGAATACTCATAGGTCGACCCACAATATGAGAACGACCAATAACTACAGTATGCTTTCCTTTGGTTTCAACACCATAGCGATCTAATAATTCTAAAATACCAAAAGGTGTTGCAGGAATAAAGGTAGACATATCCAATGCCATTTTTCCAAAGTTTGTAGGATGAAAACCATCAACATCTTTATCTGGGTTTACTGCCATTAATACTTTCTGAGTATTAATTTGTGGTGGCAATGGTAATTGGATTATAAAACCATCAATATCATCATCTTCATTTAACGCTTCAATTTTATCCAGAAGTTCAATCTCACTAGTGGTATTAGACATACGCACCATTGTAGACTCAAAACCTACACGCTCACAAGCTCTTACCTTTGAGCCTACATAAGTTAAACTCGCACCATCATTACCAACAATTACTGCTGCTAAGTGTGGTACTTTTTCACCATCGGCTTTCATTTTATCAACTTCAGCCTTGATTTCGTTTTTTATGTCATTACTGGTTTTTCTTCCGTCTAAAATTGTCATGTTGGTTGTGTTGTTGTGTTGTTGTATTTTTTAGCGTGGCATATTCTTCATCATTTGCATCATACGCTTTCCACCGCCACCTTGCATCATCTTCATCATTTTGCTCATTTGCGTAAACTGCTTTAATAACTGATTAACTTCTTGTACTGATGTCCCAGAGCCTTTTGCGATTCGTTTTTTTCGACTAGCATTCATCAAAGATGGGTTAGAGCGTTCATTTGGTGTCATAGAATGAATAATAGCTTCAATACCCTTAAAAGCGTCATCATCTATATCTACATCTTTCATCATTTTTCCAGCACCAGGTATCATGCCAATTAAATCTTTCATGTTACCCATTTTCTTAATTTGCTGAATCTGTTTTAAGAAATCATCAAACCCGAACTGGTTTTTGGCAATCTTCTTCTGGAGTTTTCTTGCCTCTTGCTCATCGAACTGCTCTTGAGCACGTTCAACTAAAGAGACAACATCACCCATACCTAAAATACGATCTGCCATACGTGACGGATAGAAGACATCAATAGCTTCCATCTTTTCACCAGTACCAATAAACTTAATTGGCTTATTAACTACAGACTTAATAGAAATGGCCGCACCACCACGAGTATCACCATCTAATTTAGTTAAAATAACACCGTCAAAATTCAAAATATCATTAAAAGCCTTAGCTGTATTAACAGCATCTTGACCCGTCATAGAGTCCACTACAAAGAGTGTTTCTTGAGGCTCAATAGCTTTATGGATATTCGAAATCTCGGTCATCATGGCTTCATCTACAGCCAAACGACCAGCAGTATCAATAATAACTACGTTATGACCATTAGCCTTTGCATGAGCTATCCCTGCTTGAGAAATGGCAACTGGGTCATTATTGCCTCTATCACTAAAAACCTCAACACCAATCTGCTCACCAACCACATGCAACTGGTCAATCGCTGCTGGACGATAAACATCACAAGCAACTAATAAAGGTTTCTTCGTTTTTTTATTTTTTAAATAATTGGCAAGCTTACCCGAAAAGGTGGTCTTACCAGACCCTTGAAGTCCAGACATTAAAATAACACTTGGAGTAGCAGAAAGGTTAATACCTTCTGCATCACCACCCATAAGTTCGGTTAGCTCGTCTTTAACAATTTTGACCATTAATTGGCCAGGTTGAAGCGTTGTCAATACATTTTGACCTAAGGCTTTTTCCTTAACAGTATTTGTAAATTGTTTAGCTATTTTAAAGTTAACATCAGCATCTAAAAGCGCACGTCTAACTTCCTTAAGCGTCTCAGCAACATTTACCTCTGTAATACTACCATGACCTTTTAATACGTGTAACGCTTTATCTAACTTATCACTTAAATTATTAAACATAATCTCTATTCTTATTTAACAAGTTGCAAATTTAAGAATTTAGACGTTAAACGAAGTTCTTATTGATACAATTTTTTAACTTAAATAAAGTAGAGAAATCATATACAACCCAGTAAAATTACAACTTATCTAAACTAGAAAAGAGTCACTTTTATAGTGACTCTTTTCAACTACTAACTAAATAAACTGTAAGCGGATGTTTACCAGTTTAATCGCATATTTTATCTAATGTCATTTGGTCATCTCCTTTGTGGAAAATTAATTGTTCTCCTGTACATTCAACAACAGTCCATATACCTGAAATAGCTTGGATATTTGGTGCATTAATCCCATCAAAAGTGACTTCTACATTACCATCATTATTTGTTGATGTTGACCAAGTACCGTATGTTGTTTCGTTTGTGGTTAAATCAGTAATTAATAATTCTTGACCATCTAAAAATGTTAATCTATAGTCTATCAAATTATCATCGCCGTTTAATTCTGTTACTTGCCATTCGCAATTCATCAAAGTCCCATCCACATCGCCTTCTGTACATGGCGTATTGGTACAATCTTCAAGCTTTAATTGTAATTCAAAAACTTCGTAACTATCACCAACTTCAGCTCTAACATAAATTGTCTGGGGTGAACTAGTGTTTACAAAATATTCTGGATTCGCAATAGGATTTGATGCAGATTCAGCATCCGCTAAAGACAGATAATATGTTGTCTCATCAACAAAAGGTGTACAATTGGCATAGGCAATTGTTAAATCAAAATATTCATAACCGTCATTACCTTCATCGCATAATTCTATTACTGCGTCAAAACTTGCAAAACAATCAAAAGGGTTTGGCTCATTACAGTCCTCAACAACTAATTCAACAGGATATATTAAGAATTCGTCTGGGTTGCTAATTAAAGCCACTTTTATATAAACAGTCTGCGGATTAGTTACATTCGTATAAGAGATAGCATCTTCTAAAATATCAGTATTACTCTCTGCACCAGACAAAGACGTATGAAATGAAATCATTACTGGTGTTGTACTATCGCATGAAGGGATAGCTTCGTATATATTAAACTCTGCAAAGCCATCATTGTCTTCATCACATTTCACTAATTCTACACCTTCTTCTGGGTAGCAATCTAAAGGATTGTCATCAAAACACTCTTGTTCTAAATGAAGAATATTATCGCCATTAGAGAGACCATAAAAACCTTCATGACACTCTATAACTTCCCATACTCCAGAAAGCACATCGTAATTTCCTGTGAGATTTAAAACTAAAGTCAATGTATCTGAATCTACACCTACATTCCAAGTTCCAACCTCAACAAACTCATTGTTTATATATACTTTTACTGTTCCGTCTTCGGTAAATACAAACTTATTAGCCAAGTCATTGATAAGATTAGTTCCTGCAAACCAGTAACACTCTATTAAGTCATGAGATAAGTCTTCAGCTGAACAATTTAAATCTGTCTCGCAATACTGCTCAATCAACATTGTTTGATTGTTTTTTGTAAGATATAACTCATCATCGCTACATTCTACAATTTTCCAATCTCCTCCAAAATCCTCAAACTCTGTTGTTAATATTAAATAGACCTCTTCTCCTTCTTCAATAACTTCCCAAGTATTCCCTTCAGAAAAAATCTGATTATCATCTATGATTATATCGAAAGTGAAATCATCGTTAAACACAAATTCAAAATCTTCGAACTCAGGAAAACTAGAATAAGTTTCTATTACCCATTTACATTCCTTTAATGAAGCTTTAATTTCATTAACATCACAGTTTTCATAATCATCATCATCGCAATCGTCTCCAACTGCTTCTATAGCATTAGACAATTCTTCGTTAGAGTTTACAGTAATAGTATCACCATTAGCATACTCTAATGTTACAGGAAAGTTTAATGCTACTAAATTAATGTCACTATCTTCAAGATCTTCTAAAAAGTCATGAAGCTCTTCATTACTTTCAATTGTAACTGTATCGATAATAACAAACTCTGAATTAAGTACAGAAAATGATATTGGATAAACAAAATCCACACATTCTATTACGTCATTATCCTCAACACAATCTTCTAATAGAGCTTCAAGCTGCTCTTGATTTTCGATTACAGTTTCAATATAATCTGCAGAAATAATTGTAATAGGAAAAACAAATTCAGGAATTTCACCTTCTAGCTCTTCTAACAATTCTTCTAATTCATCTAAACCTTCTTCATTCTGTATTGTAATGGTAATATTACCAACAATAACTGTAACAGGTAATTCCACCGAAAAACAGTTTGAGTTATCTAAAACATTATCATCAGAAACTGCATTTGCTGAAGTTCTGAGCATAAGATTAGACAAAGTAGAATTAGGTAATATAGCTTCTTGTTCATCTGGATTAATTATTTCTACAGATTCATCTTGACATGAGGCAAAAAAGAGCGTTATCAAGAACAATAAAAAGTAGGATTTAATGTAGGATTTCATGATAATTGGTTTTAATGATTTCTTATAAAACAGGTTAAGTTCATTTATTCCTACCTTAAATTTTAATTTTTTTTAAATTTACAGCAATAGAAAATTATATGTCCAAACCATTACACCAAAATAGTTGTGAAGAACATATCTACTCGGCACTCTTTAAAAAGCACTCAAAAAACTTACATGACTTCTTATATTACAAATTTGGCTCTTATCTTAATCCAAAAGATAAAGTGCAAGATGCCTTTATAAAACTTTGGGATAATTGCGCTAAAGTACCTCCAGAAAAGGCAAAAAGTTTTTTGTTTACTACGGCAAACAACCTTATGCTTAATGCTGTTGCACACCAAAAAGTAGTATTAAAGCACCAGAAAAGACCTCAAAAGAGTAGCACTAATGAATCACCAGAATTTGTATTAGAAGAAAAACAATACAGTGAAAAACTACAAAGTGCATTAGAAAAGTTAACTGAAGCACAACGTGTGGCTTTTATGATGAATCGTGTTGAAGGCAAACGCTTTAAAGAAATTGCCGAACTACTTGATATATCTGTAAAGGCAGTTGAAAAACGAATCTATGGTGCATTAAAAAAGCTAAGAGAAGACATAAAAGAATTATAGCTAGGTAGGAATTTTTAAAACTTAACTGTTATATAAGTAGAATACGAAAAATGAAAAGAGAAGAACTCATAAAAAAATGGTTAGACCATAATCTTAGACCTGAAGAGCAAAATGCTTTTGAAGGATTGGAAGATTATAAGGACTTGCTTAAATTTTCAGAAGCATTAAAAGGGTTTAAATCACCAGATTATAGCGCTGATAAAGAGTACGATATAATTAAATCTCAATTGAACCCTAAGACATCAAATAATTGGTTGCGACCACTACTTAGAATTGCAGCGGTATTATTTATTAGTTTTAGCATTTTCTATTATAACTCTACACTAGACACTGAGGTAAATACACTTGTAGCACAAGACACAACAATTAGTTTACCAGATACATCTACTGTTAACCTTAACGCCCAATCTACTATAGTTTATAATAAAAATTCTTGGAACAATAAACGTGAAGTTTCTCTTGATGGAGAAGCTTTCTTTAGTGTTGCTAAAGGTTCAAAATTCGATGTTATTACATCTGATGGAAAAATTAGTGTTTTAGGTACACAATTTAATGTTATACAGCGTCTAAACTACTTTGAAGTAACTTGCTTTGAAGGTTTAGTTGCTGTTAACTACAAGTCAGAATCATTAAAGCTTACACCAGGAAATCGTTTCGTGGTTATAGATGGTATTATTAAAAATGAAAAAGAAAATAGAACTCAGCCAAGTTGGCTATCTAATGAAACTTCATTTACAAGTGCACCTTTAAAATACGTATTGAATGAATTAGAAAGACAATATGATATTTCTGTAGACGCAAGTAAATTAGATAGCCAAAGGTTGTTCTCTGGTAGCTTTACTCATGACAATTTAGATTTGGCATTAAAATCAATAACCTTACCTTTAGGTATTACTTACACTAAAAGTAACTCTGTTATTGTTTTAAAAAGTGAATAATTTCAAAAGCGTTTTTCTAATCCTTTTATTTGGAGCTTCATTTCATTGCTATGCTCAACCAGACAATGAAAACAAACCTCTTGCCGAAATTTTAAAACAACTAGAAACGAAATTTGATATCAGATTTTCTTATGCAGATGAAACTGTAAAAGCAATTAATATCCCTTTTGATGATAATTTAAGTTTAGAAGATGCATTAAAATATCTTGAAGAAAAAACAGGGTTAATATTCAATAGATTAGATAACAGATTTATTTCTGTCGAAAAACAAAAACCAAACAATAAGTCCAAAAATTATAATTTACAGAGACTTGACGAGGTTTTTATACAAAACTATCTTACTAAAGGTTTAGCAAAAACTATTAATGGTAAAATAGAAATCACTCCACAAAAATTTGGAATACTTCCTGGCTTAAGTGAACCAGATATCTTACAAACCATCCAAACGCTTCCAGGAATTATAAGTGTCGATGAACGCATATCTAATATTAATATTAGAGGTGGTACAAACGACCAAAATCTCATATTATACGAAGGCATTAGAATGTACCAAACAGGTCATTTCTTTGGACTTATTTCAGCATTTAATCCATATCTTACTGAAAAAGTCAATGTCACCGTTAATGGCACCAAAGCCAAATACGGCTCAGGTGTATCGAGTGCTATAAGTATAGAAAACTCAAATGAAATTGGCGATAAACCTGAATCTGGAGCAGGTTTTAATTTATTAAGTGTTGATGGTTTTTCTAAATTTCAGTTATCTAAAAATACTGAACTACAACTATCTGCTCGACGCTCATATACTGATGCGCTATTAACACCTACTTACGACAATTATTTAGAGCGTATTTTTAATAATTCTGAACTAGAAGATTTATATGCAACACCAGACTCTGAATTACAGCAAAATGAACGTTTCTTTTTTTATGATGCTAGTCTTAAGTTTTTACATGACATCAACAAAAAGTCAGCAATAAGAGCTAATCTACTTACTATTTTTAATCGTCTAGATTACGACATTATTTCACCTAACAATAGTTTAGTCAATACAGAAAGCCAACTAAGCCAGAGAAGTTATGCTGGAAATATCAATTATAATTACAAATGGTCCGAATCTACAGATATGAATGCTCAATTAAGCTACTCAAATTATCGCCTGTTTGGTAACAATGCTATTACAACCCAAGAGTTAACGCAAGAAAATGAAGTTATCGATATTGGAGTTCGCGTAGATTTTTTAAAAGCTATTGACAAAAATCTTAACCTCAATTTTGGTTACCAATTTAATGAAGTCGGCGTATCTAATCTTGAGGATGTTTCCAATCCTCGTTTTAGAAGCTCTGTAAAAGAAGTCATAAAAACGCATGGTATATATGGTGAGGCAGAATTTATTTCTAACTCAAAAAACACATACGGAAGAATTGGATTAAGAGGTAATTACCTTGATAAATTTAGCACTGTATTATTTGAACCTAGATTTGTTTTCTCTCAAAAATTCCTAAATCATTTTAGATTAGAACTACTAGGAGAAGTAAAAAATCAATCTATTACTCAGATTATAGATTTACAACAAGACTTTTTTGGTATAGAAAAGCGTCGATGGCAATTAGCTAACACTAGCGATGTTCCTATATTAAAGAGTAATCAATTCTCTGTTGGTTTAAATTATAAAAAGAAAGGTTGGTTAATTAGTGCAGAAGCTTACATCAAAAATGTTAGTGGTATTAGCACGCGCTCTCAAGGTTTCCAGAATCAATTTCAACTAGCAAGAGCTATTGGAGATTATAATATAAAAGGTATCGACATTTTACTTAACAAACAGTTTAAGAACTTTGGTACTTGGCTAAGCTATTCATATAGTAAAAATGATTATGAATTTGAATTTTTAAATAATGATCAAGACTTTCCTAATAACTTAGATATCACACATATTCTTAATTTTTCAACTACATATGAGATTGAAAATTTAAAACTCTCTGCCGGTCTTAATTGGCATTCAGGTAAACCTTATACATCACCATCTGTAAATCAACCAAATAAAAACACTATAGAATACGATAATCCGAATGCTGAGCGTTTGCCCAGTTATTTAAGAGCAGATGTCTCAGCGCGTTATAGTTTTCAAGTAGCAGATGATGTGTTCGGAGAAGTCGGCGCATCAGTATGGAATTTACTCGACAGAGAAAATGTTATCAATAGGTTTTACACCTTAAATTCAGGCAGTCAAATTATTGAGAACAATGAACTTGCTTTAGGTTTTACTCCTAATTTTAGCCTTAGATTAAAATTTTAGTGACAGGAATCTCTTTTAATATTCCCATAAATAATCAGCGCTCTAAAAAAATTAATTTCTGAAACTTTCACAAAACTTTAAGTGTAATTTGTTTAACCTTTGTTAAATTTGATTAAACAAATTAATTTAATCATGCTTCTTCCCCCGATGAAGCATGATTAGATTTATTTTTGAGTAAATCGTGAAAGGCCGTCAATTGACGGCCTTTTGTTTTTAATACAATTACAGTTAAAAATCATACTTTTATAAAAGAATTTTTAATCCAAAAATACTATTATATGCTTCCAACAGAATTTCAAAAATTAAGATACCCTATTGGCGAATTTCAAGCCCCTGAAATCATTTCTAAAGACCAAAAAGAAAAATGGATAACTGATATCGAAAACTTTCCTAATTCAGTTGAAGGCATAACAAAAAGCTTATCAAATAGCGAATTAAATTACAGATATAGACCTGATGGATGGACCATTAAGCAAGTGGTACATCATTGCGCAGACAGCCACATCAATAGCATTATAAGATTCAAATTATCTCTAACTGAAGACACGCCAACTATAAGACCTTATTTTGAAAATCGGTGGGCAGAACTCACAGATTACGAACACGATATAGATACCGCGTTATCTATTTTAAAAGGCATACATGCCAAACTAGGAATTCTATTAAAAAACTTATCTGATAATGAGTTAAAGCTAAAATTCATTCATCCTGAACATGGCAAGAGTTTTACACTAGAAGAAACTATTGGCACCTATGCATGGCACAGCAACCATCATTTAGCACATATAAAACAGGCCCTAAAATATAAAGGCGAATTTTAAAAACCTTACATACGGTTTGGCACATCAATACCTAAAACACTAAACGCATTCTTAATGGTCTCTCCTACCTTTTTGGATAAAGCTACTCTAAATGATTTTTCATTATCAGAATCTGCACCAAGAATAGATACATTTTGATAAAAAGAATTAAAATCTTTCACTAAATCATAAGTATAGTTGGCAATCAAAGCAGGGCTATGTTGCTCTGCTGCATTATTTATAACAATTGGAAATTGCTCTAACTGTTTCAAAAGTTGCTTCTCCTTTTCATGAAGAGTTATTTCCGATGCGACAAAATCTTCAGACTTTGACTTTCTTAAAATTGATTGAATCCTAGCATAGGTATATTGAATAAAAGGTCCTGTATTACCTTGAAAATCTATGGATTCTTTAGGGTCAAATAAGATTCTCTTTTTAGGGTCAACTTTTAAGATGTAATATTTTAATGCGCCTAAGCCTATAGTTTTATAAAGCGATTTCTTCTCGTCTTCAGAATAGTCATCAAGCTTTCCTAGTTCTTTAGAAATCTCTTCCGCAGTATTGGCCATTTCTTGAATTAAATCGTCAGCATCAACAACAGTACCTTCTCTACTTTTCATTTTGCCTCCTGGTAAATCTACCATACCATAGCTTAAATGATATAAGCTTTTTGCCCAATCAAAGCCAAGTTTTTTAAGTATTAAAAACAATACTTTAAAATGATAATCTTGCTCATTACCAACAGTATAAACCATACCTCCAACATCTGGATAATCTTTAATACGCTGTATAGCTGTACCAATATCCTGAGTCATGTAAACTGCTGTACCATCAGCACGGAGTACAATTTTTCTATCTAAGCCATCTTCGGTTAAGTCACACCAAACAGAGCCATCTGCATCTTTTTCAAAAACGCCAGTTTTTAAACCTTCAGAGATAAATTCTTTCCCTAATAAATACGTTTGGCTTTCGTAATAATACTCATCAAAATCTACGCCTATGTTTTTATAAGTCACTTCAAAACCGTCATAAACCCATTGGTTCATTTTTTTCCAAAGCGCAACGACCTCTTCATCTCCAGCTTCCCATTTGCGAAGCATCTCTTGAGCTTCAAGTAAAATAGGTGCATTCTTTTTTGCTTCATCTTCAGATTGACCATCAGAAATTAAAGTCTTTATTTCTTCTTTATATGCTTTATCAAAAGCCACGTAATAATTTCCAACGAGCTTATCACCTTTTAAACCCGTAGATTCAGGGGTTTCTCCATTACCAAAACGTTCCCAAGCCAACATACTTTTACAAATATGAATGCCTCTATCGTTTATAATCTGAGTTTTGTAAACTTTCTTACCAGAAGCTTTTAAAATTTCTGCTACACTATAACCTAAAAGCACATTACGTACATGACCTAAATGCAATGGCTTGTTAGTATTAGGTGAAGAATACTCCACCATCACTGCCTTATCATCTTTAACTTCAGAAATGCCGTAGCTACTATTATCCTTTATTGAGTTAAAAAACTCTAGATAATTTGCATCCTCAATTTCAATATTTAAGAACCCTTTTACAACATTAAATGCTTTAACCAAAGACACATTATCTACTAGGTATTGACCAATCTGCTCACCAATAACAACAGGGTTTCCTTTTATTACACGCAACATCGGGAAAACCACAACAGTAATATCACCAGCGAATTCTTTTCTTGTTGCTTGAAATTCTACAGATGGCAAATCGGCTTCAAATAAAGATTTTGCAGCAGTTTTTACATTTAATTCTAATGTACCTTGAAGATTCATAAAAGTCTTTTTTTGCTTCTTTAAACGCCAGCAAAGGTAGACCTTTTTATTATTTTATAATAAACCAAAGTGTGGTTTAATTTTCATCCTTTGACAAGCAAAGAAATGTTATAAAACTTGATAATGAAGTAGG
Source organism: Winogradskyella sp. (assembly GCA_004211785.1). Lineage (GTDB taxonomy): Bacteria > Bacteroidota > Bacteroidia > Flavobacteriales > Flavobacteriaceae > Winogradskyella. The sequence continues at coordinate 13,974 of SHBX01000039.1, forward strand.
GTAGTTAATTTCAAATTATTAATTTAACACAATGGTAGTCAGCATTTTATATCAATAGTGCATTTCGTCGATAAAAGTGTAGTTCTACCAAGAATTTTGCCTTTAATCGATTGGTCTGTTTTTTTGAAAATTTCAACGTTCACTTTGTCTGATTTTTTGGTTATAAAACTTAAAAATTAGCAAATCCAATTGCATTTAACCATTTTTGGGCTGCTATTAATTAAATTGTTAGAAGCATTGTAATAGTGCATAATAACACATCTTTCCTATCCCTCTTAGAAAGTTGGCAAACCACAATATAAAACTGTGCCCTAAAGTTAATGCTTTATGAAGCAATTATTGATGACATTCGCCATCTGCCTGTGTGCCCTAACTAGCTTTGCTCAGAATGCAAAGATAGATAGCCTTACCGTGCGTTTAGCGTATCAAAACCAAGACTCTACTAAAGTGGAGACTTCGTTGTTGCTCATTAATGAACTTTATAATTTTGAAGACTACAACAAAGCATTACTTTTTATTGATCAGACTTCAGAGTTATCAAAAACACTTAATTACGAAAAAGGTCTAGCAGAGAGCGATTATATCAAAGCACTTATATATAATGATCAAGACAATCAAAGTAGAGCTGTTGCAAATTTTGAAAGTGCTCGTGGTTATTTTATTGCTATTAAAGATACGCTTGGAATTGCAAAAGTGAATAACAATCTTGGCGTTATAGAAATACAAAGAGGTAATTACAAAAAAGGATTACAGAATTCACTATCGGCAATTTCAATTTTTGAAGAAAAAGATTTAAAAGACGATTTAAGCAAAGCCTATAATAATTTAGCCAAAGCTTATTACAATACCAATAAGCTAGACAAAGCTTTACAATACAATAAGAAAGCTCTTAGCGTTAGAGAAGAACTAGATGATTTGGATGGCATGAAACATTCCTTAAAGAATTTAGGCCAGCTTTATGCACTTAATAATGACTACAGGCGCTCTATAGATAACTACGAACGAATGCTAACACTTCTCGACCCTCAAGAAGACAAAGACATTCGCGGCGAAATAATGCCAAGTCTAGGAAAATCTTATTTAGCTATCGATGACACTGATAAAGCAGCTGAATATTTAAGAGAAGGTTTACGATATAGCAGAAGACAAAAGGACGATTTAGGCATTTTAAAATCTCTAAATGCTTTTGGTGAACTAAACACCAAAAACCGAAACCTAAAGCTTGCTGAAAATCAATTACTCGAAGCACTTAAAATTGCTCGAAGATTAGATAACGATGAAGAGCTATTATACAACCTAAAGCTTAATAGAGATTTAGATTCCCGAAGAGGTTTTTATGAGGATGCCTTTAACTGGCAAAATCAGTATTACGAATTGAAAGACAAACTTGACAAAGAGAAACTTGCTGCGATTCCGGTACCGGACAATTCAACTGAAGAGGCACAAATAGAGACGCCTCCTCTTATTGAAAATAATAAAACTAAAGCAGCAGAACCTACAAAAACCGTTATTACTGACAAAAAGAAGCAGGATATCCTACTGGTTTATGGCTTAATTGCTGGTCTTGTTTTTATTACGGCACTTCTTATTTTTAGTTATCTAAAAGGTTCTAAGGATAGTAAGTCGGCTATGACTCTGACAAAAAGCAATAAAGAATTAGCGCTTAAAAATCTTCAACTAGAAGAAGTCAATCAAGTTAAGGATAAACTGTTCTCAATTGTATCTCACGATTTAAAGGATTCTATATCTTCTATTAAAGCCTTTTTAGATTTACTTAAAGATGGAGGTATTAGTAAAGAAGAATTTAATGACCTTATTCCAGAGCTTAGTGAAAATGCAAACAATGCATCTTCACTTTTATTCAATCTATTGAATTGGTCTAAATCACAGATGCAAAACTTACAGCCTAAACCAGAGCTTTTTAATATTCAAGAAGTCTTTCAGATTAAGATGTCTTTGATTGAGAAAAAAGTAAATGACAAAGGCATTATTCTTATTGACGAGTCTAGACGTGAGTTTGTTTATGCAGACCGAAGCATGTTAGAGATTGTTATCCAGAACTTAATCACCAATGCTGTGAAATTTACTGGTAAAGGCGATGTCATTACAGTATCCAACCAAGATTATAATGGTAAGGTTTTAATCTGTGTAGAAGATACTGGTATTGGTATTTCTGAAGAAAACCAGAAAAAACTATTCAATGCCAAAAAGAATTTTACAACTATTGGTACTGAAAACGAGAAAGGCACAGGGCTTGGGCTTACCATTTGCAAGGATTTAGTTGAACTTAACAACGGTCGTATTTGGGTTGAAAGCACTCCAAATATTGGTAGTAAATTCTTTATTGAGTTACCAAAGGCTGCACTTTCTGAATAATTTTTCTATATATTTAAGGTTAATTAAGTCATACCTTAAAATGAAAAAAATCACCATACTTTTATTCGTCTTTATATTATGTTTTTCTTGTAAGGACAAGCCCGAATCTAATGCTGAAGCCTCAGTAATTACAGAAAACCATTTGGATGAATTATATGCCGTAATGCAAGGTTCTTATAATTCTGAAGTGCAAGCTCAAGTAGATTCTACGTATTATAATATCTCGTTACATATGTATCCTATTTGGGAAGGCAAAGGCCATTATCTATATGTAGAACAAGCACTAAACAGTATGCAAAACAAACCCTACAGACAACGTGTTTACAAACTAAATCAACTTACAGACAGCATCTATACTTCAGAAATTTACACATTACCAACTGCCGATTCTTTATGGATTGGCAAATGGAAAACCCCAAAAGCTTTTGATTCTATATCTCCAAAAGATATTACACTAAAATCTGGCTGTGAGGTTGTTTTAAAACGGTTGGCAAAAAACCACTTCCAAGGAAAAACCGGAGATACAACTTGTGTAAGTACAATGCGTGGCGCTTCATTTGCACGAAGCGAAGTAGAGATACTAGAAGATAAAATTATCTCTTGGGATCGCGGTTTTGATGCTAACGGAAATTATGTTTGGGGTGCAGAAAAAGCAGGCTATATTTTTAATAAGTTAGATTAAGCCTTAGGTAAAAATACCTCAGCCATCATACAGCGCGCACTTCCGCCACCGCATGTTTCAATAGTTTCAAGAGAGCTCGATAAAATTGGACAATGCTTTTCTATAGCCTTTATTTGTTGTGACGTTAAACTATCGTAAGCCGCTTGACTCATAATCAAATAACGCTGATTATTGTTTCCTCTTAATTGAAGCATATTTCCAGCAAATTGATGCATCTGCGATTCAGATATAGAAATAATTTCTTTACCATCTTGCTTTAGATGTTTTACAACATTTTTACGCTCTTTTTTATCATCGATACTATCTAAACAAATCACTGCAAAATTTTCTGCCAAACACATCATTACATTGGTATGATATATCTCTAATCGCTTACCATTAACAGTTTGGTTGGCTGTAAATACAACCGGCGTGTATTCAAAATCTTCACAAAATTCTATAAACAAATCCTCATCAGCTCGAGGAGACAATGCACAGTAAGCCTTGCTATTAACTCGGTCCAGAAGCAAACTTCCTGTACCTTCCAAAAACACACCTTCGTCTTCTGCAGATGTATAGTCTACAATGTTTTCGATTTTGAAACCTTCAGTTTCTAGGCGCATAAAAATTTCTTCACGCCGTTCTTTGCGACGATTTTCTGCAAACATCGGATACATCGCAATATCACCATTACTATGAAAGCTTACCCAATTATTAGGAAAAATAGAATCTGGTGTGTCCATCAATTCATCATCACTTTCAACAATCACATTGATACCAACAGCTCTTAGCTTGTCTACAAATACATCAAACTCTTGTTGCGCTTTACTATTAATTTCAGCATTTCTTATATCTAATTCTTCCTGAAAGTAATTATTAACCGCCGTTTGCTCATTCATCCTAAAATTCACTGGACGAATCATTAATATAGTATCTGTAGTTTGCTGCATTTTTATATTTATAAAGTGATACAAAATTAGTCATTTTTATAATCTGATATTTAGTCGCTGAACAATTTTTATGCATTAAAATGCCTAAGTTTGACAGTCAATAATTTACACTATGAAAAAACTTCTATTTCTACTACTTATAATTGTTTCCTGTAACAACAGTTATGAAAAACCATATTACAAACATGAAACTAGGTTTGAAATTTCAGAAGGCACAGAAACTGCGACATACCAAGAAACGATTGTCTACTACACAGAATTAGCAAATAATTATCAAGAAATTTCTATTGAAGCTATTGGCGAAACAGATTCAGGAAAGCCTTTACATATAGTGACGCTTAATCCAAGTGCTTCAGGAAATGATTTTGAAACACTTAGAAAAGAAAACAGAATTATTCTTATAAATAATGGGATTCACCCAGGAGAATCTGATGGCATTGATGCGACTATGATGCTCTTTAGAGATTTTGTAAATGGAAGAATTGAAGCACCCAAAAACACCATTCTTGTCACTATCCCAATTTATAATGTTGGCGGAAGTCTTAATAGAAATACAGGAACTAGAACGAATCAAAATGGTCCTAAATCCTATGGTTTTAGAGGTAATGCAAGAAACTATGATTTAAATCGTGACTTTATAAAAACGGATACCAAAAATGCAAAAACATTTACTCAAATCTTTCACATGGTGCAACCAGATGTTTTTATAGATAATCATGTGAGTAATGGTGCGGATTATCAATACACATTGACGCATTTATTTACACAGCATAATAAACTTGGAGGAGAATTAGGTAAATTTTTACACACTCAAATGATGCCTCAACTAGAAGAAAAGCTTGAAGCAAAGGATTGGGACATTACACCTTATGTCAATGTGTTTAATCGCACGCCAGAATCTGGTTTTTCACAATTTAAAGATTCGCCAAGATATTCAACAGGTTACACTACTTTATTCAACACGCTTGGTATGATGGTGGAAACTCACATGCTTAAACCATACAAACAACGTGTCGAAGGCACTTATGAACTTATGAAAAGCATGATTGAAATTGTTGAAGCTGAAGGCGATAAAATTTCAAAATTACGAAGTGCTCAAAACAAAACCTGGCCTATTGGAGACCAATATCCGATAGCATGGCAAATTGATACTTCAAAATATTCGACCTTACAATTCAAAGGATTTGAAGGTAATAGAATTGAAAGTCAACTTACAGGTGCAAAACGTCTAAAGTATGATGCATCAAAACCTTTTACTAAAGATGTAAAATATCAAAACTACTTTAAGCCTACTAGAGAAGTTGCTATCCCAAAAGCTTATGTTATTCCTCAAGGCATGCACACAATTATTGAGCGATTAAAACTCAATACTATTGAAATGACTCAGCTTGAAAATGATACTGTTATTACTGTAGAATCTTATAAAATTAAAGATTATAAAACACGTCAGTCGCCTTACGAAGGTCATTATTTGCACTACAATACTAATGTTAGTTCTACTCAAGAAGCATTAAGTTTTTCATCTGGAGATTATTTGGTAAAGACAGACCAAAACGGTATGCGTTATCTATTAGAAACCTTAGAACCAGAAGCACCAGATTCGTTTTTTAATTGGAATTTTTTCGACACCATTTTACAGCAAAAAGAGGGTTTTTCACCTTATGTTTGGGAAGACAAAGCGCAATTATTACTTAGAGCTAATCCAAGATTACAAGTAGAATTTAACTTAAAGAAAAGTTTAGAGCCTGACTTTGCAAAAAATTGGTATGCTCAATTAGATTGGCTACATAAAAAGTCTGGAAATTATGAAAAGGCACATATGCAATATCCTATTTATAGATTACGTTAGAGCTTGCGATATCTAGCACCGCAAGGCTCTATACAAGGCACAGAAAAGGTTAATAAATCACCATTAATTTCAAAAGTGTACTCGTAATCAGGAAGTCCACAAGCATCGGTTTTAAAAAACATTCTATCAGAAGAATATATTCCTGCACTTGGCATAGTAGCGTTTATAGAAATATGACACATAACACCATTTGACGTTACGGTACCATCCGTATTAAATGTCATAATATTACTACTAGTAACTGGCATAAAAGTACCACTGCCATCACCTGGGTCTGCCAATACTTCCACGAGTTGCCAATCGCCTATGAGCCCAACATTATTATCGTCATCACTATCACATGATAGGACTACTAAAAACAAAACCAGAAATGCACTTAATTTTTTCATAACGCAAGTTTTATTATAGATGCAAAAAAGCTAAAAACGTTGCGTCAAAAAAATAAAAAACTAGACCAAAAGTTTAATATTGGCATAGCTATTCGCCATAGCTTTTTTCATTTTTTTCTTACCCAACCACTTTACTTTTGTAATGCCTTCTTTCTCTTGTGGTATTAGTTTTCCTGAATAGTTGGTTTTCATTTCAAACCAATAGGTGATTTTTATTCTATAGCGACCACGTCGTTTAAATATATGGTATGTTGTTTGTAATGGCTTTGTGATTTTTAAACCATCAACACCTGTTTCTTCTTCAACTTCACGGATTGAAGTTTCTTCAATAGACTCTTTAGCTTCAGCTTTGCCTTTTGGTAAATCCCATTTATCATTTCTGTAAATAAACAAGACTTTACCGTCTTTGTTATAGACTTTGCCACCGCCAGCAATAACGTTAGGTAATTTCTTCAAAAACTGCTTTAGTAATTTTTCTTCCTTTTTACCAACAAGATAGACGGCTTGCAAATTTGTGCGATTTAGCGTTCTTATCACTTTTGCTAAGTCTACTGACTTGAGTAAAAAAACTTTGAAGTCCGTTTCTTTATCAACTTGAGTGGTCAAGTAAATGGGTTTGTCACCTACATAAATAGTATGCATCAATCAGATAACTTATATTTTGTTCTCGTAAATGTATTATTTTTTACAATACATCATTTGAATTAAAAATTATTTTAATTTAAAATTTTCATCGTATCAAAATTCATTAATTTTGCGATATGATTTTTAACAAAGACATTGCTAAAAAAACTGCAGAAGTATTACTGCAAATTAATGCCATCAAATTACAACCTAACGACCCATTTACTTGGGCTTCTGGATGGAAATCTCCTATTTATTGCGACAATCGCATAGTGCTCTCTTATCCACCGATTAGAAATTACATCCGAGAAACTATGGCAAAACAGATTGAAGAGCTCTACGGAAAACCTGATGTTATTGCAGGTGTAGCTACTGGAGCTATTGGCATAGGCGCTTTAGTTGCAGAATATCTAAATCTTCCTTTTGTATACGTAAGACCTGAGGCAAAAAAGCATGGTAGGCAAAACCAAGTTGAAGGTTATATAGAAAAAGGGCAAACCGTAGTTGTTGTAGAAGATTTAATAAGTACAGGAAAAAGTAGTCTTAATGCTGTAAAAGCTCTAAATGCTGCCGAAGTAAATGTTAAAGGTATGGTTGCTGTTTTTTCTTATGGCTTTGATGTTGCCGATAAAAATTTCGCTAAGGCTGACATAGAACTGCACACACTAGGAAACTATGAGAACTTATTAGAACAGGCCTTAGAAACAAAATACATAACACAAGAACAACAAGACATTTTAGCACTTTGGAATGCAAACCCTAGCGATTGGAACGCTAATTGATATATGTCGTT
>SHBX01000004.1 GCA_004211785.1 Winogradskyella sp.
CCACAGCATGCCACGGCAGTACCAGTGACGCCATAGATATATTATGCAAAAACTGTACACTCCCACTTTTTGGACATAATCATAGTACAGCAAACATTATACATTTAGTAGCGGCCGGCATCTTTATTTTATGCATGGGCTGGATGTCTCGCTACAAATTTACACGAGGCTCTGATGATGGTAACCATAGCTTATACAAATGGTGCGGTAATCTGGTATTTATCTCTGTAGGATTAATTGTTGTATTTATAATCCTCGAGAGATTAGAGGTTAACTTTCCTTTGAAGAACTACTACGTGTATCTTTTTGAAACCACAGCCGTCATCCCTTTTGGTATTTCATGGTTAGTTAAAGGAAAAGCCATCGATGATGTTAAAGCCATGCGCAAAATGATGTTTGGTGTTAAGGAAGAAGAATAAATTAGCCTAATAAAAGCTCTTGTAAGAGTAAATTTTAAAGAATTTTGATAGAACAAAAAAATGGTTTCGAGAATTTTGTGGAATTAGTACAAAAAGTACTTAATCAAGAATTTAAGTTAGGCTTAATTCCCAATCAATATGTTAATTTTGGTAATAGTAAGTATACATATGATCTAGCAGATCTTGTTAAAGAGCATTTTGTAGAAATCAAAAAAGAATATAGTTCAGTTTTAAGAGGCTCATATAGAGATCAAATAAATGGGAGATATAGATTGTTACATCAAGCTCGTTCTAAAAAAAATCCTGTTCTTATCCTAGTTTTTTCTGATTCAATTTCGGACAGTGATAGAGATTTTTTTAATAATAACTTAAGTGAAATAGATGGTTCAAAACCCTTATTATATGATGGAAATGATATCGCAGATTTAGCAGGCAAATATAAAATTCCTTTTGTGAGACACGCAAATGTTAACATGAGTGGAAATATTTCAACAGATTCAGCTATTAAAGGTAATCTATCATCTACAAAACTTGATTTTGAGTTCAAAATTCAAGGATTAAGCAACATTTATTATGGAGAAGAGTTAAAAGACAATATAAGAGATTATAATGTTTTTATTTTACCTAAAAGTAGTCAAGGTGGAATAGGAAGAAATGGTATTTCTGCAAAAATCTTGGAAATTCTTAGTATTTCACGAGAATCATTTAATTTTAAAGATACTCTTCAAAAAAATAGATTTACATGGATTACTAAAAAGGTTAATAATAAGGAATATTACTTTGGGTTCATTGTTACGCGAGATAAATCAAAAAATTTAATTGATTTTTCTGAACAATTAGAGAAGGCTATAAGTCTATTAAAATCAGGTGTTTTATTAAAAGATAAATTGGGTGAGCAAATAAAAGTCTTCATTCCTTTTTTAGGTGCTGGTCAGGCTGGAATGAAACCAATGGCAAGTTTAATAGAAATAACTAAAGGTGTCCAATTACTTCGTAGTTTATTTCCAAACATCAAAATTAGAATTAATTTCCCTAATTCATCTACACTAGATGATCAACTAGCATATAAGCAATTTTTAGAGACTGCCTTATCTGGTCCACCGCCTCCATCAGGATTACCCAATGAAGAAATTGAAAACGAATCGCAGATAACTAATGAAGGTACCGACAAAATCCCATTCCAATTAGATTTAGTAGAAGATATAGATCGTCTCAATAGAGAACCAATAGCCAAGTCATTAACACGGCTTCTGAACAATCAAATCTTCAAGACAGAAGAATCAAGAGGCAAGAAATCATCCAAGAAATATGCTTTCATGATGCACCTTCAAGGTGCATGGGGTGATGGTAAATCGACATTCTTGAATTTAATTCATCAGAATTTAAATACTAATACAAATAAGTGGATTGTTATTAATTTTAATGCATGGCAACATCAACATATTTCTCCGCCATGGTGGCCTTTTCTCGAGCAAATTTATCAACAAGCAATTTGTAAAATACCACTAAGAATAAATACTCATCTTTGGTTTAGAGAAAAATGGAGACGTTTAATAAAGTACAAAGGCTTATCAAGATTAATCACTCTTGGTTTAGTGCTAGTATTTGCATTTGTCTTAATCAAATTTTATCCTACATTATTTGAGTTCTTAAACGAATTAAACGATTCAGGGACTACTACTGAGCCAAGTCAAGACAAGAACATTAAATTCCTATTAGAGGTTTTTATAACTATTGGTTCTCTTATTGGATTATTCTATACGTTCGCAAATTTTGTGAGTAAACCATTTTTTATAACTTCTCCCGAAACTGCGAAAACGTTTTTGGAACATGCCGCAGATCCAATGCATAAAATCAAACTGCACTTTGAATCATTGATAGGTGATATTAAGGATTCTGGCTTTCAAACAGCAATTTTTATAGATGATATAGATCGTTGCAATTCCAAATTCACAGTCGAATTACTTGAAGGCATTCAAACGCTTTTCAAGGATAGCGAAGTGCTATATGTAGTTGCTGGAGACAAACAATGGATAAGTACCTGTTTTGAAAATCACTATAAAGACTATAATAATGTGATTGGAGAGTCTACTCAACGTCTGGGTTATTTGTTCTTGGAAAAGGCATTTCAATTATCAATTAGATTACCAAAAGTCAGTGGTAATGTAAAACAAGCTTATTGGGATTATATATTACAATTATCGGAGGAACAATTGCCTAATAAAAAAGAGCTTAATCAAGAAGAACGACAAATAATTTTGGAAGAAATTGAGAACGAATATTCTAGGGAAGATTACAGTTCCCCAGAAATTCTTCAAGAGTTCAAAGAAAAATATGACCTAAATGAAGATGATGCTACAGACATTGCTCTAGAGATATTGGACAAAGATGATGAAGATGTTAAGCATATTTTACGTGACCATACTGATTTATTAGATGCAAATCCAAGAGGGATTAAGCGATTGGCTAACCAATACAACATGTATCGAAATACTTTAATCGCTGAGGGGCGTGCATTCAATAGAGATAAGTTGTTTCGCTGGATTATATTACAAAATAAATACCCAGTATACACGGATTGGATTGAACATAATTTAGCAACCTTTCAATCTGATTTGATAAGTGCTAATCAAGATTGGAAAGACCAAATTGAGCGTGATTCTTTTTGGAAACGATTACTTCTGGATAGTACTGAAGAAAAAGGAGGCAAACTAACTATAACTGAAATTAAAGTCTTCATAGGTGCAACTAGTGTAAAAGATGCCTAATAACTAAAAAAAGCGCCAATCGGCGCTTTTCTTCTACTCAACTAATACGGAATAACCTTTAAACACGTAGCGTTGTAGCTTTTGTAAAGTTTCTAATTTATCGCTGGTATTAACGAGCAAAGAGATATTATTATTGCTGCCGCCATAGGCAATCATACGTATAGTAACATCTTGTAATACTTGGAAGAGTTCTGGCGTATCAGGATGATAGATAATTTGGTTACCTACCAAACAGACTATACTCATATAATCCTCGACCTCAACTTCAGCGAATTTTTGGAGCTCGCTAACAATTATTTCTAAATTACGAGTATCATCTATGGTAAGCGATACCGCTATCTCAGATGTCGTAATCATATCTATTGCTGTTTCGTAAGTTTCAAAAATCTCAAAGATTTTCTTTAAAAAACCATGGGCCAAAAGCATCCGTACGGACTTTATTTTAATGGCAGTAATGCCATCTTTAGCGGCTACAGCTTTAATACCTTCGCCTCTAGTTTGGTTGGTGATTAAGGTGCCGTGTGCTTCTGGCGCCATGGTGTTTTTCAATCGTAATGGTATGTCTAAACGCCTTACGGGCATTACCGTTTGCGGATGTAAAATTTTTGCTCCAAAATAAGCCAGCTCTGCAGCTTCGTCATAAGACAAATGCGATAGGGCTTTGGTATCGTTTACAAAACGCGGATCGTTATTATGAAACCCATCGATATCGGTCCAAATCTGTACCTCATCTGCTTCGATAGCTGCACCAATAATCGTCGCTGTATAGTCGCTACCGCCACGTTGCAGATTGGTAATAGCACCATCAGCATCCAAGCTAATAAACCCTTGCGTAATATAGATGTCTGCTGCTGGTAGGCTATCAATAAGACGATATAGATTTTGTTTGATGTAAAAATTATCTGGCTCGTTGTTGCGGTCTACACGCATAAAATCTAAAGCTGGCAATACTGCTACATTAAAACCTTCTTGCAGTAAAAATCTGCTAAACATAAATGTAGATAGCAACTCACCATTGGCTAGAATACTATTGTGCAATTGGGTATTAAAATTTCGTGTAGCGGCTTGGTGTAGATTCTTAAAAATCCCATTGACATAGTTGCTTACTTCTTGTCTTAAAGAGGCTTCATGCAACAAATTGTAAACCGCTGCATTGTAGGTATCGTTAAGATGATTAATCTGTTCTTTTGCGGCATTAATATCTCCTGCTGCAATATTTTCTGAAATAGCAACCAATGCATTTGTGGTGCCAGACATGGCAGAGAGCACCACTATTTTTTGGTTTTTGGTATTGATGATGTCTTTCACGTGATTCATATTCACGACTGAGCCAACAGATGTACCTCCAAACTTATATACTAACATGAGTTTCAATTTTAAAGTGCAAAAATAGATGTGCATCTTGCTGTGTTGCTAATTATTAATAGAAATAGTTTATTTTTGCACACATTGTTAATTATATAACAAATAAGAAATGAAAACTATTGCCTCTTGTGTAGAAGACATTCTAATTAAACAACCCTTTTTAGAAGAAGCGCTGTTTCGTCAAATTATAAACTTTTCGGCATTATCCGAAGAACTACAAGCTCCGGTAAGTAAAATGCTAGGAAAGCCTGTAAAAACTGGTGCCATTATGATGGCCTTAAGACGTTACGCGCCTCCTGTACATTTGCGGCAATCGCATCAGTTAAAAGCGGTGCTAAAACAGTTGGGAGATATTACCGTGCGTTCTAATTTAATTGATTACACGTTTCAGAATTCGGACACCTTGATTAAGAGTCATTCTAATGTTATGGAAACTTTAGACACAAAATCGTTCTATGGATTTTCTAAAGGTGTTTATGAAAGTAATATTGTAGTATCATCTTCAGAAAAACGAATCATTCTAGAAGGTTTTAAAAATGAAAAAATGATAGATTCTCAAGAAAATCTATCGTCTATAAGTATGCGCTTGCCTAAAAACAACCAGCGAATTTCTGGATTGTACTACCAAATTTTTAAGCGTTTTGCCTGGGAAGGTATTTCGCTCCATGAAGTGATTTCTACCACAAACGAGTTTACCGTTTTGGTAGAAAGTCATTTAGTAGATCAAGCCTTTTCTGCGATTAAGAATTTGAATGCACAGTAGATTTCTTTTGAAATACATTAGCTAAAACAAAAGCGACTAAAGCTGGTAATACCCAACCCAAACTATGATTTGCTAGAGGAATATAACTGATTATCGTTTTTAAACTTTCCGATGGACTTATAAATCCTATAACGTCTGGGACACTAAACATAAATGTGGCTATAACTACAGCTCTAAAGACTAAAGGTGTGGTTAACTTTTCAGATAACACATTGAGAATTATCAAGACTATAGTTATTGGATAAATAAATAATAGTACCGGATAAGCGATTACAATTATAGAATGAAAATCAAGTTGTCCAACACCAACACCAGCAATACAAGCTACAATTGCTGTAATTACATAAGCCTTGTTTGAGCTATTGAATAACCCTCTAAAGTAGTCGGCTGTTCCGGCAACAATGCCTACAGCTGTGGTAAAACAAGCCAAAGAAATTAGAATACTCAATACTGTATTTCCGAAAGTCCCTAAGGCAGAAATACTAATACCTCTTAGTAAATTAGCGCGTTGCATATCATTACTCAAGGTATTATCTACATTAATTTCTGAGCCATAATAGGCACCCACAGAAATCAAGCCAGCATAAATGACAAACAAGCCTAAACCAGCAATTAATCCAGCTTTTCGGATTAATGATTTTTTGGCTTCGTAAGCTTCAACAGCAATAGTTTTGAACTTTAACGACACAATTATAAACGCACCAACAACCACTGCGCCAATGGCATCAAACGTTTGGTAACCTTCTAAAATTCCACTTACTATAGGAGATTCAAATGTGGCTGGATTAGCCAAATTACTATTATACAACCCGATACCAATAACTAGTAATAGCATAATAACAATTAGCGGCGTTAAAAATTTACCAATAAAATTTAAAATTTTAGACCGATTTAAAACAAATACAAGCACCAATGCAAAGTATATTAAACTCGTCCATAATGGGTCTGTCCCAAAAGCAGGATGAATAGCAATCTCATGAGTTGCAGAAGCCGTACGTGGTGATGGTATTGCAATAGAAATGATATAGACAATTACGCAATAGATTGAGCTAAACCATGGTGACACTTTTTTACCAAAATCGTACATGGTACCTTGCAATCTGGCATGTGCCATAATACCAATAATAGGAATGACTACCGCAGTAATCATAAAACCTAAAGTGACCCAAAACCATTGCTCACCAGCATTGTAACCTAATAACGGTGGGATTAATAAATTACCAGCGCCAAAAAACAAAGAGAATAAACCAAATGCGGTTACCAGGAGAACTTTACGCTTGTACACTAGTCAATTCTTTTAAGTTCTAAGTCTCCAAAATCGAAACTAAAATCTGTTATCGGGGCAATATATTCCATCGTAGCGGATTGCGCCTTGCCATCTTTGTCAAAGGTGAATTTCACAAACACATCGGCATCAAAACTCCTATTATTCCATTTGGCAACATAGGTTGTTGCGTTATAAGGTAATAACTCTCCATAAAGTTGAGATGAGCGTTCGCTTTTTATTTTATAACGTTTCCCGTCATGAGATATCATCATATTTCCAAACCAAGCATCATTAAAAGTTCCTGTAATTTGATTTGGTTTTGGTAGTTTGGTGCTACCATTTATTTTATTGACTTGTGCATATACCGCAGTTTTTATACTATCGTTATACTTGATATATCTTGCATTTCTTCCGCCATAATTTTTAAGCCAATTACGATTCTCATAACCTAAATAAGAATCTTTAATCGTATTTGTAATCGTATTAAATGCAGAACCATTCATCTGATTAGTTAACACTACAATGGCTAAGTTCAAATCTGGAATCATTGTAAATTGTGTAACTGTTCCTAACAATCCGCCAGTATGATAAACCTGCTTGTGTCCGCCTTTAACGTCTGTCACAAACCAACCTAATCCATAACCTCTAAAATTAGACCCATACCAATCACCCGTTCTAACATTTAGAGGTGTTTGTAATTGCCATAACTCATGGAATAACTCTTTGTCCAATAAACGGGTACCATCTACAGTTACGGCATCGTTCATTAAAAATTGTGCCCAAGTCAGCATATCACGAACGTTACTCATAATGCCACCAGCAGGATTAGCCAAAGGTGACCAATCGTGAGGGATTTTAATAACCTCACCTTCCGTCCTTGTATGCGCATCAATAATATTACTCTTATCTGTGACACGATTATAAGATGCTTTACTATTAGTCATGCCAACAGGTTTCATGATTTTATTTTCTATAAATTCTTCCCAAGACATGCCGCTAACACGTTTTAAAACCTCACCGGCAATGATGTACATATTATTGTTGTATCTAAATCTGCTTCTAAAAGAAGACTCAGGTTTTAGGTGTTTCATGTTGGCAATAACATCATCAACATCAAAGTCACTGCCTTCTGGAAAGAACATTAAATCACCAGCGCCCAAAGACAAACCACTTCTGTGGGTTACCAAATCTCTAACGGTAAAATTTTCGGTCACCCAAGGGTCTGGCATCTGAAATTCTGGAATATGCTTACGAACTTTATCATCCCAATTTAGTGTCCCTGCATCAACCATCATGGCTAAAGCAAAACAGGTAAATCCTTTACTATTAGATGCCACACCAACAAGCGTGTTTGGATTCATTGGTTTATTATTTTCTAAAGATCGTACACCATGACCTCGCGAATAAATGATTTGATTGTCTTTTACTATACCAACAGAAATTCCAGGAACGTCAAAAGTCGTTAAGGTTTCTTGAATAAGCTTATCGAGTTGAGCGTCTTCAATTTGAGCATTTAATGTTACGGAAAGTAAAAGAATGAATAGCGTAAACCAGCGTCTTAAAGCCATAAGATTTATGTATTTTGATTTAGAATAGTTTCAAATATAGTGAATAGTTATTGATGATTTACTCTAAATAATCCATGATAAAATTATCTTTGTTATCATGATTACGACTTACAAAAAAACTAAAATTCATTATACCTCAACTGGAAAAGGTCCAACCCTTTTATTGCTTCACGGGTTTCTTGAAACTCTAGAGATGTGGGATGATTTTATAGAAGACCTTTCTAAAAATTATCTAGTCGTTTGCGTAGATTTGTTAGGACATGGGCAATCAGAAAGTATCGGTTATATTCATAGTATGGACGAAATGGCAAAGGCGGTTTTTTCTGTACTAAAAGAATTAAAAATTGATAAAGTTACATGCATAGGGCATTCTATGGGAGGCTATGTTGCCTTGGCATTATCTGAAATGTATCCCGATTTAGTTAAAGATTTATGCTTGATGAATTCTACTTTTGAAGCAGATAATAATGACCGAAAAATACTGAGAGCAAGAGCTGTTCAAATGGCAACAGATAATTATGAAACTTTGGTACGAATGTCTTTCACTAATTTGTTTCCGGAAAGTAGTCGAGAAAATTTTAAAGATGAGTTTGAGAAAGCATTAGAAATAGGTTTGAAAACTTCGAGGCAAGGATTTATAGCTGGACATAAAGGCATGGCTATACGACCAGAGCGCTTTGAAATTTTTAAAACCATCAAAGGCAAAAAAGCTATTATTATTGGCGAAAGAGATTGGATAGTTGATAAGGGTTTTTTAATAGAAAAATTAAAAGATACAGATACAGAAATCATTGTTTTCTCAGAAGGGCATATGAGTCATATTGAAAATAAACAAGAATTGTCTTACTTTTTAAATACGTTTTAGCGAAAAATTAAACACTTTAACGTTAATATTGATTATTATTTTTAAGTTAGTCATTCCAAATCTAACTAATTATGAAAAAATCTACCTCTGCAACTAATCCATCGAAACTATATTGCGCTATTTTTGGTCATAATTATAAAGTTACTAGACAAGTAACACATCATGTTAAGGAATATAAATGTTCATGTTGCAAAAAAGAATTAACAACTAATAGCAATGGACACCTTACAGAGCTTACGCCAAAATTTAAAGAGATAAATGCTACGCTAGCAAAAATTTATTCTAATAAATTATCTAGAATGAATGCGCAAAGGTTTAATACTTCGGCGGCATAAATTATAGACTATAACGCATTTTTTTTCGCTAAAGAGTGTTACTAATCCTGAAAAATAGTTTTTAGTCGATAATTTGGCTTACACAGTGGTTTTGTTTTTTTAATAATGTTTTGATTTATAGCTTTATAAAATCGAAACATACATAATGAGGAAAATTAAAAACTTTAATTGCTATTTCTTAGGCCATCATCTTTTAACGTCAAAAAAGATTACTCATCATGTAAAAGAATACAAATGTAAGCGCTGTAATTGTCAGTATACTACAAACAGTAACGGCAAACTGATTGAACTTACTCCGAAGTATAAAGAAATAAATGCTACGCTTTCTAAAATGTATTCTAAAAAAATAAAACAACTAAACGCTAAAAAATTAAATAACTACTAACCCTATTTTTCGTTTTCAGTCTCGTTAAAGTTTTTCCAACCTTTTGCTATGATGGGCACTTTAGTTTCTGCTCGAGTTACTAAATGTAAGCCTCGGTCGGCTTCAGTCATATAACCAATGACTGTTAAATTAGGGTTGCCTTTTATTTTTGGGAAGTCTTCTTGAGAGATGGTCATTAACAGCTCATAATCTTCGCCGCCGTTAAGTGCAATAGTTGTGCTGTCTATATTAAACTCTTCACAAGTAGAAATCACTTGAGGGTCAAGAGGAATTTTGTTTTCGTATACATCTACACCAACATTACTTTGTTTGCATATATGCATGATTTCAGAAGATAGACCATCACTAATATCTATCATACTTGTTGGTTTTACTTCCAATTGTTTTAGTAAATCAACAATATCCTTACGAGCTTCAGGCTTTAACTGACGCTCTACAATATATGTATACATTGATAAGTCTGGTTGACTTTGTGGGTTAACTTTAAAAACCTCTTTTTCTCGTTCCAAAATTTGAAGACCCATGTAGGCGCCTCCCAAATCACCAGTTACAACCAATAAGTCATTAGGTTTTGCTCCGGAGCGCATTACCGCATTATCTTCATCCACTTCGCCAATAGCTGTGATGGAAATAATAAGCCCAGAAGTAGATGACGTCGTATCTCCACCAATAACATCAATATTATACATCCTAGATGCAGTTTCAATACCAGCATATAATTCTTCTAAAGCTTCAAGTGGGAAGCGGTTTGATACAGCAATAGAAACCGTAATTTGTGTTGCTTGTGCATTCATAGCACATACATCAGATAAATTAACCATAACTGATTTGTAACCTAAATGCTTTAAGGGTACATAACTCAAATCAAAATGAACACCTTCAACCAATAAATCTGTAGTAACAACAATTTGCTTTTTCTCTGGGCTCAAAACAGCCGCATCATCACCAATACCCTTAATTGTAGATTTATGGTTTATTTTAAATTGTTCTGTTAAATGCTCAATGAGCTTAAACTCACCTAGTTCGCTCAATGGAGTCCTTTGTGGATTTTTATCTTCTATCATTCTGCAAAAATATTATGCTTTTAACAATTAACATGTAATTTATTCATCTAATTTCAGTTAAGTATTTAGAGTAATTCTTAATTAATGGTTAAATTGCAAAAAAAACACCCCATGAAAATACCTAAACTTACACTTATCTCTCTACTTTGCATTATGACACTTTTTACATTAAGCTGTGATGATGATGAAGGTCAAATACCTAATCCGCCTCCAACAGGATCTGGCGTAGACTCTGATAATGATGGCATAGACGACAATATTGATAATTGTCCCTCAACTCCAAATAATGACCAGGCAGATGCCAATAATGATGGTATTGGTGATGCCTGTGATGCAGATTTGGATAACGATGGTGTATTAAATGCAGATGACAACTGCCCTACAAATCCTAATCCGGATCAATTAGATACTGATAATGATGGCGAAGGTGATGTATGTGATACAGATGATGATAATGATGGTATTCCAGATGTTGATGATAATTGTCCTCTAAATCCAAATGCTGGACAAGAAGATGATGATAATGATGGCATTGGTAATGTATGTGATAATACAGCAAGTCCTTTATTCCCATGTGATAATGGTATGGCTGGACCTTTTCCATGTAATGGTATTGACGTTATGGGTACAATAGATGCGGCAACACTTGGCGGAAGCACAGCGTCTAATATTGAAGGTAGCGATATTTGGGGCTGGACAGATCCAACTACAAACAAAGAATATGCCTTAGTTGGTCTTACAAATACTACAGCTTTTGTAGATGTCACAGATCCGATAAATCCTATATTTCTAGGGCGATTAAACTCAAGTGCTGGAACAAACTTTTGGCGAGATGTCAAAGTTTACAATAATCATGCGTTTATTGTTGCTGATAATGTTGGTAATCACGGTATGCAAGTTTTTGACCTCACGCGTTTACGAAACGTCACTAATCCTCCAGAGACTTTTACAGTTGATGCATTATATACTGGTGTTGGAAGTTGTCATAACATAGTTATCAATGAGAGTGAAGCCGTTGCCTATCTCGTAGGTTGTACTGCTACAAATGGTGGAGGACCAATTTTTATCGATATTTCTAATCCGATGAATCCAACATTCTTAGGTGATTATACAGCTGGTGGTTACTCTCATGATGCACAGGTCATTACCTACAACGGTCCTGACCCAGATTATCAGGGTCGAGAAATCTATGTAGGAAGTAATGGTAATACAGATAGGGTTGTAATATTAGATGTTACAGATAAGTCTAATGTTATTCCTATTAGTGATTTCACATATCCTCAAACAGCTTACGCGCATCAAGGTTGGTTTACCGAAGATCAACGTTATTTTATCTTAGGTGATGAGATAGATGAAAGAAATTTTGGTTTCAATACTAAAACTTTAATATTCGATTTTTCTGATTTAGATAATCCTGTTCCATCGGCAAACTATTTTGGCCCTACACCCGCAATCGACCATAATGGCTATGTTGTAGGTAATGAATATTACTTATCTAATTATAGAGCTGGATTACGCATCTTGGATATTTCTAATATAAGCTCAACAACAAACCCAATGACTGAAACTCATTTTATAGACACATACCCAGCAAACGATGCCTCAGAGTTTAATGGCGTTTGGAGTGTTTACCCCTATTTTGCTAGTGGAAACATTATGATAGGAGATATTGAACGTGGACTTATTATTGTCCAAAAAAGCATGTAAACTATTAAAGAGATGAAAGCCCAAAAGTCTTTTTTTTATGTCCTACTTATTAGTACCATTTTATGTTGTACTGGTGTTGAAGATTTGAGTAATCTAAATTCGAACATTGGCGGTAATCTTACTTCAGTTTCTACTCTTGGTGGTTCAAACAATGATAGTGCGCAATCAGTCGTAGCAACAAATGATGGCGGTTATGCTATTTTGGGTTATACTCAAAGTAATGATGGGAATATTACAGATAAGCAAGATGAAAGTTTTGATTATTGGCTCTTAAAGTTTTCTTCTCAAAACACGCTAGAATGGCAAAAAACTTATGGTGGTTCTCAAGATGATAGAGGTCGTGAAATTATACAAACCCAAGATGGTGGTTATGCCATAATTGGCACAAGTGAAAGTTCTGATTTTGATGTCACAGAAAATAATGGTTCACAGGATTTTTGGATATCCAAATTAGATGCTGCTGGTAATATATCTTGGCAAAAATCTTTTGGTTTTCAAGGTGATGATATGGGTGTCTCAGTAATCCAAACTTCAGATTTTGGATATCTTTTAACTGGTGTTTTAGATGTAACTTCATCTAACGGACAAGGAAACACAAATAGAAATACAGCACGACATGCAGGTGGCGATTATTGGGCGATAAAACTTGACGCTTCTGGAAACTTACAATGGAGCAGATATTTTGGAGGTAATTTTACCGACACACCAGTTGGTGCAGTAGAAATGAATGACGGTGGGTTTATAATTGCTGGTGGTTCTGATAGTGAAGACACTGATATTTCTGCAAATAAAGGTACTTACGATTTTTGGGTTGTACGGGTAAATGCTGATGGAGACTTGGTTTGGGAAAAATCTTTTGGTGGTACAGAAACCGATGAAGCTAGAGCAATGGTAAAAGCAAATGATGGAAATATTGTTATTGTAGGCGAAACGCGAAGCAACGATTTGGATGTCTCTAGTAATAATGGAGCTGCTGATTTTTGGCTGATAAAAATTTCAACAGACGGAAACCTCATCTGGCAAAAAACAATAGGTGGAAGCGGTTTTGATGTTGCTCGCGACATCAATACCACTCAAGATAATGGATTTATTATATCTGGAAGTTCTAGAAGTAGCGATGGAGATGTTTCAGAAAATAAAGGACAAAATGATGCATGGGCTGTTAAAGTAGATAATAATGGAAACCTAATCTGGGAAGCCTCTTCTGGAGGAACTAATATAGACTTTGCGTATGGTATTGCAGAACTAAATGACCAATCTGTCGTTGTTGTTGGAGATACGTCAAGCAATGATGAGGACATATTAGAAAATAAAGGGTTTGCAGACCTACTATTATTCAAAATAAATTAGAAAAATTAGCATATGAAAAAGATTTTTGCCCTGTTATTTATTAGCCTATGCCTTGTATCTTGTAGTGATGATGATGCCACAAATACAATAATACAAACTAATACTACATTTAATTTCTCGCATAACTTTGACGGAACCTCAGTAACTAATGTAGACTTTAATACCATACAATTCACTAATGAAAATGGTGAGATGATTAGTATTGAGCGTTTACGTTATCTTATATCTGATGTAACTTTCACAACAACGTCAAATGAAGTTTTAGAATTAGATAATTACAATTTGGTAGACGTAACAAATAACAACAATCTTAGTTTTGAACTTGGCTCACAAATTCCTTCAGGTAATTATAGTAATGTCTCTTTTACTTTTGGATTTGATAATACTGACAATGCCGAAAACTATCTAGATTTAAACTCTGCATCTTTTAATGTACCAGCAATGTTAGGTGGTGGTTATCACTACATGCAATTTGATGGTAAGTATTTAGACAATAGCAATATGGAAGCCAATTTTAATTATCACGCCATTAGAGCTGTTGATAATCCTGGAATGGACCCAACATTTCCTCAAGACACTTTTTTTACAGTTAATTTAGGAGCGGTTACTATTACAAATGATGCTACTTTTAATATTGAAATGAATATTGCAGAATGGTTTAGAAACCCTAACACTTGGGATTTAAATCAGTTAAATACAGTGCTCATGCCAAATTCTGCTGCACAGATACAAATGTTTCAAAACGGGCAAAGTGTATTTACGCTGGGGTCTGTTTCACAATAAAACAATTTGAAAAAGCTAATCTCCATAGTGTG
Source organism: Winogradskyella sp. (assembly GCA_004211785.1). GTDB lineage: Bacteria > Bacteroidota > Bacteroidia > Flavobacteriales > Flavobacteriaceae > Winogradskyella. The sequence continues at coordinate 14,672 of SHBX01000004.1, forward strand.
TTTTTATTTCCTTTTTTTTTCATGTTCTAGTGATAATGAAAATGACGGCTACACGCCTGTTGCTTTAGATTTAGAAATTCCAGAAATTTTTTCAAGTAATATCATTCCTCCTGTAATCCCTAATGACAACACCCAAACTGTTGAAGGCGTTGCACTTGGAAAGCGCTTATTTTTTGACCAGATTTTATCAGGAGATCAAACTATGGCTTGTGCAAGTTGTCATTCGCCGCAAAATGCTTTTACGGATGATACTCCAACAAGCGTTGGAATTGATGGTGTTTTTGGCACAAGAAACTCTATGCCTCTTTTTAATCTTGCATGGAATTATAACGAACGTTTTGCTTGGGACGGCAAAGAATTAAGTCTAGAAAGACAAGCTCTAGAACCTGTGGAAAACCCTATAGAAATGCATAGTGACTGGGAAGATGTAGTTGATAGATTACAAAATCATCCTGAATATCCTGAGTTTTTTCAACAAGCATTTAATACTTCTACCATAACAAAAGAATTAGCAGCTAAAGCAATAGCTCAATTTGAACGAACTTTAATTTCTGCAAATTCCAAATTCGATAGATATTCTTTAGGTCAAACGACTTTAACGCCACAAGAACTAAACGGATTAGATGTTTTTCTCCGTGAGGATAAAGGCGATTGTTTTCATTGCCATGGTAATCCTAATAATCCGCTTTGGACAGATAATGATTTTCACAACAATGGACTAGATGCTACATTTACAGATTTAGGACTTGGTTCAGTAACTGGAGATCCCAATGATAATGGTAAATTTAGATCGCCATCATTACGTAATCTCGCTTACACGTCTCCTTTTATGCATGATGGTCGTTTTGCCACCTTAGATGAAGTTATAGATTTTTACAGCGAAGGACTACAAAACTCTCCTACTATAGATCCATTGATGAAAAACATTGCACAAGGTGGTGTTCAACTTTCTGCTCAAGATAAAGCTGACCTAAAAGCTTTTTTACTTTCACTATCTGACCCTTCTTTTTTAACCAATCCAGACTTTCAGAATTAAGATTTATAGTAAAATTCTATAAATTTTATGCATTTCATCGAAAAAATATGTATTTCAGCTTGCGTAGGTGAATTATTTATCTATATTAGCCGTCCCCCAAATCACCAAATATGAAACCTACAAATACAGATAATATATCTTGTATCGTCTTTGGCCATAATTTTTACAAACCTCAAGATGAGGCTAATGGCAACGACTTATTAAAATGTAAGCATTGCAATACAGCTGCTATCATGAATAAGCAAGGCGATTTTAACCCTAGCGGTGCAGATAAAACATTTGAAAACACACTTCGTCAACTTTTTCTACTTAAACGAAGAATTGCATAATTGGTTTTTTATTTTCCTAATAGTATTGATGTTGCCCTTTTAGCATTTCAGTATAGCTAAATACTATTAAATCATATCTTAATATAATGTTAGTAAATGTTGTAGGAACTCAGCTATATCGTATCTTTGCACTCTATTTAGAGAAAATCTATATAAGGATATGATAAAGGTTTCTGAAACAGCAAAACAAAAAGTTGTACAACTTATGCAAGATGACGGCTTTAACGCAACTACAGATTACGTAAGAGTTGGCGTAAAAAGTGGTGGTTGCTCTGGTTTATCTTACGATTTAAAGTTTGACAAAAATCAAGAAGAAGGTGATAAAGTTTTTGAGGACAATGGTGTAAAAATTATCGTCAACAAAAAAAGCTTTCTTTACCTCATCGGCACAACTTTAGAGTATTCCGGTGGACTTAACGGAACTGGTTTTGTGTTTAACAATCCTAATGCCAATAGAACATGTGGTTGTGGCGAATCATTTTCGTTATAAACTTTTCTAAAACCTTCCTTGAGGAAGGCTTTCAAAAAAATATAAGATGTCAAAATATACTGAAGACGATTTAAGAGAAGAATTAAAAACCAAAGAGTATGAGTATGGTTTTTACACAGATATTGAGTCTGAAACTTTTCCTAATGGTCTTAACGAAGATATAGTAAGAGCAATTTCAAAGAAGAAAGAAGAGCCAGAATGGATGACTAATTGGCGTCTTGAAGCTTTTAAGATTTGGAAAGAAATGACTGAGCCAGAATGGGCAAACGTGCATTACCAAAAACCAGATTTTCAAGCCATTTCTTATTATTCTGCTCCCAACAGCAAACCAAAATACGATAGTATTGACGAAGTTGATCCAGAGCTGTTAGCCACTTTTGAAAAACTGGGAATTTCTCTTGATGAGCAAAAAAAGCTTGCTGGTGTTGCGATGGATGTGGTCGTAGATTCTGTTTCTGTAGCAACGACGTTTAAGAAGACACTAGCGGAAAAAGGCATCATCTTTATGAGTATCTCTGAAGCTATCCAGGAACATCCTGAGTTAGTGAAAAAACATATTGGTACTGTTGTTCCTACAAAAGATAATTTTTATGCAGCTTTAAATTCTGCGGTGTTTAGTGACGGAAGCTTTTGTTACATCCCAAAAGGTGTACGTTGTCCGATGGAGCTCTCTACTTATTTCCGTATTAACCAAGCAGGAACAGGACAGTTCGAAAGAACTCTGGTTATTGCTGATGAAGGTAGTTATGTGTCTTACTTAGAAGGTTGTACTGCTCCTAGCCGTGATGAAAACCAGTTGCACGCAGCTGTTGTAGAGCTTATTGCTCTTGATGATGCAGAAATAAAATACAGTACCGTACAAAACTGGTATCCAGGAAATGCCGAAGGAAAAGGTGGTGTCTACAACTTTGTGACTAAGCGTGGCCTTTGTGAAAAGAATGCAAAAATATCTTGGACTCAAGTAGAAACAGGAAGTGCTGTCACTTGGAAATATCCATCTTGTGTTTTAAAAGGTGATAACTCTATTGGAGAATTTTACTCAATCGCAGTCACAAATAATTACCAACAAGCAGACACAGGAACAAAAATGATTCACTTAGGTAAAAACACTAAGTCAACCATAATCTCTAAAGGTATTTCTGCTGGTAAATCTCAAAACTCTTATCGTGGATTGGTTCAGATTAGTTCTCGTGCAGAAAATGCTCGTAACTTTTCGCAATGTGATAGTTTGTTAATGGGTAATGAGTGTGGCGCACACACGTTTCCATATATAGAAGTTAAAAACAAATCTGCTCAAATAGAACATGAAGCCACAACAAGTAAAATAGGTGAAGACCAAATATTCTATTGTAACCAACGTGGTATTGATACAGAAAAAGCCATTGCGCTTATTGTTAACGGATTTAGTAAAGAAGTATTAAATAAACTCCCTATGGAATTTGCTGTTGAAGCTCAAAAATTACTTGAGATTTCTCTAGAAGGTTCTGTTGGATAATAGACATACAACCATGAAAAAACTAATCATTTTATTAGTAGTTACTTTAACTTTTTTGTCTTGTAAAGACTTTAAAGAAGGTGTGAAAGATGGCTACAATGACGCTCAAAAAGAAGCTGAAGCTTCCAAGAAAGAAGGCGTAAAACTTTATGTTCTTGATGGTGGGAAAATCAGAGTTAATAATCTTGAGTTATTTTCTCAAGACACAACTTACACTGGGCAATCCAAAACGTTTTCAAATGCATTTTATGTTATCGAACATCCCAAAGGTCGCCTATTATGGGATGCTGGTTTAGCTGAAGGTTTAGTTGGCCAAGAACCTTTTACTACACCAAATGGTGCATTTACTGTTTCAAGAAATGACTCTGTAATATCACAATTAGCAGAATTAAAATTAGCGCCTGAAGATTTTGATTATATCGCAGTATCACATACACATTTTGATCATACAGGTTCTGCTTCAAAATTTGCTGCATCAACTTGGTTAGTACAAGAAGCTGAATATAATTTTATAACTAGCGAAGAACAGAAAAAAGGCGACAACTATCCTCCAATTGCAGCGTTAACTAAAGTGCAAAAGCTTAATGGTGATTATGACGTTTTTGGAGATGGTACAGTAGTTATCAAATCAATGCCTGGACATACACCTGGACATCAAGTTTTATTCTTAAAGCTTAATACTTACGGAAATATTTTACTAACAGGAGATTTATATCACCTTCAAGAAAACAGAGAACATAAACGTGTGCCAATTTTTAACTTCGATGCAGAAATGACATTAAAAAGCATGGATGCTTTTGAGGCTTTTGCCAAAGAAAACAATGCTGATGTTTTTATCCAGCATAGTAGAGAAGATTTAATTAGAGTTCCACATTCTCCAAATTATTTAGACTAATGACAAAAAATATTTTTACACTTATTTTGTGCGTTACCTTATTTGTTTCGTGCAAAAATGATTCAAAAACTGAAACAGTAACTACTGAGGTTGACGCTTCAAAAACTTACGACCAAAATGATGGTCTTATTACTTTAAAAGGCGATTTTATCTATGACGAAAACCAGAATGCCGCTGTTATTCAAACACCAAACTCTATCTATGGTGTTGTTGTGGATGACAACATGAAAGCCTTAAATGAAAAAGTAAAAGCTTTCAAAAAAGAACCTACAGATATGGTGCCTGTTACTGTTAGAGCTAAACGATTTGAAAGCAACAAAGAAGATGCTTGGCAATTCTTTGTTGAAATAAAAGAAACAATTAAGGTCGAAGCACCTAATCCAGAACAAAACGACGTTATTAAAATAGAAAACTAAGACTATGTTAAAGATAAATAACCTTCACGCTAGTGTTGAGGATAAACCAATTTTAAGAGGAATAAACTTAGATGTTAAGCCTGGCGAAGTTCATGCAATCATGGGGCCAAATGGTTCTGGTAAAAGTACCTTAGCTTCAGTAATTGCTGGTAAAGAAGAGTATGAAGTAGAAGATGGCGAAATTATCTTAAATGGTGAAGATTTAGAAGAACTAAGTGCTGAAGAACGTGCACATAGAGGTATCTTTTTATCATTTCAATATCCTGTAGAAATCCCTGGAGTTAGTGTTACTAACTTTATGAAAACGGCTATAAACGAAACTCGTAAAGCAAAAGGTTTAGAAGATATGCCTGCAAACGAGATGCTTAAACTTATCCGTGAGAAATCTGAGCTTCTAGAAATAGACCGCAAGTTCTTATCTCGATCTTTAAACGAGGGCTTTTCTGGCGGTGAAAAAAAGCGTAATGAAATTTTTCAAATGGCCATGTTAGAGCCAAAATTAGCAATCCTTGATGAAACGGATTCTGGTTTAGATATCGATGCTTTACGTATTGTAGCTAATGGTGTAAACAAACTAAAATCAAAAGACAATGCTGTAGTTGTAATTACACACTACCAAAGACTTTTAGACCACATTGTTCCTGATTATGTTCACGTGCTATATAATGGAAGAATCGTAAAGTCAGGAACAGCTGCATTGGCTCATGAGCTAGAAGCCAAAGGCTACGATTGGATTAAAGAAGAAGTAAACGCTTAATCATTAGCTTTTTTTGGTCATTGAGGTACTCGAAATGACCAGTTGATGAATAAAATTTAGGAGCACTTCGAGAACCTCAGTGCCCATCGAAACATATGGAATTAAAAGAAAAACTAGTATCGTCTTTTATGGCTTTTGAGAATACAGTAGATGTAGATTCTCCTGTACATGATATAAGAATAGATGCTATGAAAACCTTTGAAGCTGAAGGTTTTCCTCATAAAAAGCTTGAGGCTTGGAAATACACCTCTTTAAAATCTATTTTAAAGAACGATTTTAGTGTATTCCCTAAGGAAAATGAGGCTTTAGAATATAAAGATATAAAGAAGTACTTTATTCATGATATAGATGCTTACAAAATCATATTCGTAGATGGTAAGTATTCTTCTCATTTGTCTGCCACAACACATGATGGTATTGATGTTTGCTTAATGTCTTCGGCATTAACTAAGCCAAAATACAAGCTGATTATTGATAATTATTTCAATAAAATAGCAACAAAAGACGGCCTTTCTTCATTAAACACAGCTTTTTCTGCAGAAGGTGCATACATACATATTCCAAAGAATAGAGTGGTTGAAAAACCAATACAAATTATTCATTTCTCAACGGGTAACGAAGCTGCTTTAATGCTTCAGCCAAGAAATTTGGTTGTTGTTGATGAGAATTCTCATGTTCAAATAATTGAGCGTCACCAGAGTTTAACGGAAAACCCTGTGCTTACTAATAGTGTTACTGAAATTTTTGTTAACAAACGTGCCATTGTAGATTACTATAAAATTCAGAATGACAAGCAATCAGCATCTCTTATAGACAATACATTTGTTAATCAAAAACAAGAGAGTTTAGCAAAAGTGCATACCTTTTCTTTTGGTGGAAAATTAACACGCAATAACCTTAATTTTTATCAAAATGGTGAGCGCATCGATTCTACAATGAAAGGCATTACCATCATTGGAGATAAGCAACACGTTGACCATAATACCTTAGTACACCACATAGAGCCAAATTGTGAAAGTCACCAAGATTATAAAGGCATCTATGATGCTAATTCTACCGGCGTTTTTAACGGGAAAGTGGTTGTAGAAAAAGAAGCGCAAAAGACAAATGCTTTTCAGGCTAATAACAACATTTTAGTTAGCGATAAAGCAACTATAAACACTAAACCTCAGTTAGAGATTTTTGCAGATGATGTAAGATGTACGCACGGTTGTACTATTGGTCAACTAGACGAAAGCGCGATGTTTTATTTACGTTCTCGAGGTATTCCTGAAAAGGAGGCTAGAGGTTTATTAATGTTTGCGTTTAGTAATAACGTTTTAGATTCTGTGAAAATTCCAGAAATTAAAAGTAGAATCACAAAGCTTATCGCTCAGAAGTTGGGTGTTAATATTGGGTTTGATTTGTAGATGAGTGCTACTCAAAAACATATTGCCCTTAATGTTGATGCCATAAGAAAAGACTTCCCTATTTTGAATAGAGAGGTTAATGGTAAACCATTGATTTATTTTGATAATGCCGCAACATCGCAAACACCACAACAGGTTATTGATGTTATTGTAGACTATTATAGTAATTACAATGCAAATATTCATCGCGGTGTACATGCATTAAGCCAAGAGGCAACAGATGCTTACGAGCAAGCTCGTATAAAAATCCAAAAACATTTTAATGCTAAGCATGTTCACGAAATTATATATACTTCTGGTACAACACATGGTATTAATTTAGTGGCCAATGGTTTTTCTTCTTTATTAAAAAAAGGGGATGAAGTTATTGTCTCTGCTTTAGAGCATCACAGTAATATTGTGCCATGGCAAATGCTGTGCGAACGTACTGGAGCAACTTTAAAGGTTATACCAATGAATGCCAATGGCGAATTGGTTTTAAGTGAATATGATGCTTTGCTTAACAAGAATACCAAGCTTGTTTTTGTAAACCACATCTCTAATGCCTTAGGTACTATAAACCCCATTAAATCTATTATTGAAAAAGCGCATGCTGTTGGTGCAGCCGTTTTAGTTGATGGCGCACAATCCTGCCCTCATATTAGACCAGATGTACAGGCTTTGGATGTAGATTTCTATGTCTGCTCAGCCCATAAAATATGTGGCCCAACTGGGGTAGGTATGTTGTACGGAAAAGAAGAATGGTTAAAAAAATTACCACCTTATCAAGGTGGTGGCGAAATGATTGCAGAAGTCTCTTTCGAAAAAACAACCTATGCAGGTTTACCTCATAAATTTGAAGCTGGCACGCCAAACGTCTGCGGAGGCATTGCTTTTGGAGCAGCTTTAGATTATATGAACAGTATTGGTTTTGATACCATTGCAAACTACGAAAATGAACTTCTTGTATACGCTACAAAACAACTTGAGCAAATTGAAGGTCTAAAAATTTACGGAACAGCAAAAGAAAAAACATCTGTAATTTCTTTTAACGTAGGCAATATTCATCCCTACGATATTGGTACTATTTTAGATAAAATGGGTATTGCTGTTCGTACAGGACACCATTGTGCACAACCAATTATGGATTATTATAAAATCCCAGGAACTATTCGTGCTTCATTTATGTTCTACAACACTAAAGAAGAAATAGATACTTTTATTACTGCACTTAAAAAGGCAGTCATAATGTTATCTTAAGTGACCAACTAGCCCTTTAAAACAATTATAATTCAACACCTCAAAAGGTGTTTTTTTATTTTATTGTATTTGCATTTCATCGATCAGTTGATAATTTATTTTCATTTTTGTTAAAAAATTAACAAAAAAGGATATATTCGTTAAAATTTTAACAAAACCAACTAAAAAATGAAAAAAACGATTTTAAGAGTAGCTGTAATGGCACTTCTTTTTGCAGGATGTAGCGACGACAGCAGCAACCTTGAACAAGAACAGGCAAAAGTAGACATGAGTGACTTCTATTTATACACAAATGCTACAGAAGATGGAACAAATGCTAGAGTTGTAAATGGGAAAAACTGTAGTTCTATGACTGTTCTTAATGAACAATTAAACGAAAATCCTGGCTTATATCAACGTATGTACGAAGTAGAGCTCCATTCTCGCCAATTTATGGCTAATGCTAGACCTCCTGGAGGTAATGGCGGTGGAAACGGCAATGGAAATGGCGGAGGCCCAGGCGGTGGAAACGGCGGTGGTGATGGTGATGGTGGCGGAGACCCAGTTGATGATGGTTTAGGAACACTTAACATCCCAGTATACATTTATGTCATCTATTCTAACGATCAGCAAAATATTAGCTCTGCACAGATTAATTCTCAAATGGCAGTTTTAAACGCAGATTTTAACGATACTAACTTTAATGATGTTCGTGCTGAATTCCAAGGATTAGGTGCTGATGTTGATATCAATTTTATGACTCCTGTTGTTGACAGACAATTTAACTCTACATCGTCTTGGGGTACAAATAATGCAGTAAAAGCAGCCTATCCTGCTCAACCTGGATACTTAACTATGTGGGTTGCTAATATTGGAGGTGGTATCTTAGGTTACGCACAATTCCCTGGAGGTAATGCTTCTACGGATGGCGTTGTAATGTCTCCACAGTATTTTGGAACAACAGGTTTTGTAGCTGCTCCTTTCGACGGAGGTCGTACTACAACTCACGAAGTGGGTCACTGGATGAACTTACGTCATATTTGGGGTGATGGAAGATGTCGTCAAGATGATTTTGTATCTGACACACCTTCTTCAGATGCTCCAAACTACGGTTGTGATTTAGGAGAAAGAAGTTGTAGAACTACGGACATGGTAGAAAACTATATGGATTACTCTGATGATGATTGTATGGGCTTATTTACTGAAGGTCAAAAAGCAAGAATGCGTGCTATTTTTGCTCCAGGTGGTGCAAGAGCATCCTTGGTAGGAAACTAAAGACACTAAAAAATATTGATTTTAAAAGGAGCTTTCTATAGAAGCTCCTTTTTTTTGGCATCAAAAGTGTAACTTACACTTTTAAAACACTTTTATTATGAAATTTTTATTCAGTGTAGTGACCTTATTCTTTTTAACAGGGTCTTGTAATTCGCAAAAGCAAGCAACAACAAATTCTAATGAATCTAATGCAGCTCCTGTAGCAGAAAAGCAGATAATGACCGATAAACAAAAAGCTGTTGGTCAAAACTATGATGTAGCAGTTATATATGAAGCTCGCTCTAGAGGTTTTGCAAAGTATGCCTATATTTCTAAAGCTAAGGTAACGCTATCAGAAGACAGAAGTCTCCAAAAAATGGACGATTATACCTGCGACGCTAAAGACTGGGAAGACATAGAACAACTACTAGATGCCATTGACAGAAAAACTTTTCAAAGTTTAAAAGCACCTACAGATAAACGCCTCTACGATGGCGCTGCAAGTACAACACTATCTATTAAACAAGGTGATGTCGTGTATATGACACCTACTTTTGATGAAGGTTTCCCACCAAAAGAGATTGAAAAACTCGTTAATAAAGTGTTAGCAATAGCTGAGAAAGTAAAAAAACAGTAGTAATTTTGTTTCCAAAGAATTAGCAATGACTATTGAAGAGATTCAAAACGAAATTATTGACGAATTCTCAATGTTTGAGGATTGGGAAGAGCGTTACCAATATATGATTGATTTGGGTAAAACCTTACCTCTTATTGATAATGCGCACAAAACAGACGTCAACATTATTAAAGGTTGTCAAAGTAAAGTTTGGGTGCACGCCAATATGACTGATGACAAAATCACTTTTACAGCAGATAGCGATGCTATTATTACAAAAGGTATTATTGCCATTTTAATTCGTGCATTTTCAAATCAACATCCTACAGCAATTATTGAAGCCAACACAGATTTTATAGATAAAATTGGCCTTAAAGAGCATTTATCACCTACTAGAGCAAACGGCCTAGTAAGCATGATAAAGCAGCTAAAAATGTATGCCATTGCATACCAAACACAATTAAACTAAAATGAGCGAGATAACAATAGATACAAACGCACTTGGCGAAAAAATAGTTAAGGTTATAAAAACCATATATGACCCTGAAATCCCTGTAGACATATACGAATTGGGCTTAATCTATGATGTATTTGTAAATGAAGATTTTGATGTAAAAATCTTAATGACCTTAACATCACCAAACTGTCCTGTTGCAGAAACTTTGCCTCTTGAAGTAGAAGAAAAAGTAAAGTCTATAAATGAGGTAAAAGCTGCTGAAGTAGAAATTACATTTGATCCTCCTTGGTCTAATGACTTAATGAGTGAAGAAGCTAAACTAGAATTAGGAATGTTGTAATACCTGCAATTATGAATGCTACAGGAGTAGATGCGATAGCCTTTTATGTACCACAACTATATGTTTCAATGGATAATTTGGCACAAGCTAGAGGTATCCCTGCCGAAAAATTAAAACGTGGCCTTGGTTTACAAAAAATGGCAGTGCCAAATATTGGTGAAGACGCCGCAACTTTTGCAGCTAATGCACTGTTAAACCTTATTTTACAAAATAACATTGACCCAAACGAAATAGGTCGTGTGTATTTAGGCACTGAAAGCGCTGTAGATGGTTCTAAACCAACAGCCACTTATGCCGTTGAAATCGTAGAAAAAGAATTAGCTAAAACGTATGGTAATCGCAGTTTTAAAAATTGTGATATTCTTGACATGACTTTTGCATGTGTTGGCGCTGTTGATGCCTTACACAATAGCTTGGATTGGGTAAAACAAGATGCCAACAGAAAAGCAGTAGTTATAGCTTCTGACCTTTCAAAATATGATATCAATTCTACTGGCGAATACACACAAGGTGCTGGTGCAGTGGCTGTTTTAGTGAGTCATAACCCAACTATTCTAGCAATAAACAATACTTGGGGCGTAGCTTCAAAAAGTGAAGGCGATTTTTTTAAACCTCGTCGCACATACAAAAAAGCAGAATTATTAAAATCTGTACTAACCGAACTTAATATTGAAGCTTCTAAAGAAGCAATCGATACATTTATAAAATCGACTTCTTCTGGTTTTTGGTCAGATAGTAACGAGGTCGTAGAAGTTTTTAAAGAAGAGCCTGTTTTTGATGGTCAGTTTTCTAATGCGTGTTATGCAGATAGAATAACCGAAGCTTTAGAACATTTTGACACTCAGAAAAAAACAGACTTTGTAAATAATTGGAAACAAATCGTTTTCCATTTGCCATACGCTTATCATGGTCGTCGTATAATTTTTGATAATTGGCTTAATTGGATAAAAGAGACACCTCTTTACCATACTTTAATTGAAGACATAGGAAAACCCGAAGACACCGATGTAAAAACATGGACTAAAGCGGCTTATAAATCTAAATTATATAGTGACTTTATTGCTGAAAACATCGCTGCTGGGGAATTAGCTTCTTCAGAAATTGGCAATATGTATACGGCTTCCATATTTATGTCTTTATTGAGTTATTTATCAGAGAGCTTAAATACTTCAAAAGAGATTTCTGGAAACACTATTGGATTTATTGGTTACGGTAGCGGCTCAAAATCAAAAGTGTTTGAAGGCGTTGTTCAACCAAAATGGGACTCGAAAATTAAAGGCATTAAATTATTTGAATACTTAGAAAATCGCACCTCAATTGAGGTTGATACCTATGAAAAAATCCACTGTTCTAAATTAGACAAACCTGTTTTAGAAGGTAGTAAAATTGCTTTGAACTACGTAGAGAAAGAAGACACAAATTATGGTCTTAGACGCTATAAAGTGAATGAATAATGGCAGATGAAATTATAAATAGAGTTGCAAACAGTAAGCTACAGGTCATAGATTTAGAAGATTTTTATCCTGAAGGGAAACGTATTGCTTTCGACATTAAAGATTGGTTGCTTGAAGGTTTGGTGCTCCGTGAAAAAGACTTTAGAACACATGTTGCTGAACACGATTGGTCTCAATACCAAGACGCATACGTAGCGTTGTATTGTTCTACAGATGCTATTGTCCCAGACTGGGCGTATATGCTTATTTCTGTACAGCTTCAAGATATTGCAAAATTGAGTGTTATTGGTAATTTAGAACAATTAGAATCTATTCTTTACGCACAGATAATTTCAGATTTAGACATTTCAGAATATCAAGATGCTCCAGTAATCATAAAAGGTTGTTCTAACAAACCTGTACCAGCTAATGCATTAGTTCTGCTTTCTCAAAAACTAAAAGCTGTTGCAAAATCTATCATGTTTGGTGAAGCATGTTCTTCTGTTCCTTTATACAAAAGAAAAAAATAGTACTTCGTTTCCTACAATTAGTATATTTGCATAACAATCCATAAAACTTTCAACTTATGAAAACTAGATTTATTTTATCATTAATATTAGTATTAACGTTTAGTCTTGGGTTTTCTCAAACTAAAGAAGAATTACAAAAACAAAAAGCTGAAAAGCAAGCAGAAGCAGATAAATATCAAGGCGAAGCTAATGCGCTTCAAGCTCAAATAGATGCCTTACCTGGGTGGCGCGTTGGTGCTTTTGGAACTATTGGAGGTAGCTTATCGCAATTTAGTAATTGGTACGCGCAGGGTGCTCCAAACAACTCTTCAGGTAGTATTGGCTTTACAGTAAATGCATTTGCTAACAAAATTGAAGACAAATACTTTTGGAGAAACAGCTTAAACTTAAACCTTAACTGGACCAAACTAGATAACGAAGACAATCCATTAGATAGCGATGATTTTGAGCCAACTACAGATGTGTTTAATTTAACGTCGCTTTATGGTCAAAGATTAAATGATAAGTGGGCAGTTTCTGGTTTAATGGAATACAGGACAACATTACTAAACAATTTTAACAGTCCAGGTTACCTAGATGTTGGTGTTGGTTTTACATGGACACCAATTACAGATTTGGTTGTTGTTATCCATCCTGCAAATTACAACTTTGTATTTTCTGATAGTAATACTGTTTTTGATTCATCTTTTGGTGCAAAAATAGTAGCTGATTATACCAAACAATTAGGTAAAGTTAAATTTAAAACTAACCTATCTGCTTTTCAAAGTTATGAAGATGGTGACTTATCTAACTGGACATGGATTAACACTTTTAGTTATACTTTATGGAAAGGTATTGGAGTAGGTTTCGATTTTGGTCTTCGTAGCAACCGTCAAGAAGCTGCAAATTTCCAAGGGACAACTTTAGCTGCTGCTGATAACGATTTACAATCGTATTACACGATTGGGTTGAGTTATAACTTCTAATAACTTAAACAATACATATAAAAAAGAGGTCTAAATTTAGGTCTCTTTTTTTATTTACTGAACATCCTCAACATCTGGATACAAAAAATGGTTATACGGAAAACGCGTCACGTGTATTTCGCGAACTTCTTTATAAACACGTTTTCTAAACTCGTCTAAATTCTCTTTATTTAATGCAGAAATAAACAAAGCGTTATCGCCAACTTTGGACATCCACGTTTGTTTCCATTCGTCTATAGAATAATTAGCTGGTGTACGTTCGATAATTAAATCTTCTTCGTCATAAGGCTCAGCTTCATAAGCATCAATCTTATTAAACACCATGATGGTTGGCTTATCTTTACTTTGTATCTCATCTAAAATCTGGTTCACAGATTCTATATGTTCTTCAAAGTTAGAGTGCGAAATATCTACAACATGCAATAATAAATCGGCTTCTCTAACCTCATCCAAAGTACTTTTAAAAGATTCTACCAATTGTGTTGGTAATTTTCTGATAAACCCAACTGTATCACTTACCAAAAAAGGCAAGTTACCAATCACTACTTTACGTACTGTCGTATCTAAAGTTGCAAAGAGTTTGTTTTCGGCAAAAACTGCAGACTTACTAATCACATTCATCAAAGTAGATTTGCCAACATTGGTATAACCAACTAAAGCCACACGGACCATTTTGCCTCGGTTACCACGTTGTACAGCCATTTGTTTATCAATGGTTTTAATCTTAGCCTTTAATAGCGAGATTTTATCGCGTACAATACGTCTATCTGTTTCTATTTCTGTTTCACCAGGACCACGCATACCAATACCACCTTTTTGCCGTTCAAGGTGTGTCCACATTCCTTTTAATCGTGGTAAGAGATATTGGCATTGCGCCAATTCTACTTGGGTACGGGCATAACTCGTTTGTGCTCGTTGAGCAAAAATATCAAGAATCAAATTTGTGCGGTCAAGGATTTTACAATTCAGGATTTTACTAATATTTCGCTCTTGCGCTGGAGATAATTCGTCATCAAAAATAACAGTCCCTATTTCATGTGTTTTTACAAATTCCTGTACATCATTCATCTTACCACTTCCAATAAATGTTTTTGGGTTAGGCATATCTAGCTTTTGTGTGTAGCGTTTTACCACTTCGCCTCCAGCTGTATATGTCAAAAATTCCAGTTCGTCTAAGTATTCTTTAGACACAACCTCGTCTTGGTCTTTAGTAACAATTCCTATAAGTACAACCTTTTCTAGATTGATGTCTTTTTTTTCTAACATAAGTTATTTTGGTGCCTTAAAATTTAATAAGGCTTTGATTCCGTTTTGTTTCGGAATGATTTAAAGTGCAAATTTAGGTAATTGCCTCATATCAATTTATCTATTTTAGTCATATCTTTAGCCTTATGAGTAACAAATACACGATTGCATTTTATAATATAGAAAACTTGTTCGATACAAAAAATGACGAACATACAAATGATGATGATTTTCTACCAACTTCCGCTAAGCGTTGGACCACCAAAAGATATGAGAAAAAACTAAAGAAACTAGGTCGAGTTATTTCGCAAATTGGTGGAGATGACGTTGATGCTCCGCCTGCAATTGTAGGGCTTGCAGAAGTCGAAAACGAACATGTAGTAAAAGATTTGATTAAAAGTAAATACCTTAAACATTACAACTACGACATTGTACATTACGATTCTTCTGATGAGCGCGGTATTGATGTGGCGTTGATTTATGATACTGATGTTTTTAAAGTTTCACATTCCGAACCTTTTGCTGTTTATCTCACAAAAGAAGATGGAAGTCGTGATTATACAAGAGATGTTTTGCTTGTTACGGGACGTTTAAATGATGAACAAATACACATTATTGTTAATCATTGGTCGTCAAGACGTCAAGGCCAACAAGAAACCGAACACAAACGCATTGCTGCTGCGGATACGGTAAATCGCGTTATAGAAGTTTTAAATAAAAATTATGATGACCCAAAAGTAATGGTCATGGGAGATTTTAACGATACACCTCAAAATAACAGTCTATTATCTATAGAAGAAAAATCGAATCTTTATAATCCATTTAAGAAAATCTCTACTCACGAAAAGGGAAGTTTAAATCATAATTTTGAATGGCATTTGTTTGACCAAATTTTGATATCTACTAACTTTTTTGATGCTACGTCTACGCAATTCAATTTATCAGAAGCAGATGTATTTAATTCTGAATTTTTAACGCAATACCAAGGAAAATATAAAGGTCAACCTTTTAGAACTTATGTAGGTAAACGTTATAAAGGTGGTTATAGCGACCATTTTCCGGTGTATGTAGAACTGAAAGAAGATAGCTAAAATGAAACACTTCTATTGTATAATTCTGTATCTGTATTGTCTTTTTAGCTTCTCGCAACAAGACCCACAATACACGCAGTACATGTACAATATGCCTGTGATAAATCCAGCTTATGTTGGTGCTACAGAAAATTTAAATCTTGGTGTTTTATATCGTAATCAATGGACAAAAATTGATGGAGCTCCACAAACAAGTACTTTTTTCGGTAACTTTAAACTTTCTGAAAATATGGGTGCTGGACTTTCGGTTATTGCCGACCAATTAGGCCCAGTAAGAGAAACTAATATCTATGCAGATATAGGTTACACTATAACACTTAAAGAAAATCACAAGCTGGCATTTGGATTAAAAATAGGCGCGACATTCCATGATATTGGACTAAATAATTTGATCGTTTTTGACCCAAACGATCCGTTTTTTAGTCAGGATATAAGTAGTACAACACCTAATATCGGTGCTGGATTATTCTACTTTTCTAAAAACTATTATGCAGGAATTTCTGTTCCTAATTTTTTAAGTTCTGTACATCTCAATACTAATGGTAAACGTTTAGGCTCAGAGACTCAACACTTTTTTATTACTGGTGGTTATGTTTTTGAATTATCTAAAAAAGCAAAGCTAAAACCTTCTTTTTTGATGAAATCTGCCTTTGATGCACCGTTTTCCTTTGATTTAAACACTAATATGCTTTTATACGACAGACTAGAATTTGGAATCTCTTATCGTAATGACGATTCGTTTTCTGGCTTAGTAAATTTTGCTATAACTGCACAACTCAATGTAGGTTATGCTTATGATGCAGTCACATCAGATATTGGAAAATTTGCGCCATCTTCTCATGAGGTTATTATCCGTTATAGTTTTGCTGAAAAAGAAAGACGAATTAAGTCGCCTCGGTTTTTTTAATTACCAATCTTTAAAGGGACGTTTACTCAAATTAGAGTTATAGTATTTAATATTTCCTGTAACTTCTTTTCCCAACCAATCAGGTTTTTCAAAGGTTTCTGCTTCGGAGTTAAGCTCGACCTCAGCAACGATTAAACCTTCGTTATCGCTATAGAACTCATCAACTTCAAATATATGATTCCCAACTTTAACTTCATACCTTGTTTTATCAATAATCCCTTTTTCGCATAGTAACAATAAAGCTTCAGCTTCTTCTTTAGGGATGTCTTTTTCCCATTCAAAACGGCTTAAACCATCAGAGGTGGATTTTCCTTTTACAGTCAAAATACCTTTGTCTTTTTTTAACCGAATTCTAACGGTACGCTCTGGATCACTATTAAGAAAGCCTTGCTTTATGTCGTAAGAATTAAAAGCTTGGTCTTTAAAAATTTTAGATTTTACTAAAAATTTGCGTTCTATTTCAGTCATGTTTTCTTTCCGTGAAAACGGAAATCTTTTTATAATTCAATTTAACTTTTGTAAGATTCCTGCCTGCGCAGGAATTCATAAATTTACAGTATGTCTAACGATTTACCTATTCGGAAAATAATTCATGTAGATATGGATGCGTTTTATGCCTCTGTAGAACAGTTAGACAATCCTGAACTGCGAGGAAAACCCATCGCAGTTGGTGGCGGTGGCAAGCGTGGTGTCATCAGTGCTGCAAGCTATGAGGCTCGTAAATTTGGCGTAAGAAGTGCCATGTCTGGTCGTTTAGCAGAAAAATTATGTCCCGAACTTATTTTCGTGAGAACCAATTTTGCACGTTACAATGAAGTTTCTCAAAAAATCAGAAAAATATTTCATGAGTATACCGATTTAGTCGAGCCACTCTCGCTAGATGAAGCTTATCTCGATGTGACTGACAACAAAATTGGAATGCCCAGTGCCTCAATAATTGCACAAAAAATTAGGCAACGTATTTTTGATGAGACAGGTTTAACGGCCTCTGCTGGTATTTCTATAAATAAATTTGTGGCTAAAGTTGCTAGTGATTACAACAAGCCTAATGGGCAAAAAACGGTTAATCCTGAAGATGTTTTACAATTTTTAGAAGACTTAGATATCCGAAAATTCTATGGTGTTGGTAAAGTTACTGCCGAAAAAATGTACCAAAAAGGGATTTTTACAGGAAAGGATTTAAAATCTAAATCTCTAGAATATCTGTCCGAAAACTTTGGCAAATCTGGCAGCTACTATTACCATATCGTTCGTGGTATTCATAACAGTCAAGTAAAACCTAATCGTACAAGGAAATCATTAGCTGCAGAACGTACTTTTAGTGAAAATTTATCTTCAGAGATTTTTATGCTAGAGAAACTAGACCATATTGCCGAAGAGGTGTCTAGACGATTAGACAAAAGCAAAGTAGCGGGAAAAACAGTAACACTAAAAATAAAATATAGCGACTTTACATTACAGACCCGAAGTAAAACCTTACCTTATTTTATTAGCGATAAAGACATTATACTAGAAACCGCAAAGAATTTACTCTATCAGGAAAAATTGAATAACTCTGTTAGGCTTCTAGGTATCTCTTTGTCTAATTTAAATACTGAAACTTCAAAAAAGAAGCCCACAGAAAAGGAAAAGAAATCTGTTAGCGTACAGTTAAAATTTGAGTTCTAAAAAAAGACCTTGCATTAATTCTTGTAAATTGTAACAACTATGAAGACAGAACTATTACACGTATCTCCAGTATTGCCAAGTCAAGATATTGATAGAGATGTGGCTTGGTATGAAAAATATGCTGGATTTAGACTCCTACAAAAAGACTCAATGTATGCCGTTATGCGAAGAGAAAATATCTATTTTCACTTACAATGGCATGCCGATACTGAGGACGACCCATTACTTGGTGGTTCCGTAGTGAAAATATTTGTTGATGACATACAGCCTATTTTTCAAGAATTTGTAAAACGTGGCACTGTAAAACCTGAAAAACTAAGGCTAAAAACCGATTGGGGCACTAGTGAGTTTGGTTTTTATGACCTAAACAACAATGCTGTGTTTTTTGTGCAAGACTTATACTATTTTTAAATCATCAGCAATCATGAAACCACTAAAACTATTCATCACAATTCTATCTTTTGTGCTTGTTTTTTCCTGTAATGAAAAAGTCGAAACACCTACAATTGATTATGACACAGAACAAACGAATGAGATAAAAGAAGGTGTTCAACCCTTTGCTGAAGTTATCTTTTCTCAATTTACAAATGTTAGAGACTTTACAATAAATACAGATGAAACTGAAGCTTATTTTTCATTACAAAGCCCAGCAAGAGAGTTGTCTGTAATTATGAGAATTAAAAAAGTGAATGACACTTGGCAAGACCCTGAAATAAGTAATTTTTCGGGTAGATATACTGATTTAGAACCTTTTTTATCTCCAGATAATCTAAAGCTCTTTTTTGCATCTAATAGACCTGTTTCAAAAGACAGTACAAATACCAAGGATATGGATATTTGGTATGTAGAGCGTGCAACAACAACTGATGCTTGGACTGAGCCCAAAAATATAGGTGCGCCTATTAATACTGAAGGTGATGAGTTTTACCCTGCAGTAGCTACCAATGGCAACCTCTATTTTACGACCATAAAAAAAGAGCTTGAATCTGCAGATGATATTTTTATGAGTACATGGGAAAACGGCGCTTATACAGAACCTACAATTTTAGGCGAAGGCGTTAACACAAAAGGTGCTGAATACAATGCCTTTATCGCTCCAGACGAATCTTATATTATTTTTGGTGGTTGGCGACGTGCAGACGGATTAGGCTCTGGCGATATGTATATGAGTAAAAATATAGATGGTAAATGGACAACAGCAGAAAACCTTGGTGAAAGAATTAACTCTAAGTACATGGAGTTTTGCCCTTTTGTAAATAATGAAATTTTATACTTCACGAGTCGAAGAAGTAGTGTAGCACAAAAAGAAAATGGTTTTACTAGAGAAGAATTCATTTCTGAAATTAATAAATATGATAATGGTTATAGCAGAATTTATAAAGTGGATTTTAGCAATCTATTAAATGATTGATTTGACTTTATAAAAATTTTCCAGAACTTCGATACATGTGCTGAGCCTGTTTCAGTATCGACGGATATAAATCGCCGAAGCATTAAAACAGACTCATATCATAGTATTGGCAAACATTAGATTCACTTCTTTCAGCTAAAATATTATATTTACATCTAATTAAACTCTAACCAATCATGAAAAAACAAATACTTTTATTTTCTCTTTTAATCAGTCAAATGTTTAATGCACAAACAGTCTTATTGCAAGAAAGCTTTGAAACTGATGGAGAAGGCAGCAGATACACTTCTAACACTTTTTATTTATCAACAATAGACTTTTTTACACGTATGGATAATAATCCTACTATGTATGCGGTCGGAAATAATGCAGGCTCTCATCCTACAAATCCTGATGGTTCATTTTATTGGGGAGCTGAAGATTGTGACCAAGCTTCAGGAGGTGAAGGAGTAATAACTCTTAACGCTTTTGCTGTTACCGGATATACTACAGATGTAGATGTCTTTCTTTCAAATGCTAGACCAAATGATTTTCGTTTAGAAACAACGGATTATTTTATACTTGAATATAATATGGATGGTGCAGGATGGACTATTTTTGGCGCTATGTATGGAAATAATGGCGCAGGAAATGGAAATTTACAAATAGATGCAAATTTAGATGGCTCTCCAGATTCTGGAGGTGCAGAAGTTAACTCTTCTGATTTTCAAAATTTTAATTTCTCAATACCCGTAACAGGTAATAATTTACAAATTCGGTTTCGAGTATTAGCAAGTACTGCATCCGAATCAATTATTTTTGATAATATTAGACTTAATGGAACTACAACACTTGGTATAGATAATAATGCATTATTTAATAATGTATCAATCTATCCGAATCCAAGCAATGGGCTGGTAAATATTAACTTAGATGAATTAGAAGACACAACTATAAAAGCATATAATACTTTAGGTCAATTAGTTTATGTAAAAAAGAATGTTACAAGCCAATTCCATCATTTTGAATTAGACAAGTCTAGCGGACTTTACTTTATTGAAATTAGTTCTCAAAATAATAAGCAAACTTATAAACTTGTTATAAAATAACGACTTGTCAACAAAGGCTATATATTAATTGCTTATTCGGGATTACTCCTAAAACCCTCATTTCGACAAGCTCAATAACCACACAAATTTTTCAGTTAAGTGTTGAAATACCTGCCTCGCGGCAAGGCGGGCGCAACTAATCATAGTCGATAAGTTAAATCAGATTTACTAGTGTTGCTACGTTCTTCAAACTCTCGTCGCACTAGTAAATCTGCTCTAACGCCTTAAAAACTACAGCTCTCAATCTCAGTAACACGAAGCGTATTTACCATACCTTTGTCTTTAATCGGCATTGCGGCTAAACTAATCAGCATATCACCAACACCTAGATACCCTTTTTTACAAGCAATAGCATTAACATCTTCAATAGTTTCGTCAGTGCTCACAAACTTATCGTAGTGAAACGCTGTAACACCCCAAAGTAAACTTAAACGCGTTAACATGCGCTTATTTGAGGTAAATACTAAAATATGCGCCGAAGGTCGCCATGCAGAAATCTGAAACGCTGTATAGCCACTATTAGTCAATGTAGAAATGGCTTTAGCGTCTATCTCGTTAGCCATTTTAGCGGCATGATAACATATAGATTTTGTAATGTATCTTTTTGTGCGGATATGTGGTGGTAGTTGTGGTACTTCAATTAAAGAAGAGTCCTCAACACTACGAATAATATTTGCCATTTGGGTAATAACCTGAACAGGATATTTACCAACTGACGTTTCTCCAGAAAGCATCACCGCATCTGCACCATCCATTACAGAGTTAGCCACATCATTTACCTCAGCACGAGTTGGTGTTAAACTAGATATCATGGTTTCCATCATTTGCGTGGCAATAATTACAGGAATACGGGCCCGTTTTGCGCGGTGCACCAATTGCTTTTGCACTAATGGTACTTCTTCGGCTGGGATTTCGACACCCAAATCACCACGAGCCACCATTAAACCGTCACAATAGGCAACAATTTTATCGATATTAGCTACGGCTTCTGGTTTTTCGATTTTTGCTATAATAGGAATCTTCTCTTTGCTATGCTCACTGATTAACTTCTGAAGCTCCATTAAATCTTCGGCATGACGAACAAAGGATAAAGCTATCCAATCAACTTCTTGACTGATTGCAAAAATAGCATCCTCGATATCTTTCTCAGTTAATGCTGGTTGTGAAATGTTGGTATTTGGTAGGTTAACGCCTTTTTTAGATTTTAATGGTCCGCCTTGAACCACTTTTGCTTTCACCTCAGATTTACCATCTGTAGAAACCACTTCGAAAATTAATTTTCCATCATCTAAAAGAATACGTTCGCCGGGTTTTGCGTCTTGAGGAAACTTATCGTAAGTCATATAAACACGCTCTTTTGTGCCTTCAAAACGTTTTCCTGTAGCAAAGACTATGTCATCTCCTGGATTAACAACAACGTCACCTTTCATAATTCCAACTCGTAATTTTGGACCTTGTAAATCTCCTAAAATTGCAGCATTATAGCCATATTCTTCATTAAGCTCTCGAATCATTTTAATTCGTTTTTTCACAGCTTCATAATCAGCATGAGAGAAGTTAATTCTAAATACGTTTGCACCTTCTTCTAACATTTGTTTTAAAACGGTCTTGCTACTTGTAGCTGGGCCAAGCGTAGCTACTATCTTCGTTTTCTTATTCATCATTAATTCTAAAAAATTAAATGTTCTTTCGATTTTATTTTATACAAATCTACACTGTAACTCGTAATAATCTGAGGTACGCTTTGTAGTTTGTTAATCATCAGTTTTTCGTTAATTTGCTTCGTTTCGTTAGATATTTTTATAAAAAAGTCTACTTGTTTTAATTCAGGAAGTAGATTGTACGTTTTGGTTACTTTTTTATCCTCACTGAATAAAACACCACTACTAGACAAACTCTCTTCTTCCTTTTTACAAATATTTGCAATAAGATTCCAAGTCGTATCATCAGAAGCGTTATAATGTTCATATACAGCGTATGATGATGCTGTGTAATTTAGATCTAAATCTTTTTCTTTTCGTTCTAGATTTAGACCTAAAAATTTATTAATCATATACGCCAATCGGTAATCTTCTAGCCTACAATGAACAGCAATAAGCACGTACGAGTCGTCGTGAAAATCATCAACCAAAAGCTTATGCAATGCCATATCTTATTTGCAAATAATTAGGTAAATATAAGGTATAAAATTAGGGGAAATATTAAGTTTATATGAAACTTAAGGTAATAAAATTACGAAAACGTTTGCGCTAAATGATACAGCTTAGGCGTCTTTAAGGGTGTTTTTTTATCTGTCCTTGAAAAGCAAAAAACGCACGTTTTGATGCTTTTTCTTCGGCTTTCTTTTTAGACGTCGCTCGTCCTTTTGCCACCACTTTATCATCAATACTTAACTTAACAGCAAAATGTTTTAGAGCATCATTACCTGTATCTTCATACACTTCGTAGTCAAATGTTTTTTTCTCTTTTTGACACCACTCAATCAGTAAACTTTTATAGCTAATGACCTTTCCTTCGAGTTTTTCTATATCTACATGTGGAAGAATCACATTTTTGAAAATAAACTTTTCACAGGCTTTATAGCCTTTATCTAGGTATATAGCGCCAACAATAGCTTCAAAAAGGTTCCCATGAATATTATTACCAAAATTATCTTTTGGTATTCTGCTTGTGACTAAATCTATAAGTTTTAGTTCCTTACCTAATTCATTTAAATGCTCTCGACTGACGACTTTAGAGCGCATCTTAGTCAAATAACCTTCATCGCCATGTGGCACTTCGCTAAACAAGTAAGAGGCAATCACTGAGCTAAGCATAGCATCACCTACAAACTCTAAACGTTCGTAATTAATGGGGTTGCCTTTTTTGTCCTTAATATTCATCGAACGATGAGTAAATGCCTTGATGTAAAATGATTTGTTTTTAGGTTTAAAACCCAGAATCTGTTGAAGTTGTAAAAAAAAATTCCCGTCTTCTTCAGAACGGGAATTTTTTAATATGTTACGAATGAAACTCATTCGGGATTTAATCTAGTTTCTTAAATAATACACAAGCGTTGTGTCCGCCAAATCCAAATGTATTACTCATTGCTACTTTAATATCGCGTTTCTGTGCCTTATTGAGCGTTAAATTTAATTCTGGGTCTATGTTTTCGTCAACCGTTTCATGATTGATTGTTGGTGGTATAATACCGTGCTCCATTGCCATTATAGAAGCAATAGCTTCAATAGCTCCAGCAGCACCCAACAAGTGACCTGTCATAGATTTTGTAGAATTAATATTTATGTTCTTAGCGTGACTTCCAAATACTTCAGATATAGCTTTTAACTCTGCAACATCACCTAATGGTGTCGACGTGCCGTGTGTATTTATATGATCTACATCTTCAGGATTTAGTCCTGCATTTTCTAAACAATTTTTCATTACCGCAACCACACCAATACCATCAGGATGTGGTGCCGTCATGTGATAAGCATCTGATGATAAACCACCACCAACTACTTCTGCGTAAATCTTTGCGCCACGTGCCTTAGCATGATCGTAATCTTCTAAGACAATAGCTCCAGCACCTTCACCTAACACAAAACCATCACGATTTGCATCGAAAGGTCTTGAGGCAGACTCTGGACTATCATTACGTGTACTCATAGCGTGCATAGCGTTAAAACCACCCATGCCAGCAATGGTAACAGCAGCTTCACTTCCTCCTGTAATTACAACATCACAATGACCTAAACGTATATTGTTTAAGGCATCAATCATTGAGTTTGCAGAAGATGCACAAGCAGATACCGTAGTATAGTTAGGTCCCATAAATCCATATTTAATAGATATGTTTCCTGGTGCTATATCGGCAATCATTTTTGGAATAAAGAAAGGGTTAAAACGTGGCGTACCATCACCTTCGGCAAAATTTAAAACTTCTTTCTGAAAAGTTTCTAAGCCTCCAATACCGGCACCCCAAATAACGCCTACTCTATATTTGTTTAGTGCATCCAAGTCTAACTTCGCATCTGCAATTGCTTCATCAGAAGCGACCATTGCATACTGCGAAAACTTGTCCATTTTTCGCGCTAACTTTCTGTCAATAAAGTCAGTAACGTTAAAATCTTTTACTTCACAAGCAAATTGTGTTTTGAACTTTTCAGCATCAAAATGTGTAACAGGAGCAGCGCCACTCTTTCCATTAACAAGACCATTCCAATATTCATCTTTGGTATTGCCAATAGGTGTAAGCGCACCTAAACCGGTAACTACAACTCGCTTTAATTCCATAAAATTAATTTCTTATTTTGCTTCTTCTATATAAGAGACAGCTTGACCAACTGTTGCAATGTTTTCAGCTTGATCGTCTGGTATTTGAATATCGAATTCTTTTTCGAATTCCATGATTAACTCAACTGTATCCAATGAATCTGCTCCTAAATCGTTAGTAAAGCTAGCTTCTGTTACAACTTCGTTTTCATCAACACCTAATTTGTCTACGATAATCGCTTTTACTCTTGATGCAATGTCTGACATAATCTTTTAGTTTTTAAGTTTTAATTAGAGGGCAAAAATAAAAAACTTTATTTTAAAATATACATTTACCTAATAAATGTGACTTATATAGATAAAAATAGAAATAAGTATTTGGTTTTTGAGCCTAATTGTTAATTATTATTCTTTTTTTTGTTCGAACAACTAACGTGATAACTAAATAATGAAGCGTATTGTAATTTTTGCGTCCGGCTCTGGAAGTAATGCTGAAAATTTGATAAAGTTTTTTCAAGACAGTGACCAAGCGTCGGTTATTCAAATACTCTCTAACAATCCTCATGCCAAAGTGTTAGACCGCGCTAAACGCCTTGGTGTTTCTGGATTATCATTTAATAAAATTGCTTTTACAAAAACAGATGATGTCTTAAATATTTTGAAAGCATCACAACCCGATTTAATTGTTCTGGCTGGTTTTTTATGGAAATTTCCTGAAAACATTATAAATAGTTTCCCTAATAAGATTATTAATATTCATCCAGCACTTTTACCTAATTATGGCGGAAAAGGCATGTACGGCATGCATGTTCATCGTGCAATTATCGAAAATAATGAAGCTGAAACTGGAATAACCATCCATTTTGTGAACGAAAATTATGATGAAGGTGCTATTATTTTTCAAGCAAAATGCGACGTTTTAGCAAATGACACTGCTGAAGATGTGGCTTCTAAAATTCACGAATTAGAGATGGAACATTTTCCTAAGGTGATTGAAACGCTTTTAAATGAGTAAAAAGAAAAAAAAATATTATACCGTTTGGAAAGGGCATCATACCGGTGTTTTTGAAACCTGGGATGATTGTAAAGCACAAATAAAAAACTATGAAGGTGCACAATACAAGTCTTTTGCTACGTTTGAAGCTGCTAAAAAAGCATTAAAAGGCAACTACAAAGACTACATCGGTAAATCCAAAACCTTTAAAAGCGAGCTTTCTGAAGCGCAGCTCAAAAAAATAGGCAAACCTAACTACAATTCTATTTCTGTTGATGCAGCGTCAAGTGGTAATCCCGGAATTATGGAATATCGTGGTGTGGATACTAAAACCAAAAAGCAACTCTTCATTCAAGGTCCTTTTGATGAAGGCACCAATAATATTGGTGAGTTTCTTGCCTTAGTTCATGGTTTGGCATTTTTAAAACAACATAAAAGCGATCGAATTATGTACACCGACTCTAGAACAGCAATGAGTTGGGTGCGCAAAAAAACCTGCAATACAAAGCTAGAACGTAACGAAAAAAATAAACCTGTTTTTGAGCTTGTTGAACGCGCTATTAAATGGTTAGAAACCAACCCTTATAAAACCACAATCGTAAAGTGGGAAACCAAAGCTTGGGGAGAGATTCCTGCAGATTTTGGACGTAAATAATCATTATCCACAAAATTTAACAACCCGTTTTGTAATGCATTGAAAGTTGCTACTACTAAGAGCACTTATAAATATAAGTTGCAATGCAAAAGTTTAGACTTTCAATATTTTTAGTAATCATTACATCTGTTTCATTTGCGCAAACCGAATGGAAACTTAAAAAAGATGCAGATGAAATTAAAATATACACGAGGTCAATTCCTAATGAAAAACTAGATGAATATAAAGCGGTGACAACCATCAAGACATCTATAGAAAATGTGCTTGAAGAACTTATATCTGCACCAAAATATTATGATCAATGCGAATCTGGTATTAGTTATCACATAAAAAAACTCAAAGACAATCAACATGTGTTTTACGCGCGTAAAGATTTGCCTTGGCCAGTAAAAGATAGAGATTTAATAACACTCTTAACCGTAAAAAAAATTACAAACACTAAATACAAATTAAAGTTAGAATCTCTACCAAATGTTATTCAGGAGCGTAAAAAAACAATACGTATAAAAAAACTCATGGGGTTTTGGTTGCTTGAAGAAGTTGGTGATTCTACCAAAGTAACTCAACAACTTTTTATAAACCCAGAAGGTTCGCTCCCAACATTTGTGATTAATAGTTTGCTAATAAAAGGCCCTTTTAAAACCTTTACGGAATTAAGAACAAATCTTAAAATTTCTGAAGATACTGTTTTGGGTAAATAAAATATGCCGTTGTCATTAATCACACTATATTTGCACTGAAATTTGAAATTTTACGTATGAGTAAATTAGTTATTGTTGGAACTGTGGCTTTTGATGCTATTGAAACACCTTTTGGTAAAACCGACAAAATCTTAGGCGGAGCTGCAACATTTATAGGTCTTTCGGCGGCCAATTTTGATAATGTAGATGCAGCGGCTGTTTCTGTTGTTGGTGGTGATTTTCCTCAAGAATATTTAGACCTTTTAACTGATAGAAAAGTAAATATAGATGGTGTTGAAATCGTAAAAGATGGTAAAACATTTTTTTGGAGTGGTAAATACCATAACGATATGAATTCTCGAGACACTTTAGCTACCGAGTTAAATGTCTTGGAAACCTTTACACCGGTAGTTCCTGAAAATTATAAAGATGCAGATGTTGTAATGCTGGGTAATTTACACCCGCTAACACAGCAAAGTGTGCTAGACCAAATGTCTAAAAAACCTAAGTTGGCAATTTTAGATACCATGAATTTTTGGATGGATATTGCCATGGACGATTTAAAAGCTGTTCTTAAAAATGTAGATGTTATTACTATTAATGACGAAGAAGCAAGACAATTGTCTGGAGAATATTCTTTAGTTAATGCTGCAAAGAAAATTCACACCATGGGACCAAAATATGTGGTCATTAAAAAAGGTGAGCACGGCGCATTGTTATTTAATGAAGGTAACATGTTTTATGCACCAGCTTTACCACTAGCCGAAGTGTTTGATCCAACT
This sequence comes from Winogradskyella sp., assembly GCA_004211785.1. Lineage (GTDB taxonomy): Bacteria > Bacteroidota > Bacteroidia > Flavobacteriales > Flavobacteriaceae > Winogradskyella. The sequence continues at coordinate 43,087 of SHBX01000004.1, forward strand.
GGAGCTGGAGATACATTTGCGGGTGGTTTTTCGGGTTATCTTGCAAAAACAGGTAATATCTCTTTTGAGAATATGAAAAAGGCCGTTATTTATGGTTCTGCTTTAGCCTCTTTCTGTGTAGAGAAGTTTGGCACGGAGCGCATGCTCACACTGACAGATGAAGAAATATTTGAACGCTTACAACAATTTAAAGATTTAACACAATTCGAAATAGAATTAAACTAATAAAAACTAACGCGCCTGATTTTGGCGCGTTTTTTATTTCATTATTTTTGAATACTCAACAACACAACAAACTCTCACAGCAACAATGAGTGATGCTTTAAAACACGAATGCGGAATTGCATTAATTAGATTAAAAAAACCTTTAGAGTTTTATAAGAAAAAATACGGCAGCGCATTTTATGGGGTAAACAAAATGTATCTCATGATGGAAAAACAACACAATCGAGGTCAAGATGGTGCTGGTTTTGCAAGTATTAAATTAGACACTCAACCTGGTGAGCGTTACATAAGTCGGGTGCGCTCTATAGCTCAGCAGCCCATTCAGGATATTTTTGCTCAGATTAATGAGCGCATAAATGATGACCTTACCAAAAATCCAGAATATCAAAATGATGTTGCCGCTCAGAAAAAGCATATTCCTTACATAGGCGAATTACTTTTAGGTCATGTCCGTTATGGTACTTTTGGAAAAAACAGTGTAGAAAGTGTGCACCCGTTTTTGAGACAAAACAATTGGATGCATAGAAATCTTATTGTTGCTGGTAACTTTAATATGACCAATGTTAGTGAGCTTTTTGACAACCTTGTGAAAATAGGTCAGCATCCAAAAGAAAAAGCGGACACCATTACCATAATGGAAAAAATTGGTCACTTTCTAGATGACGCGGTTTCTAAAATTTATAAAAACCTTAAAAAAGAAGGCTACAGTAAAGCAGAATGTTCTCCATTAATTGCTGAACGACTTAACGTCGCGAAAATCTTAAGAAAAGCAGCAAAGAATTGGGATGGTGGCTATGCTATGGCTGGTTTATTAGGGCATGGCGATTCTTTTGTGCTTCGAGACCCAGCAGGAATTAGACCAACATATTATTATCAAGATGATGAAGTTGTAGTAGTTGCTTCAGAACGTCCAGTAATACAAACTGTTTTTAATGTTGATTTTGATGATGTTATTGAATTAGAACCAGGACATGCCATTATTACCAAAAAATCTGGCGAAACCCAAATAAAACAAATCTTAGAGCCGTTAGAACGAAAAGCATGCTCTTTTGAACGCATTTATTTTTCTAGAGGTAGCGACGCAGAAATATACGAAGAACGAAAAGAGCTAGGTAGGTTACTTATGCCTAAAGTTCTTGAGGCAATTGATGGTGATACTAAAAATTCAGTCTTTTCTTTTATTCCAAATACTGCAGAAACATCCTTCTTTGGTATGATTGATACTGTTGAAGAACATCTTAATCAGCGAAAAACTCAAGCAATATTAGATGGTAATGGAAAGTTGTCAGCAAAGCGTGTTACCGAAATACTATCTGAACGCCCACGTATTGAAAAAATAGCAATCAAGGATGTAAAACTAAGAACCTTTATTACAGAAGATAGTAGTCGTGATGATTTAGTGGCTCATGTGTATGATGTAACCTATGGTGTTATAAAACCTACTGACAATCTCGTAATTATTGACGATAGTATTGTAAGAGGCACAACACTTAAGAAAAGTATCATAAAAATGATGGACCGCTTAAATCCAAAAAAGATTGTTGTTGTGTCTTCAGCGCCACAAATTAGATATCCAGATTGTTATGGGATAGATATGGCTAATCTTGAAGGTCTTGTGGCATTCAGAGCAGCTTTAGCATTATTAAAAGATACTAATAATTACAATATTGTTGAAGAGGTTTATAAAAAATGTAAAGCTCAGGTCGACTTAAAGGATAAAGATGTCAAGAACTTTGTAAAAGAGATTTATAACAACTTTACAGACGAACAAATTTCGGATAAGATTTCTGAACTTCTTAGTGACGAAGATGTTAAAGCAGAAGTGAAAATCATATTTCAACCAGTAGCTAATTTGCATAAGGCATGTCCAAAAAATTTAGGTGATTGGTATTTTACAGGAAATTATCCTACTGTCGGTGGTAACCGAGTTGTAAATAAAGCTTTTATTAATTTTTACGAGGGCAATAAAGAAAGAGCTTACTAGTCCATAATACCGCTAAAGCCTAATACTTAGTTGTTAAGCCAAAAAAAATGCCGTTAATCTAATAATTAATACTTTTTAAATATTAGACATATATATTAGCTGCATACCATAACATAAGTAGGTTAAGTTTATGGTAGATTTGGGGCAAAAAAGGGCGATGTACATCGCTCTTTTTTATTTTCTAAAGTTAATAACAATAGCCCTATAAACAGATAAATGTCCACAAATAATATCTCTTAGACTGATATTTATGTGTTTCGTCTATATTATAATCATTAATTGTTTCGCTTAAGGTATATTTGAAGTTACCATAACATAAGTAGGTTAAGTTTATGGTAGATTTGGGGCAAAAAGGGTGAACTTTAGTTTACCCTTTTTCATTTTATATAATTTATGACAAAAGAAAACCCAAGCCTTTCGACTTGGGTGATTTATATAATTAAGAATCTCTATCTATGTTAATTACTTTGCTTCAGCGTAACGCTTTTCAACTTCATTCCAATTAATTACTTTAAAGAACGCATCGATATAATCAGGTCTTCTATTTTGGTAATTTAAGTAATACGCATGTTCCCAAACATCTAAGCCTAAAATTGGTGTGCCACCACAAGTAACACCTGGCATTAAAGGATTGTCTTGATTTGGTGTAGAGCAAACTTCTACTTTACCACCTTTGTGTACACATAACCAAGCCCAACCAGAACCAAATTGTGTTGCAGCAGCTTTGCTAAATGCTTCGATAAAAGCATCTTTAGAACCAAACGCAGCATCAATAGCATCTTTTAATTCTCCTGAAAGATAACCTCTATCTTCAGGATTCATAACATCCCAAAACAAAGAATGGTTATAAAAACCACCACCATTATTTCTCACACCTTTATTAGACATATCTAGATTACCCAGGATATCTTCGATAGATTTCCCTTCTAAATCTGTGCCAGCAACAGCAGCGTTAAGTTTCGTTGTATACCCGTTATGATGCTTTGAGTGATGTATTTCCATAGTACGCGCGTCAATGTGCGGCTCTAAAGCATCGTAAGCATATTTTAATTTTGGTAATTCAAAAGCCATAATATTTATGTTTTTATGTGTTAATGATTAGATTGTAACAAATTTACAATATTGCTTAGTAGAAATTCAAAATAAAATATTAAGATTACCTATTTTGGTATAAAATTAATCATTAGTTGAAGCCAACTTTTAAAATATTTAGCGCGTCTGCCGGTAGCGGTAAAACATATACACTCGCTAAATCCTACATTAAACTTCTTATTGCTTCAAAAAATCAAGAACATTTTAGACACATACTTGCCATAACATTTACCAACAAAGCTGTTGGCGAAATGAAAACTAGGGTTATAGATATGCTAAAGCTTTTTTCTTCAAAAGAAAACTTACTGCATCCGCATCCTATGTTTATTGAAATTAAAACAGAACTCTCAATTACTCAAGAACAGCTTTTTGAGCAATCTAAACCTGTTTTAAATAAGATTATACATAATTATGGTGCTTTTGATATTTCTACAATTGATGGTTTTACCCATCGCGTCATTAGAACCTTTGCCTTTGATTTAAAACTCCCTGTAAATTTTGAAGTAGAATTAGATCAAGATTATTTACTAACTAAAGCTATTGATGCACTAATTGCAAAAGCTGGAACTGATAAAGTACTTACTAAATCTCTTGTGGATTTTGCCATAGAAAAAGCAGATGATGACAAAAGTTGGGATATAAGTTATGATTTTAAAAAAACCGGCAGACTACTTCTTAATGAAAACGACTTGCCATACCTAAATGAACTTAAAGAAAAATCTTTGAGTGATTTTAATGAACTAAAAAGAGAATTACATAAAAAAACAACGCTTCTTAAGGAGAAAATTGTAAAAGAAGCAAATACAATCATACATCTTATTGAAGAAGCCGGATTACAATTTGACGATTTCTCAGGCAGCTATCTGCCAAAACATTTTGAAAAACTATCAAGCGCCAATTTTAATGTTGGCTTTGAAGCCAAGTGGCAAGAGGATTTAGAAGATAAAACACTATATCCTAAAAGAGTTTCAGATGATATTGCGTCAACAATTGTGGAGATACAACCAGTTATTGTAAATGCCTTTAATATTACAAAAACGCTTCTTTTTGAACTTAAATTCAAGAAAGCTATATACAAAAACATAACACCACTTTCAGTAGTAAACGCACTTCAAAAAGAACTTAATACCTTAAAAGAAGACGAAAACAAACTCTTAATATCAGAGTTTAACACCTTAATAAGTAATGAAATAAAAAACCAACCAACGCCTTTTATATATGAGCGTTTGGGTGAAAAATTCCGCCACTACTTTGTTGATGAATTTCAAGACACATCAAAAATGCAATGGAATAATTTAATTCCATTAATGGATAATGCATTATCGTCTACTAGCGGAACTGCAATGATAGTTGGAGATGCAAAACAAGCTATTTACAGCTGGCGTGGTGGCGATGTGCAACAGTTTATAAATCTTTATGAAGGCATTGATAATCCATTTCAGATTGATTCAGAAATTAATAATCTAGACACAAACTACCGTAGTTATGCACATGTAGTTGCATTTAATAATTCGTTTTTTGATTTTGTTTCAGAACATTTCTTTTCTAGAGAGGATTATAAATCCTTATACAAGGATGCAAAACAAAACGTTTCAAAAAACCAAAACGGCTACGTTAACCTTTCGTTTTTAGAGTTCGAAGATTCTGAAGAGAGACATGAAGCCTACACTCACAAAACTTTTGAAATCGTACAATCGTGTTTAGAAAAAGGCTATCAACTTAAAGATATTTGTGTTTTAGTAAGAAAAAAGAAGGAAGGCATCGCAGTTTCTGAATATTTCACTAGTCAAAACATTAATATTATTTCTTCAGAAACACTTTTGCTTACTAATTCTCCCAAAGTAAACCTCCTTAATTTGGTTTTAGCATTATTGATTAATCCTAATGACAAAAAATTAAGATTAAGCGTACTTGATGCTATTTCTAAGTTATTTGATATTGAAGATAAGCACCACTTTTTTAAATCGCATTTAGATTTATCAGCGGAAGAATTGTTTATAGAGTTAAAACACATAGGTATACAATTAGATTATAATCATTTACTGCAAATGCCGCTTTACGAGATGGTAGAAAGCTTGGTTAGAGGCCTCTTATTATGCAAAACAGCATCTGATGCATATATCCAATTTTATCTAGATACCATTCTTGATTACAGTAATAAACAAATACCTAATATTTTAGGTTTTTTAGAGTTTTTTGAATCTAAAAAAGAAACCTTAAGCATTGCCATACCAAATGCAATCAATGCTGTTTCTGTTATGACCATACATAAGTCTAAAGGCCTTGAGTTTCCTGTAGTTATATTTCCGTTTGCAGACATAGATATATATCGCGAAATAGAACCAAAATCTTGGTTTCCTATAAATAATGAAGATTTTAATGGTTTTAATCATGCATTAATTAATTACTCAAAAGATTTTCAGAATTTTGGTGAAAAAGGACAAGAAATCTTTAATGAGCATCAATCAGAACTGAAATTAGACAATGTTAATTTACTCTATGTTACATTAACTAGAGCCATTGAACAATTATATATTGTTTCAAAAAATGACATTAATAAAAATGGAAGGGCAAATGATAAAACATATGCGGGTTTGTTTATTAAATATCTAATGCATTGCAATAAATGGGAAGATGATAAGCTTGAATATTCATTTGGAGAACCAAATAACAAAACCGATGTAGTTTTGGCATTGGCAGATAAGGGAGATTATCATTTTATATCTACTCCAAAAGAAGCGCATAATCTTAAAGTCATCACAAACTCTGGCCTTTTATGGGATACCGAGCAAGAACAAGCTATTGAACGTGGAAACCTTATACACCTTCTCATGTCTAAAATTACAACTAAACATGATGTGGATTTTGCTATTGAATCTCTTATTAATCTTGGGCAAATACAACTTACTGAAGTTGATGAACTAAAAAAAACCGTATTAGCAATAATAGATAACAATGAAATTTCAGAATATTTCACTAGTAGCTATGATGTCTTTAATGAAAGGGATATTATCACAAAAGATGGGCTTTTTCTAAGGCCTGACAGATTGACGATTAAAGACAGAAAAGTAGTAATTATAGATTATAAAACAGGTTATAAAGATGAAAAATATAATGTACAACTGGACTCATATTCAAGAGTTTTGGTCGAAATGGGGTTTCAAGTTGAAAAAAAACTAATCGTTTATATAAACGAGAACATAGAAATTATTGAAGTTAAATAGTAACTTTGAAAAAATTAAAAAAGCAAAAATGTACGGAGCAATAAAAGAACATCTGAGTAAAGAAATTGAAAATATAAAAGACGCTGGATTATTTAAATCTGAGCGTATAATAACATCTGCTCAAGGTCCCGAGATAACATTAAATACAGGTCAAAAAGTATTAAACTTCTGCGCAAATAATTATTTAGGCCTTTCATCGCATCCACAAGTAGTAAAAGCTGCTCAAGATACAATGGATACGCATGGGTTTGGCATGTCTTCCGTTAGGTTTATCTGCGGCACACAAGATATTCATAAAGAACTAGAGCAAAAAATTGCAGATTTTTATGGCACAGAAGATACAATACTATATGCCGCGGCATTTGATGCTAATGGTGGTGTTTTTGAGCCATTATTAGGAAAAGAAGATGCTATAATTTCAGACTCATTAAACCATGCATCTATAATAGATGGTGTACGATTATGTAAAGCTGCAAGATATCGTTACCAAAATAACAATATGGACGAGTTAGAAACCAAACTTATAGAAGCCAATAAAAATGGTGCTAGACATAAGATTATAGTTACAGACGGTGTGTTTTCTATGGATGGTTTAGTTGCGCCTCTAGATGAAATTTGTGATTTAGCAGATAAGTATGATGCTATGGTAATGATTGACGAGTGTCATGCGACAGGTTTTATCGGAGAGACGGGAATAGGGACTCTTGAAGCAAAAGGTGTTTTGGGCCGTGTAGATATCATTACAGGAACACTTGGTAAAGCATTGGGTGGAGCAATGGGTGGTTACACAACAGCAAAAAAAGAAATTATTGAAATTTTAAGACAACGCTCAAGACCTTACTTGTTCTCAAATTCTTTAGCACCCGCAATTGTAGGTGCATCAATTAAGGTGTTCGATATGCTATCAGGAGATACTTCTTTAAGAGATAAATTAGAGTCCAATACTAATTATTTCAAATCTGGTCTTAAAAAAGCTGGCTTTGATATCATCGATGGAGATTCTGCCATTGTACCTGTAATGCTATATGATGCTAAATTATCTCAAACTATGGCCAATATGTTATTAGAAGAAGGGATTTACGTAATTGGTTTCTTTTTTCCTGTTGTGCCTAAAGAAAAAGCAAGGATAAGAGTACAACTCTCAGCTGCCCATGAAAAAGAGCACTTAGACAAAGCAATTAATGCATTTGTTAAAGTAGGTAAACGATTAGAAATAATATAAATTCTTTAGAATGTCTTTATTTAAAGGCATTATTTCAATATTTTTATATATTTGTCTTTGTTAATAATATTTAACAACTTACATTTGCTAACAATTAACACTTAAAATTAAATTATTTAGAATATGAAAAATCTTAGCAGATTATTATTTGTAGCTGTGCTTTTTGCGAGCTTTAGCACTGCTAATGCTCAGGACAAAAACAATCCATGGGCTTTTGGACTAGGCGTAAACGCAGTCGATTTTTATCCTGTAGGAGAAGATATACCTCAAGGTGATTTTTTTGATGAATTTGTAAATGCAAATGATCATTACAATTTTTTACCTTTTCTATCTAGAATTACTGTATCTAGATATTTAGACGATGGTTTCACTTTTACGGTAGCAGGAAGTTTAAATAGAATTAATAAATTTGGTTCAAATGTAAATCTAGCAACTGGAGAAGAGACAACAAATAGAGTTCCTGATTTAACCTACTTTGCTGTTGACGGTACTATTTCTTACAGTTTTATGGATTTAATTAATTCAAATACTCTTGACCCTTACTTAGGAGTTGGTGGTGGTTACACTTGGGTAGATAGCATTGGAGCTGGAACAATAAATGGAACTTTAGGTCTTGATTATTGGTTATCTGATAAAGTAGCATTAAACCTTCAAACATCTTACAAACATTCTTTCGAAGACAGATTAGCAAAGCATTTCCAACATGCTTTTGGTATTAAATTTAAGTTTGGTGGTGCTGATACAGATGGTGATGGTATATATGACCATGAAGATGCTTGTCCAGAAGAAGCTGGTTTAGAAGCATTCAACGGTTGTCCAGATTCTGATAACGATGGTATCGAAGATTCTAAAGACGATTGTCCTAACGAAGCTGGTTTAGCTGAGTTCAACGGATGTCCTGATACTGATGGTGATGGTGTTGTAGACGGAAGCGATAAATGTCCTACTGTTCCTGGTCTTAAATCTTTAGCTGGTTGTCCAGATGCTGATGGTGATGGTATCACTGATGGTGAAGATGATTGTCCTAATGAAGCAGGTCCTTCTGCGAACAAAGGATGTCCTTATAAAGATAAAGATGGAGATGGTGTATTAGACAAAGATGATAAATGTCCGGATGTTGCAGGTACTGTAGCTAACGATGGTTGTCCAGAGATTACTGATACAGAAAAAGCTAGATTAAACGAGTATGCTAAGACAATCTTATTTGACACAGGTAAATCTTCTATCAAAGATGAGTCTAAGCAAGTATTAGCGGATATTATTGCTATTTTAAACAAATATCCAGATGCCAAGTTTACAGTTGAGGGTCACACTGATAGTGTTGGTTCTGCAAAACTAAACACTAGATTATCTGAAGACAGAGCAGCTTCTGTAAAAGATTACTTAGTTGCTAATGGTGTAAATCAATTTAGATTATCTTCTAAAGGTTATGGTGAAGATAAGCCTATCGCTGATAACAAAACAAGAGATGGAAGAAAACAAAACAGAAGAGTTGAGATTAACTTAGCTAACTAGTTTTTGTTTAACCATATATAATAAAAAACGCTTCGGGTTTCCGAAGCGTTTTTTATTATATATTTATACTTTATTGGAAATAAACAAATTAAGTTTAAAATTATGGGGGATATTTATAAACTAATTTTGGCTATAGTACTTTTAACAAGTCTAAACAAAACTCACGCGCAAGACCAAAATAATCCATGGGCATTAAGCCTAGGTATAAACGCAGTAGATTACTATCCTGTTGGACAACCTGATCCACAAGGCGATTTATTTGATGAATTTTTTAATGCAAATGATCACTGGAATATATTTCCGTTTTTTTCGAGAATAGAGCTTTCAAGACATTGGACAGGAGGCTTAAGTTTTTCAGCAATTGGCTCTTTCAACAAGATAAATAAATTTGGTAGTAATGTAAATTATTCTACAGGAGTAGAAACAACTAATGAGGTTGATGATTTAACATACTACTCTATAGATGGTGCCATTAATTATAGCTTAATGGACTTATTTAATTCAAACAAAATAGACCCGTACTTAAGCGGTGGTGGTGGTTATACTTGGTTAAATAAAATAGGGTCTGGTACTTTAAATGCATCGCTAGGAGTAAAATATTGGTTTTCTGAAAGATTTGCCTTCAATTTGCAAAGTACTTATAAACATGTTTTTGAAGTTTATGGTTTTAGACACTTTCAACATTCTGCATCTATAACATATAAATATGGTGGTGTTTCGGACACCGATCGTGATGGTATTTATGATGATAAAGACACATGCCCAGAAGAACCTGGCTTAGCCATATATAATGGTTGTCCTGATTCTGATAATGATGGTATTGAAGATTCTCTGGATGAATGTCCGGGCATAGCTGGTTTAGCAGAATTTAATGGTTGCCCTGATTCTGATAATGATGGTGTTCCGGATAAGGATGATAAATGCCCTTCAGTTGCTGGGCTTAAATCTTTAACGGGTTGTCCTGATACTGATGGAGATGGTTTAACTGATAAACAAGACAAGTGTCCAAGTACTGCTGGCCCATTAGCTAATGTTGGTTGTCCATGGCCAGATAGAGATAGCGATGGTGTTTTTGATAAAGACGATAGATGTCCGGATGAAAAAGGTACAGTTGAAAATAACGGTTGCCCTAAAATAACTGAACAAGACGAAGAGCTTCTAAACAAGTATGCTAGAACAATACTTTTTTCTCCTGGAAGATCTGAAGTAAGAGAAGAATCCAAAAAAATTCTATCAGATATCATTAAAATACTTAGAAGTAATCCAAAGGCTAAATTTACTATTGATGGGCATACAGATAGCATAGGTTCAGATTTGCTAAATTTACGTTTGTCTCAAGAAAGAGCAGATTCAGTAAAAGAGTATTTGGTTGCCAATGGTATTAACGAATCTAGATTAGTTTCAAGAGGCTTTGGTGAAGAAAAACCTATAGCAACAAACTTTTACAAAGACGGGAGAAGACAAAACAGAAGAGTAGAAATTAACTTATCTAATTAGTGTCCGTAATATAAAATTTCGGAAAACGCTTCGGATATCCGAAGCGTTTTTTATTTTTAGCTATGCCAACTTTTATAACTGATGTATTACGAGATTTAAAATCCAAAAATCTGGATTTTTCAGAAATCATATTTATTCTCCCGAGTAAAAGAGCTGGTGTGTTTCTTAAAAATCAACTTCATAATTATATAGAGCAAACCACTTTCTCTCCTATAATAGTAAGCATCGAGGATTTTGTGCAGGATTTATCTCAACTAAAACAAGCAAAAGGTATTGAGTTACTTTTTCAGTTTTATGATTCATACAAAGCTATAACAACTGAAGATAAGGTTGAATCTTTTGATTCCTTTTCTAAATGGGCACAAATACTCCTTCAAGATTTCAACGAAATAGATAGATACCTTATCTCTTCAGGTGCTATTTTTGATTATCTAAGTGCTATTCAAGAACTAAATCATTGGTCTTTACAGGAGAATAAAACTGAACTTACTTCAAATTATTTAGTGTTTTGGCAAAGGTTAAACACATACTATAATCAATTTGTAAATGACTTAATAAAAAAAGAAAGTGCTTATCAAGGTTTAATCTATAGGGAAGCTACTGAACATATTGAGACCTACATTCAAAGTACAAATAAGACTCATGTCTTTTTAGGCTTTAATGCTTTAAACACTGCCGAAGAAAGAATTATACAAGAACTACTTCAAAATAACTTAGCATATATCTATTGGAATATAGACTCAACCTTTATTAATAACCCTATTCACAGTGCTGGTCTTTTTGCACGACAACACAAACAAAATTGGTCTTTCTATAAGCAAAATGATTTTAACTGGATAACTTCGGTTTACAAACAAGACAAAAACATAAATGTAATTGGCTGTCCTAAATCTGTAGGACAAAGCAAATATGTTGGCCATCTAATAAAAAAGTTGTCGCAACAATCCAAAAATCTTAATAATACAGCTATAGTTTTAGGAGATGAGATGCTTTTAACTCCAATGTTAAACTCACTGCCTAGCGATATAGAAAGTGTCAACGTCACCATGGGTTTGACTCTAAAATCTGTTCCCCTGGCTTCATTATTTGAAGACCTCTTCAGGATACATAAGCTAAAATCTCAACGTTATTATTTTAAGGATATCATCAACATCTTATCTAACCAAATGATACAGTATGTACTTGTATATGGTGAGAAAATAATCCAAAATATTCAACACAACAATATAACTCATCTAACAACTGATGAGCTTTTAAAATTAGCAGATGCAAATGATATAGAAGTTATAAAGCTACTTTTTGGAGATTGGAAAACATCAATATCTAACAATATCGACAGCTGCATTAAGCTTATATTTAAAATTAAAGAAGTATTAGATAAATTAAAAAAACGTTTAGAGCTAGAATACTTGTACCGTTTTAATGTGCTTTTTAATGAAATATCAAACTTAAACACCACTTATGGTTACATAAAAGATGTTTCTACTTTACATAGTGTTTATAAAGAGCTTCTAAATACTGAAACCTTAGATTTTCAAGGAGAGCCTCTTGATGGCCTACAAATTATGGGAATGCTAGAGTCTCGAGTTCTTGATTTTGAAACCGTAATTATAACATCCGTAAACGAAGGAATTCTTCCAGGCGGAAAAACTAATAATTCCTTTATTCCTTTTGATGTAAAAATTGAAAATAACCTACCCACATTTAAAGAAAAGGACGCAGTATATACCTATCATTTTTATAGCTTAATACAAAGAGCAAAAAACATCTACTTACTTTATAATACAGAAGTTGATGCCTTAAAAGGCGGAGAAAAAAGTAGATTTATTACGCAATTAGAGGTTGAAGGCATACATGACATAAAACACAAAATCATTTCGCCTCAAGTACCAAAAATTGAAAAAATACTAACGGTAGTTAAAAAAAATAATGATGTCATTAAAAGGCTTAAAGAAATATCTGTAAAGGGATTTTCACCATCATCGCTAACCAATTACATCAGGAATCCGATAGATTTCTATTTCGAGAAAGTTTTGGGCGTTAAAAGCGCTGAAGAAGTTGAAGAGACTATTGCTGCAAACACCTTAGGAACAGTTGTACATAATACTTTAGAGGATTTTTACAAACCATTAGAAGGTAAACACCTTACACTTTCTGATGTTGAAAAAATGAAGGGTTTAATCAGCAAAACAATAACAAATCACTTTTTAGACATCTATAAAAAAGGAGATATCACCAAAGGGAAGAACCTCATCAGCTTTGAAATTGCCAAACGCTATATTTCAAATTTTTTAGATACAGAAATAGAAGCATTAAAAGCTGGGCATTCGATAAAAATAATTGCTATTGAAGTAGAGAGTAATGCGGTGTTTAATATTCCAGAATTAAACTTTCCTGTAAATATTACTGGGAAAGTAGATCGTGTAGATGAATTAAACGGAGTTACGCGTGTAATTGATTACAAATCAGGAAAAGTTGAGCAAAATAAAGTTGAAATTGTTGATTGGGATATGCTCAATACTGATTACGACAAATACAGCAAAACGTTTCAGGTTTTGTGTTATGCGTATATGCTAAAACAACAAAACATTATACAATTACCAATTGAAGCGGGTATCATCTCTTTTAAAAATCTAAAACAAGGTTTCTTGAAATTTGCGGAAAAAGAATCGACATACAGCAGGAAGAAAAATCATCAAATCACTGAGGAAACACTTCGGAATTTTGAAACTCAACTTAAGTCTCTTATTCTAGAAATCTGTAATCCAGATATTAACTTTACTGAAAAAGAAGTTAGCTAATGCATATTGAAAAAAATATAGTTCTATATCGTAATAATCAAAAACCTATTGTCATTGACACATTTTGTAATCTCAAATTACAAAATCAACCTATTGTTATTTTTTGCCATGGTTACAAAGGTTTTAAAGATTGGGGCGCATGGAATATCATGGCAAAAGCGTTTGCAGACGCTGGATTTTGTTTCATGAAATTCAATTTTTCGCACAATGGCGGCACGGCTGAAAACCCAATAGATTTTCCAGATTTAGATGCTTTTGGCAATAACAACTACACTAAAGAATTAGACGATTTAGGCGATGTCATCGATTGGTCATTTGATAAATTCAAGAATAATGGAGCTGTAGACACATCAAAAATATATCTCATCGGTCATAGTCGTGGTGGTGGTATTGCTATTTTAAAAACTGCCGAAGACTCAAGAATCAAAAAACTTACCACATTAGCTAGTGTCTGTGATTTTGAAATGCGCACTGCTACCATAGGTAACTTAGAGCAATGGAAAAAAGACGGTGTCAAATACGTCATTAATGGCAGAACAAAACAGCAAATGCCACATTACTACCAATTTTATGAGGATTTTATTCAAAATAAAGAGCGTTTGAATATTAAATCTGCCTGCGAAAATATCAAAGTACCTCAACTCATTATCCATGGCGATGCAGATACGTCAATTAATGTTGAAGAGGCTGAAAACATTCATCAATGGAATTCAAATAGTCAGCTCAAAGTTATCTGCGGTGCCAATCATGTGTTTAATGTCAAACACCCATGGGAAAACACAAATTTACCTGAAGAGTTTGAAGAGATTATTGATAATATGATTCAGTTTTTAAAATAAAAGTGGAGAAGAGCGGACTCGAACCGCCGACCTCTTGACTGCCAGTCAAGCGCTCTAGCCAACTGAGCTACATCCCCGAAAACTACTTTAAACCACTTAAAACTAAGACAGGAATTGTAGTGCTATGAAAATCCTTTTTAAGTATTGTGTTGTCTTCCCAAAGTTTTTGGAAGAATCCTCTATTGCGTCTTACAACACAAAGTAAATCTGGATTATGTTTTTTGTAATGCTCTAAAACTCCTTGAAACGTTGTCTGTGCATTAGTATTTGTTGTATTTGTAATAAGACTTGATAGCTTCTTACTAACCTCTAAATCACCTTTGCTGTAATTAGGCGTCTTTACAAGTAATAAATTAAGGACAGCCTTATACTTGTCTTTAATACTAATTAAAGGCGTTAATGCATCTTCTTTTTTGATTTCAGCAGATTTAATCGCCATTAATATCTTAACTATTGGCTTGTACACATAATCTTCAGGAACAATTAAAGCGGGTATTTGGGTTTGCTTTACAATCTTGCCAGAAGTTTTTCCTAAATAAACCTCTTCTTTTATAGAGTTAGTTCTAGGCTCTAAGACAATTAAATCAATATCTAAAGTTTTACAAGCTAACTCAATTGTGTCAACCAGTTTCCCCTTAAAAACACGAGTCACAACCTCAACATTTTTTTTATCTATAGATGCCACATGTTCATCCATAAATGCCTTGCTTTCGCGTTCTAAAATATGATCTATCTTAATCATAGTTCCGGCTTTGGTGTAAACATTATATATTTGAACAACATAAACCTTTGCTCCAAAAGCTTTTGCAAAGTCAATAGCGTATTGTAAATGACTTTTTGCGTTTTTTGAAGACCCAACAGGAACTAAAATATTTTTCATCACTATAGAATTTAACCACAAAAGTAAACATTATTAATGATTCGGAAAGCAACTTTAATGGATATAGAAGCCATTATGGATATGACAAAAGCTTGTGCTAAACACATGATTACCAACGGCATTTATCAATGGAATGAACATTACCCAAATGAAGGTGCTTTTATAAATGATATTAAAAGGGATGAGCTTTATATCCTTGAAATAGATAAAAACCTTGCCGGTACTTTGGTTATTTCAACTTATATGGACGAAGAATACATTCCGATAAAATGGTTAACTAAAAATCACAACAACGTATACATTCATAGATTAGGTATTCATCCTAACCATCAAGGTAAAGGTTATGCGCAAAGCCTTATGGATTATGCCGAAAAATTTGCTATAGAAAACAACTATACATCTATAAGATTAGACACCTTTTCTCAGAACAAAAGAAACCAAAAGTTTTACGAACTTCGCGGTTATAAGCGCTTGGGTGATATTTATTTCCCAAAGCAAAGTGAACATCCATTTTACTGTTACGAAAAAGTGCTGTGAGCCAAATTATTTCTTTAAAACATATTAATAAGCTAGCCATTCCGGCATTAATTTCTGGTGTTTCAGAACCTATACTATCATTGACTGATGCTGCCATTATTGGTAATATGTCTTTAAATGCTACTGAATCTTTGGCTGCTGTCGGTGTTGTTTCTACATTTTTATCGATGTTAATTTGGGTTTTAGGACAAACAAGAAGCGCCATTTCCTCAATTGTATCACAATATTTAGGCGCTGGTAATGTCGAAGCGGTTAAAAATTTGCCTGCTCAAGCAATATTTATCATTACATCCTTAAGTCTTATCATCATTGCGTGTACTTATCCTTTTGCCTCTCAGATTTTTAAACTATATAATGCATCAGGTGCTATTCTTGATTATAGCATAGATTATTATCAAATACGTGTTTGGGGGTTTCCGTTTACGTTATTTACAATTGCTGTTTTTGGTACTTTTAGAGGACTTCAAAACACCTATTACCCAATGCTTATTGCCATTTCAGGAGCCTTAGCCAATATTATATTCGACTTTATTCTGGTTTATGGTATTGCAGATATTATTCCTGCAATGCATATTAAAGGTGCTGCTTACGCTAGTGTTATTGCCCAAATACTCATGGCTAGTTTGTCTGCTTTTTATATTTTGAAAAAAACCGACATCCCATTACTAATTCGTTTTCCTTTTAATCCTGAAATAAAACGATTTGCTTTAATGATTCTTAATCTATTTATAAGAACCATTGCCTTAAACGTTGCTCTATATTATGCCACAAGTTTTGCTACATCTTATGGCCCAACTTATATCGCGGCGTATACTATTGCTATAAATCTTTGGTTTTTAGGTGCCTTTTTAATTGATGGCTATGCGAGTGCTGGTAATATTTTATCTGGGAAATTATTGGGTGCAAAAGATTATAAAACTCTTATTAAACTAAGCAACAAATTAATTAAATACGGTATTGTAGTTGGCTTAATTATGGCATCTATTGGAGCGTTATTTTATTATCCTATTGGTCGGATTTTCTCTAATGATTCTGAAGTATTAACTGCTTTTTATGATGTGTTTTGGATTGTGCTGCTAATGCAACCTTTATGTGCTTTGGCATTTATTTTTGATGGTGTTTTTAAAGGCTTAGGGAAAATGAAATACTTGAGAAACCTACTCCTTTTTTCAACATTACTAGTCTTTATTCCTATTATATTTTATACAGATAGTATTGGACTTAAGCTTCATGGTGTTTTTATCGCTTTTACCTTATGGATTATTGCTAGAGGTATTCCATTAATTATAAAATTCCGAAAAACATACAATTCACTAGCGCAAAACTCTTAAATTTGACGATATATCGACATTAAATTATAAATATGGATATCTTAAGTTTTTTTAGCGGAAATGGCTTGTTCCTTTTGTTAGGATTAGTGCTTGTTATCGTATATTTTGTAAACAAAAGAAAAGGTCGTAGATAATGAGTAATATTAGAATCACCAAACAGTTTTCTTTTGAAACAGGACATGCGCTATATGGTTATGATGGTAAATGCAAAAACGTTCACGGGCATAGCTATAGATTAGATGTTACCGTTATTGGCGTTCCTATTTCTGACACATCAAATGTAAAATTTGGAATGGTGATTGATTTTGGTGACCTCAAAAAAATAGTAAAAGCTGAAATTGTAGATGTTTTTGACCACGCTACTGTTTTTAATAAAAACACGCCTCATGTTGAGTTAGCTAAAGAATTACAAGACCGTGGACATAATGTGCTTTTGGTAGATTACCAACCAACAAGTGAAATGATGGTGATTGATTTTGCCGAAAAAATTAAAAAACATCTACCACCAGATATTCAGTTACATTCATTAAAACTTCAAGAAACAGCCACATCTTTTGCAGAGTGGTTTGCTTCAGATAATGACTAACATTCATCACATAGAAATTCCTGAAGGCAAGAAAATCTATTTTGCTTCAGACAATCATTTAGGCGCACCAACTAAGGAAGCTTCTCGTCCTCGAGAACAAAAGTTTGTCGCATGGTTAGATGACGTTAAAAAAGATGCAGCTGCAATTTTCCTTTTAGGGGATTTGTTCGATTTTTGGTTTGAATATAAAACTGTTGTGCCAAAAGGGTTTACAAGAACGTTAGGTAAGCTTGCCGAAATAGCAGATTCCGGTATTCCTATTCATTATTTTGTGGGTAACCATGACTTATGGATGAATGGTTATTTTGAAGAAGAGCTTGGTATTCCTGTTTATCATAAACCCAAAGAATTTAAGCTTGGTGGCAAAGACTTCTTTATTGGTCATGGTGATGGTTTGGGACCAGGAGACAAAGGCTATAAGCGTATGAAAAAGGTTTTTTTAAGTCCTTTTTTTAAATGGTTATTCCGCTGGGGACATCCAGATATTGGTATGCGTATTGCACAATATTTCTCAGTAAAAAACAAGTTGATTTCTGGTGATGACGATGCTAAATTTTTAGGCGAAGACAATGAATGGCTTGCCGTGTATAGCCGCAAAAAACTTGAAGAAAGACATCGTGATTATTTTGTGTTTGGTCACAGGCATCTGCCAATAGAAGTTCAACTTAATGAAGCTTCAAAATACATTAACCTTGGCGATTGGATTCAGTATTTCACCTATGGTGAATTTGATGGAAATGATTTTAAATTAGAATCTTACAAAGTCTAGTCTGAGGTTTTATAAGTTTCTTCTACTGATAATTTTTACTGTATCTTCATGCAGACCCTATAGATCACTAGTAAAAGAAGTTAACCAAATGACGTATTCAGAATATAGAACTCAACAAAAACAATTCAACTCTAAAGATGGTATACTTCATTATTTAGATAAAGGTCAAGGTGAAGTAATAGTTTTGCTACATGGCGTACCAACTTCTGGTTGGTTATATAGACACATGATTGAAACATTGTCAAAAAATTATCGTGTCATTGTTCCTGACATGTTGGGCTTTGGCTCTAGTGATTCTCCTATAGGTTATGATATTTATAATGAAGAAAGTCATGCTGTGCGTTTGCTTGAGTTAATGGACAGTTTGACTATTAAAAATTGGACACACGTTACACATGATGCTGGTGGACTTTGGACTTGGGAGCTCTTTAAAAAAGACCCTAATCGTATTCATAAACTTGTAATCTTAAACACTATCATATATGAGGACGGTTTTAATCCACCAATTCGTTTTGAACCTGGTTTTTTAGCTAAAACTACAATGTGGAGTTACCGTAATGGCATTACTACGAATATGATGTTAAAGGGTTTATTTAAATCTGGAATGACAGAAAACACCTTAAACAAAATAGATGTCGAGGGTTATAAAAAGCCTATGAGAGAAGGCAAAACAAAAGCTATGTATTACTTCTTTTCGCAAACATGTAATGAGCTTCCAGACTACAGATTGGTATTATCAAAAATCAATATTCCTGTTGTAGTTATTTGGGGTAAAAATGATTCATTTTTAAAATGGAATCCTCAAAAAGAGAATGTTATTAAGGACTTAAAAATTAAAAAAGAGAATGTTCATTTATTAGATGCTAAACATTTTATTCAAGAAGAAAAACCTGAAATTATTACTAAAATCATATTATCTTTTTTGAAGAATTAAACTTTTTAGAAGCGTATTAGTCTTAAGTAAAACCTCTCTTTATGAAATCTTACAAATGCTTACTACTGATCTTCTTTTTCTCTGTATTATCATGCAATAGTGATAATTCTCCAACTTTAGTAAACATTCCTGAAAATACCGATACTAACATACTATTAATCATTGCTGATGATATGGGCTTGGACGCAACGCCTAACTACAATATAGGAAGTGTAAAACCAAATATGCCTAATCTAGAATCTCTAATGAATACTGGTATTAGATTTAATAACTTTTGGTCCAATCCTACTTGTACACCAACAAGAGGCAGTATTATTACTGGCAAATACGGATTTAGAACTGGTGTAACTGAGGTTGGAGATGTTATGCCGCTCTCTGAAATTTCTTTACAATCACATTTAGATAATACAAGTACTGGTTATAGCCATGCTGTGATTGGAAAATGGCATTTGGCGAATAATGATGCCAGCCACCCAACAAATCTTGGTGTAGGATATTATGCTGGTTTATTAAGTGGTGGTGTACAATCCTATACCAGCTGGAATTTTACAGAAAATGGTCAGACTAACAATTCAACCGAGTACACCACAACAAAATTTACAGATTTAGCTATAGATTGGGTTGACCAACAAACCCAACCTTGGTTTTTATGGCTAGCTTATAATGCACCTCATACCCCATTTCATTTACCACCAAGTAATTTACACAGTCAAGGAAATTTACCTACTGATCAAGCAAGTATTGATGCCAATCCATTGCCTTACTACATGGCTATGCTTGAAGCTATGGATACAGAGATAGGGCGTCTGCTTAGTTCTATGAGTAATGCCGAAAGAGAAAATACTGTTATAATTTTTATTGGCGATAATGGTACGCCTGGTCAAACAGTACAAGATTATTTAAGCTCAAGAGCAAAGGGTTCTATTTTTAATGGCGGTGTTAATGTGCCAATGGTAATCTCTGGAAAAAATGTTACGCGAATAAATGCTGTTGAGGAGGCTTTAATAAACTCAACTGACTTATTTGCAACTATCTCAGAATTAGCTGGAAACTCTACTGCTGAAATAAATGACAGCAAAAGTTTTAAAGACCTGTTAACTACAACAAATGTAGATACTAGAGACTACATCTATGCCGAAAGAGGACCAACTGGAGCACAAGATTATACGATTAGAAATTCTACACACAAGTATATGTACTTTAATAATGGTAATGAACGTTTGTTTAACCTTAGTCAAGATGCATTTGAGAACACAAACCTATTAAATGCAAGCCAATTACCACTTAGTCAAAATGATAGTAATGCTCTAAACGAATTAATTAATAGGTTAAATGAAATAAGAAATTAAACTCCTATTCTTCTTTTTCATGTGCTTCTATATCTTTTGTTAGATCCAGTTTTCGAAGTGGTTTATTTCTAAAATTCATAACTGTTACTACGACCAGAGTTACAGAGCCTCCAAGAATAACAGCTAATGGTGCTCCAAAAATTCTTGCAGCAATTCCGCTTTCCAAAGCACCCAATTCGTTAGAAGAACCTACAAACATAGAGTTTACGGCACCTACGCGTCCTCTCATTTCGTCTGGAGTTTTAAGTTGTAAAATTGTTTGACGCACAACCATTGAAATACCATCAAACACTCCGGAGAAAAACAAAGCTAAAACACTAAGCCACATCAGTTTTGAAGCACCAAAAATTATCATACAAATACCAAACCCGAAAACAGAAACCAGTAGTTTTCTTCCTGTGTTTTTTGTAATAGGAATATAAGTTGTTGCCAACATCGTGATAATGCTTCCTGATGATAGCGCAGCATTTAATATGCCAAACCCTTTAGGGCCAGCATCTAAAATATCTTTTGCGAATACAGCAAAAATAGCGACTGCACCTCCAAATAAGACAGCAATCATATCTAGAGTTAATGCACCTAAAATGACTTTGTCATTAAATACAAATCTGATTCCCGCTTTTAAGCTTTCCTTAACCGATTCTTTAATGCCTTTATTTAAAATGGGTTTCTTGTTTATTTGAAAAACCAATAACAGCGCAACCATAACTAACAAAAATATAATCCCAAGCGTATGATTAACGCCTATCCAAGCAATAAGGAAACCGCCACATAAAGCCCCAAAGACATTAGCGCCTTTCCATGTGCTGCTACTCCACGTGGCTGCATTAGGGTAAACTTTTTTGGGAACAAGAAGTGCTATCAGCGAAAAAATTGTAGGGCCAAAAAATGCTCTCAAGACACCTCCAAAAAACACTAATCCGTATATAGAATATAAAATACTATTTGTCTCCCAGGAAGATTCAATCGTTTGTGTCGTTAACCAAAACAATCCAAAACTTATTAAAGAAAAGAGTGCGATGCAAAGCATAAATAAGTTTCGCTTTTCTTTTCTATCCACAATATGACCTGCAAATGGCGCTAGAAAAAAAGCAGGAAGAAATTCGCATAAACCAATAATACCTAAGCTTAACTCATCATTGGTCATCGCATAGACTTGCCATTCAATAACCACAAATTGCATTGACCAAGCCAATACTAATGCAAAACGTAATAACAAAAATGTATTGAATTCTCTAAATCTTAGTGCTGCGTATGGATCGTTTTTTGCCAAAGGTTATGCTTTAATATCTTTTAACTTTAGTTGTAAACTAATATTACCGTTCCAATGGTTTTCATCAATTGTGTAAACCGCGCTAAATGGTTTTTTATTCTGAATTAAATCGATTTTATCTCCTAATCCAAAACCTATAGCAACAATTTTATCATTATGAGATTGAGTTGCGGTTAGTCTCAAATGCGTTTTATCTTCACCAACACATTTACCCCAACCTGTATCTCTTAAGTTTTGTGACATAAACGTTGGCGACATATTACCTGGACCAAAAGGTGCAAACTGTTTTAGAATTCGCATTAAACGGTCATCAATTTCATTGAGACTAATTTCTAAATCAATTTTTAGTTCTGGAGTCAATAATTTTGGATCGATAGTTGCTTCAACAACGTCTTCAAATTTAGATTTGAAAGCTTCGTAATTTTTAGGAAGCAACGTTAAACCCGCAGCGTATTTATGGCCTCCAAATTGCTCGATATATTCTGAGCAAGCTTCTAATGCATTATAGACATCAAAGCCTTTTACTGAGCGTGCAGATGCTGCTAATTTATCGCCGCTTTTAGTAAAAACCAATGTTGGCCTGTGGTAGGTTTCTGTGAGTCTAGATGCTACAATACCAATGACGCCTTTATGCCAATTCTCGTCGTAAACTACAGTTGTAAATCTCTCTTGTTCGTTTTTTTCTTCAATTTGTACTAAAGCTTCTTCGGTAATGCGTTTATCGGTTTCTCTTCTATCGGTATTGTATTGGTCAATATCAACAGCATATTCTGCTGCAAGATTAAAATCGGTTTCTGTTAGTAAAGTCACTGCGTGGTTTCCGTGTTTCATTCTACCTGCAGCATTAATGCGCGGCGCTATAATAAAAACCACATCGGTTATGGTGAGTTCATCCTTTTTAACCTCAGCAATAATAGCTTTCATTCCTGGTCTTGGATTACTATTGATAACTTGTAAGCCAAAATAAGCTAATGCTCTATTTTCGCCTACAATAGGCACAATATCTGCGCCAATTGCTGTGGCGACTAAGTCTAGATATTCAACCAAATCTTCTGGCGTTTGACCTTCTTTTTTGGCTAAAGCACAAATCAGTTTAAAACCAACACCACAACCACAAAGTTCTTTAAACGGATAGTTGCAGTCGTTTCGTTTTGGGTCTAAAACTGCTGCTGCTTCGGGAAGTCTTTCAGATGGTCTATGGTGATCGCAAATGATAAAATCGATATCTTTTTCTTTGGCATAGGCGACTTTTTCAATGGCTTTGACACCACAATCTAAAGCAATTATTAAGCTAAAACCATTATCCTCAGCAAAGTCAATACCTTCGTAAGAGACACCGTAACCTTCATCATAACGGTCAGGAATATATGTCGCGACATTTTCGGTTTTCGTTTTTAAATAAGAAGACATTAAAGCAACAGATGTTGTCCCATCAACATCATAATCTCCGTAAACCAAAATATTTTCAGCATTGTCAATCGCGTTTTCAATTCTCTGAACAGCCTTGTCCATGTCTTTCATTAAAAAAGGGTCATGTAAATCCTCAAAACTTGGTCTAAAAAACGTCTTGGCAGCTTCGTAAGTCTCAATACCTCGCTGTAGCAATAATGTGGCTACAGTTTCATCAACTTTAAGAGTTTCCTTTAAAGTCTGTATCTTTTCAGAGTCTGGTTTTGGTTTAATCGTCCAACGCATATGCTAAAGAAATTTATCTTTTGGTAGCGATATGAAAATGATTGTTGCTTTCAATCTTAGCAAATTGTCTGAACATTTCCATAACGCCACAATATTTATCAATAGATAATTTCACTGCTTTTTCGCATTTTTTCTTATCAATATCAGACCCATAAAAATGATAATCTACAACAACAGAACGGTAATATCTCGGGTGCTCGTCGGTTAACTCTCCTGAAACTTCAATCTTAAAATCATCGATTTCAGATTTCATCTTATCCAAAATTGAAATCACGTCTAATGCTGAGCATCCTGCCAATGAAGACAACATCATGGCTTTGGGACTTAATCCAAAACGCTCATCCTGACCATCTATATTAGTATCCATAACTACGTTTTTTCCACTTGGGTTATCAGATTCAAAAGTTAATCCGCCTTTCCAATGTGTTGTGATTTTATCAGCCATTTTCTTTTAGTTTAAATATTAGAAATCCTATCTTGTCCTTTCAAAAGTACGACTTAAAACATACAAATATGGCATTAGTAACTCCGTTATCTGCAGAGCACGATTTAGAAACTAAAGAACTGGCAGAATTCTTTAATGAAACTCTTGGATTTTGTCCAAATTCGGTCTTAACCATGCAACGCAGACCAGCAATAAGTAAAGCATTTATAAACCTTAATAAAGCTGTTATGGCCAATGAAGGCCGCGTAACATCAGCGCTTAAACGTATGATTGCTTGGGTAAGCAGTAACAGTACTGGTTGCCGCTATTGTCAAGCGCACGCTATTAGAGCCGCTGAACGTTATGGTGCTGAACAAGAGCAATTAGATAACATTTGGGAATACAGAACACATCCTGCTTTTTCAGAAGCTGAACGTGCGGCACTTGACTTTTCTTTACAAGCCTCAATGGTACCTAATGCTGTAGATGCAGACATTAAAGAGCGTTTATACAAGCATTGGGACGAAGGTGAAATAGTAGAAATGCTTGGTGTTATTTCTCTTTTCGGCTACCTTAACCGCTGGAACGATTCGATGGGAACAAATATAGAAGAAGGTGCGGTTGAAAGCGGAAACCAATATTTAGGAAAGCATGGTTTTGAGGTTGGGAAGCATGATGGAAGCAAATACTAGACGATAGAACGCTTCGCTTATAGACACAAGATTAACCTTACCAGAAATGGTGAGGTTTTTGTTTATTCTAAAATAAATCAAATCTTATTTTATTAGACTTTATTTTTTCTCCCTCGAATAGAATTATTTTAGTGGTTATAATAGCCCAAATTGAATCTTTTTTTATTGAGTTCTTTGAGACTATATCAAAATGGAGTTTCATTTTTTGTGTTGAGTCAGAAACCTGAATAAGATCTTCTTTTAACTCTAGGTTTTGAATTATCACCTCTTCTGCAATTAAGCTTTGTTTTATCGTGTCAGTGTAATCTTTTAATTGAAGCTCTATAGATTCTGAAAATTCTGGTTTTGATTTTTGAAGACTTAATAAATCATACATTTCTTGAAGTTTTAATTGACTTAGTTCCTCATATTGGAAGGATTCTGTGGCGAAATTAAATTCTTCAATATCCAACATTAAATCATCTGTATCCTTGTCTTTTTCAGATTCAATACTAACTTTTTCAATTTCTAAATCTGCTTCTTCAAAATGACTCGCCTCTTTAGCATTAGGGCTGTCATTTCTATTATTGCAAGAAAAGAGAATAAGAACTATAAAAATGTAGATTCTATTTTTCATTTTACAATAAATTTTAAGTTTGTAATCTTCCCATTCTTTATTTCTTTTTCAAGAATTTCGGTACGTTTCAGGCTATTAGTCGGAATAGTTAGCATTCTTATAAATTCTTCTTTTGAATAGATTTCAATATTAATCTTGTTGTTAAAAAGCCTATAAATTTTAGCTTCATCGTCAATAATTGTTTTTAATTTATTCTTATGGGTTTTCCAATCTTTTACATTTCCATTAGCATAATAATGTAACATCAATGCATAGTCATCTGGTTTGACTTTTACAATTTGATTCTGACTAGAATTAATACTCCTAACGATTGTATCAGTTTTATGATATGGTGATTGAATTACAAATTTTATAACATCATTTTTTGTTTTAAAAGAGAAACAACCTAGACTATCTGTTTTAAAATAGATTGGTGACTCATTGTCCTGAAGCACTTTTATGTCTAGTGGTATTGATGTAATATTTTCGTTTTTTAAAGCATCTATAAAACAAAATTCGAATGTGTTTTTTTGACTTAAGAAATACCCAACCAACGTCATCAAAGCAGCTAATAAAAATCCCCATTTTATAAACCTCAGACTTGATTTTTTAATAGCCTTAGGGTTTTGTGTATTTGCTTTAAACGTGTTCCAATTTGTTTGACCCACATAATTGCTCAACAGATTTAAAACGTCAATTCTAGGTAATTTTTCTGGTGAATTTTTGATGTATGTATAAAACCACTTCTCGCTTACTTTTCCTTTTACCTTACTAAACAAGTCTTCTTGAAAGCTTATAATTTCTTCACCTTTCCAATTTTCAATTGAATTTGTAGTGCTATTATTTTCTAAAAAAGTAGCTTCGATGGCCTTTTTCAGTGTTTCAAAATAATATTTTTCTTCACTATTCAAGTTTAATAAGTAATTGTTTTTTAGACGTTTATGATTTGTAAATTAATTTACAAATGTTTTGCAAGTGTTATTCAAACGATAACAGCTCTTGTAAAATACTTTGCTTCTGTAATTCTTAAAAATATAAATTATGAAAGCAAAATCATTTAAAAACAAATTAAAAGTTTTAATAATTCTATTATGCCTGTTCTCTTTAGCATGTAATAACAATTCGGATTTGTACAAAGAAAATTTTGTTGCAGAGTCTGTGGATATCACTGAAGATTTTGAGGTTGCTGTAACGGATGATATTATATATAAGTACAGTTCTAATAAGAGTAATATTCCGATAAATTTAAAAATTATTAAATCTGCTACAGCGAGATATAAGGTAAAAAACGTAAAAGATGCGACAAATAAAATCAAAATAATTGCTCAAAAACATGGCGCTTATATTTCAGACTTACGTTTTCAGAATGACCTTTATAAAAAAGAGAATCGGTTTACCATTAAAGTCCCTAAAAAATATTTTGATAAAGTAATGGATTCTGTAAACTCAATAGCGGACTTTGTAGAATATGAAAACATTACTACCAAGGACGTTACTGAAGAGTTTATTGATTTAGAAACTAGATTAAAAACAAAACTTGAAGTAAAAGAACGTTATGAAATCATTCTTCGTAAAAATGCCAAAACTGTTGAAGATATTCTTAAAACAGAAGATAAACTTAGAGTGATTCAAGAAGAGATTGAATCTGCTCAAGGTCGTCTTAAATATTTGACCAATAAAGTTGCTTATAGTACAATACAAATAGATTTATATGAATCCGTAGACTATATCGAAGAGCCTGAAAGTTATAAGAAAACACTATGGGATAAAATAAAAGAAGGCGCCATAAATGGCTGGTCACTTATTGAATCTCTCTTTATTTTTCTAATTAATATTTGGCCTTTATTAATTATTGGAATAATGTCTTATTTCTTTATCAAAAAACGATTTAAAAAGTAAGAGTCTTAAAGAAAACCTCATCATTCCCGATGGGGTTTTTTATTTCAAAATAGCTTTCACCTTATCCTGTAACTCCTGCACAATCAACTCTTCAAACCAAGGGTTTTTAGCACGCCAAAATCTATTGGTTGGTGATGGGTGAGGCACAGGGAAATATTTAGGCAGATAACTTTTGTACTCACCAACAGTTTCAGTTAACGTACGTTTTGCTTTGTCTTTTAAGTAGTACTTCTGCGCATAAGCACCAATAAGAATTACCAATTCTACATTAGCCATTTTATCAAATAAGGGTTTGTGCCATTGCGGCGCACATTCTGGTCTTGGTGGTAAATCGCCTGTTTTACCTTTGCCTGGATAACAAAACCCCATTGGTATGATGGCAAAATTCTTAGTGTTGTAAAATTGGGCGTCAGTAACACCTAGCCATTGTCTTAGCTTTTTGCCACTTTGGTCGTCCCAAGGAATACCGAACTCATGAACTTTTGTTCCTGGTGCTTGTCCAATAATTACAATTTTGGAATTAATATGAGCTGTTGCCACTGGTCGTGGTCCTAATGGCAAATGTGCTTTGCAGGTAGTACATTGGCTAATATTATGAAGTAGTTCTTGCATATTAAATGTGTTCTCGATACATCAAGCAAAAGCTTGATACTTAAACTGACGTAAACTATTTTTTTCCTCCTACAATAATAACTATCTCTCCTTTTGGAGGTTTATTAGTATAATGTTCTAAAAGGTCTTTGGCAGTACCTCTGATGGTTTCTTCAAATATTTTAGTCAATTCTCTTGAGACTGATACTTGTCTGTCTTCTCCAAAATATTCGCAGAAATGCAATAAAGTCTTAATGAGTTTATGAGGACTTTCGTAAAAAATCATGGTTCGAGTTTCTTCAGCAAGTAGTAATAATCGTGTTTGACGTCCTTTTTTTACTGGTAAAAAGCCTTCAAATACAAACTTGTCGTTTGGTAAACCACTATTAACTAATGCTGGTACAAACGCTGTGGCTCCAGGTAAACATTCGACTTCGATATTATTTTCTACCGCAGCTCTAGTCAATAAAAATCCAGGGTCAGAAATAGCTGGTGTACCTGCATCGCTGATTACAGCAATTGATACTCCAGATTTTAATTTCTCCACCAAATGTGTTACCGTTTTATGCTCGTTGTGCATATGGTGGCTTTGCATCTGTGTTGTGATTTCAAAATGCTTTAAAAGTTTCCCTGAAGTTCGGGTATCTTCCGCTAAGATTAAATCAACGTCATTCAATACCTCAACAGCTCTAAAGGTCATGTCTTTTAGATTTCCTATTGGGGTTGGTACGAGATAAAGTTTACTCATTAATCTCTAAGATATTTACCCAAAAAGTAAGATGGAAAAAGAGCAATTAACGCATATAATGAAAAGCCAACAATACCATGACCTGCATAATAATGTGCCACAGTCGCTAGTACCAAATCAAAAAAGAAGCCAGCATAAGCCCATTCGGTGAGCCATTGACTCTTTCGCCATAAAATCATAATCACTCCAAGCGCTTTTAAAACTGCTAGCGGAATCACAAAATATGTTGGATAATTCATACTTTTAAAAAAGCCTTCTACCATTTCTGTATTTCTAAAATACATTTGAGCAGAATAGAGCATAATACCACAAAGGACTGCAGTCGCTACCCAGTAAATAATTTTTTTCGTCAGCATTTTTTAGTTGAATTTACCTTCTACAATTTCCAGAAAACGTTCTTCATATTCCTCTTTGCCTTCCCAATTATTATAATCTGGTTTTACCAATTGATGTATAAAATCTTCAGCCTCTTGTAATGTTGTAGATGTATTTATCTGAGATATAACGCGGTCATAATCTTCGTTTTTTCCGTCAAACAAATGCTTTATAAATGCAATTTTATCGTTAAGTCCAATCTGTAATCCGCCAGACTTTAGTTTATCATTTAAAGACTTTACTTTGTTTTCTGCTTCTCGCTTTTTAGCATCTTCTATAGGCTCAAACTCTGGGATATTTGCAAAATCTTGAGTAATGGTTTCAAACTCAATAGCTTTTGTTTGCTGTCCGTTAGAACTTGCCTTTGGCACTTCTTCTTCAGCAACCTCATCTTCCTCTGGCATAAAGGCCACCATGTCCTTTATTTTGTTCATAACTGGTTCCATAATACCATCATCTTCACGCTCGTCCATATTAACGTAGACCTTATTTTCTACCTCAATATTATCACTAATCTTATTGTTGAAAGCCGCATCTAGCATCCCAAAAAATGAGGAATCATTACCTATTGTTGGTATATCGTCTTCAAAATTTTCTTGAGCAAATTTTAAAACCGTGAGCTTCTCATACAACGCAGCAACCTCTTCGTGCATACGATTGATGTCTTCTTTTCCTGTTAATTTTAGAATCCTATGCGCTATGCTAATTAATTCTGATTCTAATTTCTTTTTCATCTCAAATAACTTTTGATTTTTAATAAATTTGCGTCACCTTTATACAAACGAAAATCGGACACGATTTAGTGCTAAAATTACAAAATGTTTCTCGAAAATACGGTAAATCAGAAAGAACAATTTGGCTGGATTGAAGTCATTTGCGGATCTATGTTTTCTGGTAAAACAGAAGAATTAATCCGCAGATTAAAGCGTGCACAGTTTGCTCGCCAGAAAGTTGAAATCTTTAAACCTGCTGTAGATGTGCGTTATGATGAAGAAAAAGTGATTTCGCATGATGCTAACGAGATACGTTCTACACCTGTTCCAGCTGCTGCCAATATTCCTATTTTGGCAGATGGTTGCGATGTGGTTGGTATTGACGAAGCTCAGTTTTTTGATGGCGAAATCGTAAGTGTTTGTAATGATTTGGCTAATAAAGGTATCCGTGTTATTGTTGCTGGACTTGATATGGATTTTAAAGGCAATCCGTTTGGCCCAATGCCAAACCTTATGGCAACAGCCGAGTATGTAACTAAAGTACATGCCGTTTGTACCAAAACCGGAAACTTAGCGCAATACAGTTACCGTAAAGCTAAAAGTGATGACTTAGTTTTGTTAGGTGAAGTTGACGAATATGAGCCTCTGAGCAGAGCCGCTTACTACAAATGTATGCTTCGCGAAAAAGTACGTCAGATGAAAGTCAAAGACGCTGAGGAATTGATTACAAAAGACAAAAATTCTGATGCCTAAAGCTCAAGAAACCATCTTAGAAATTCACTTAGATGCGTTAACGCATAACTTTAACTATTTAAAATCTAAACTCAAACCCAAAACTAAATTTCTCGCTGTTGTTAAAGCGTTTGCTTACGGAAGTTGTTCTGTGGAAATTGCAAAACATTTAGAAACACTGAATGTCGATTATTTTGCTGTTGCATATACCAATGAAGGTGTCGCGCTACGTGATGCGGGTATTACTACTCCGATATTAGTCTTGCATCCACAAGCTACAAATTTTAAAATCATTATTGAACGTTGTCTGGAGCCAAGTATTTATAGTCCAAAAATCTTAAGGGAGTTTATTGCAGTTGCAGAAGAGCAAAAACAAAATGATTATCCTATTCATATAAAATTTAATACAGGTTTAAACCGTCTTGGTTTTTGGCACAATGATGTCGATTATATCACCTCGCATTTAAAAGAAACCAAATCTATTTTGGTAAAATCCTTGTTTTCTCATTTGGCGGCAAGCGAAGATGAAAGCGAAAAAGAATTCTCATTAAGACAAATAAAAGACTTCAAAACTATAACTACTGATTTCGAATCTCAAATAGAATATCTCCCATGGTTACATCTATGCAATACTTCTGGTGTTATAAATTACCCCGAAGCTCATTTTGATATGGTACGTTGCGGTATTGGGCTTTATGGCTTTGGAAATTCCGCTAAAGAAGATCAAAATCTAAAACCAATAGCCAAACTAAAATCTATTATATCTCAAATTCATATGATTGAAAAAGACGAAACCGTAGGTTATAATAGAGCTTATACATCATCTGGTTTTGAGAAAATAGCAACTATTCCAATTGGTCATGCTGACGGTATTTCGAGACAATTTGGAAATGGTGCTGGCAACGTCTTTATAAATAATCAAAAGGCACCAATTATTGGTAATGTTTGTATGGACATGATTATGGTTAATGTCACTAACATTGGTTGTAAAGAAGGAGATGAAGTTGTCATCTTTGACGGTAATCATAAAGTTTCAAATTTTGCAGAATCTATAGAAACAATCTCTTATGAGATACTTTCCGCTGTATCTCAACGTGTAAAGCGCGTGTTTTATCGATAATTCTTCCTTTTAGAAAAATAGATTTTTCACGAATGTTAATTTTTTAACTAAATTGCTGTGTAAATAACTAACTAAAAACAATTTATTATGCTTAAAGAATTTAAGAATTTTATAATGACAGGAAATGTCATTGACTTTGCTGTTGCCGTTATTATGGCTGGTGCCTTAGGTGCTGTTATCAATGGGTTTGTTTCTAATATTGCTATGCCTTTTGTTGGGTATTTTGCTGGCGGAATGAATTTTGAAGATCTTCATTATGCTATGGATGGTAAAGAATATGAATCTTTAGCTGCTGCAAAAGAAGCAGGAGCTGCTGTAATAGCTTATGGTGCATGGATAAATACTATAATCAATTTATTAATTGTAGGTTTAGTTATGTTCATGATTGTAAAAGCTTACAATAAAACTAAAGCGCCCGCTGAAGAACCAGCTCCAGCAGGACCTTCTGAAATCGACTTATTAACTGAAATCAGAGACTCATTAAAAAAATAATATAGCAACCGCTACATTACATATTTTTAACAAAACCGCTTCATTCTGTGAAGCGGTTCTTTTTTAGGAAAAAATTTAAGATTTCAATTATAGAAATAACTAATTTTGAACTTATAAATTTATTATTAGATGAAGATTGCTATTGTTGGTGCTACTGGACTTGTCGGTAGTGTTATGCTTAAAGTTTTAGAGGAAAGAAATTTTCCGATGGATGAATTATTATTGGTGGCCTCTCCAAGGTCGGTTGGTAAAGAAATTTCATTTAAAGACAAACCTATTAAAGTTATTGGTATTCCAGAGGCAATTGTACAAAAGCCAGATATAGCATTGTTTTCTGCTGGAGGAGGCACATCTTTAGAATGGGCACCAAAATTTGCCGAAGTTGGTACAACGGTTATTGATAATTCTTCTGCTTGGCGCATGGATTTAGACAAAAAACTTGTAGTGCCAGAGATTAATGCCAATCAACTTTCTAAAAAAGACAAAATTATTGCCAACCCAAATTGCTCTACAATACAGATGGTAATGGCTTTGGCTC
The DNA here is from genome assembly GCA_004211785.1 of Winogradskyella sp. Classification (GTDB taxonomy): domain Bacteria; phylum Bacteroidota; class Bacteroidia; order Flavobacteriales; family Flavobacteriaceae; genus Winogradskyella. The sequence goes on from SHBX01000004.1 coordinate 75,759, forward strand.
CTCTTCATAAAAAATATAAAATGAAGCGTGTTGTTGTCTCTACCTATCAATCAGTGTCAGGCACAGGCGTAAAAGCCGTTGAGCAATTAGAAAACGAAATTGCTGGTAAAAAAGGCGAAATGGCTTATCCATATCCTATTGCAAAAAACGCAATACCGCATTGCGATATTTTTGAAGACACAGGATACACCAAAGAAGAAATGAAGCTGGTTAGAGAAACCCAAAAAATACTTGATGATAAAACAATTGCGGTTACTGCAACCGCGGTTCGTATTCCAACTGCTGGCGGCCATAGTGAATCCGTAAACATTGAGTTTGAAAACGATTTTGATGTGACTGATGTTCGTAAATTATTAAGCGAAACTGATGGTGTTGTTGTACAAGACAACATCGATGTAAATACGTACCCAATGCCAATGTATGCCAACGGAAAAGATGATGTTTTTGTTGGTCGTATTCGTCGAGATCTATCGCAACCTAATTCTTTAAATATGTGGATAGTTAGTGATAATCTCAGAAAAGGAGCAGCAACAAATACGGTACAAATAGCTGAATATCTTGTGGCTAATAAACTCGTTTAATGCTTAGCTTCCATAAAAAAATCTTAAAAAAATAGCTTTCAATATCTGGAAGGTGCTTTTTTCACTAATTTTAGAAAAATAAACCACCTTGAAATAATGAAAAACATATCTTATGTGCTTATTGCACTCGTATTTTTTATGTCTTGTAAAAACGAAGCTAAACCAAAAAAAATCATTAAAGTAGATTATCCTGAAACTGCAAAAGTAGAACACACTGACACCTATTTTGGTGAACAAGTAAGCGACCCTTACCGTTGGTTAGAAGATGATAGAAGCCCAGAAACCGAAGCTTGGGTAAAAACTCAGAATGCAACTACTGGAAGTTTTTTAGATAGCATTCCTTATCGTGAAGAATTAAAAGAACGCTTATCTAAACTATGGAACTATGAAAAAGTAGGTGCTCCTTTTGTTGAAGGTGATTATACATATTTCTATAAGAATGATGGTTTGCAAAATCAATATGTGATTTACCGCTATAAAAATGATGCTGACCCTAATACGGCAGAAGTGTTTATAGACCCAAACACCTTTACAGAAGATGGTACTATTTCTTTAGGCGGTACAAGCTTTTCTAAAAATGGTAAAATCCTAGCTTATTCTATCTCTGAAGGTGGAAGCGATTGGCGTAAGATTTTAATTATGGATGTAGAATCCAAAAAAATAGTTGAAGATACTTTAATAGATATCAAATTCAGCGGGATGTCTTGGTACAAAAACGAAGGCTTCTACTATTCTAGTTATGACAAACCAAAAGGAAGTGAATTATCTGCTAAAACAGACCAACATAAGGTCTACTACCATAAACTAGGCACAAAACAATCTGATGACCAATTAATTTATGGTGGTACAGCTGAACAAAAGCACCGATATATTTACGGTGGTGTAACAGAAGATGACCGTTACCTAATCGTAACGCCTCGTGTTTCAACATCTGGAAATAAGCTAATGATTAAAGATTTGACGCAGCCAAATTCAGAATTCATTACCATTTTAGATCATACAGATACTGACTCTAATATTATTGAAAATGTAGGTTCTAAATTATACATCATGACCAATATGGAAGCGCCAAATCAACGTATCGTTACGGTTGACGCTAGTAATCCTGCACCAGAAAATTGGGTAGATTTTATTCCAGAAACTGAAAACGTGTTAAGTCCTTCAACTGGTGGTGGCTATTTCTTTGCAGAATATATGGTAGATGCCGTATCAAAGGTTTTACAATATGATTACGACGGAAAATTGGTGAGAGAAGTAAAATTGCCTGGCGTTGGTTCTGTCGGTGGTTTTGGCGCTAAAAAAGAAGATACAGAATCCTATTACTCCTTTACAAATTATGTCACTCCAGGAAGCATATATAAATACAATATTAAAGATGGTACTTCAGAATTATTCCGTAAGCCTGATATTGATTTCAATCCTGAAGATTACGAAAGTAAACAAGTATTTTATACCTCAAAAGATGGTACAAAAGTGCCAATGATAATAACGCACAAAAAAGGGCTTGAGCTTAATGGTAAAAACCCAACAATCCTTTATGGTTATGGTGGTTTTAATATTAGCTTAACTCCAAGTTTTAGTATTACAAATGCTGTTTGGATGGAGCAAGGTGGTATTTACGCTGTACCTAATCTTCGAGGTGGTGGTGAATACGGAAAAGCTTGGCATGATGCAGGTACTAAAATGCAAAAGCAAAATGTATTTGACGATTTTATTGCTGCTGGAGAATATTTAATTAAAAACAACTATACCTCATCAGATTATCTAGCAATTAGAGGTGGTTCTAACGGAGGTTTATTAGTTGGTGCAACCATGACGCAACGTCCAGACTTAATGAAGGTAGCCCTTCCTGCGGTTGGGGTTTTAGATATGTTGCGTTATCATACCTTTACGGCTGGTGCTGGTTGGGCATACGATTACGGAACATCTGAAGATAGTAAGGAAATGTTTGATTACTTAAAAGGCTACTCACCTGTACACAATGTAAAAGAAGGTGTTGAATATCCTGCAACTATGGTAACAACAGGAGACCATGATGACCGTGTGGTTCCAGCACATAGTTTTAAATTTGCGGCTGAGTTACAAGCTAAACAAACTGGAGATAATCCAACATTAATACGTATCGAGACTGATGCTGGTCACGGCGCTGGAACACCAGTAAGTAAAACTATTGAGCAATACGCAGATATTTATGGGTTTACACTCTTTAATATGGGCTTTGATGATTTGCCAAGCAAGTCTAAAGAAAAGCTAAAAGATTAAAACAATAAATTAATAATACATTAAGCCTACTTAAAATTAAGTGGGCTTTTTTATGGTATTTTTGCAGCATGCTTAAAGTGAAAAACATTCATTTTGCTTACGATAAAAGCTCGGTTTTAGAACAGATTTCGTTCTCTCTAAATCCAGGAGAAAATCTAGCTATTATTGGCGAAAGTGGTTCAGGTAAAAGCACCCTTCTAAAATTGCTTTATGGTGAGTATGATTTATCTCAAGGTGAAATTTTCTGGAAAGAGGAACAAATTCTAGGACCAAAATACAATCTGGTTATTGGTTATGATTTTATGAAATATGTCACCCAAGAATTTAATTTGATGCCTTTTATTACTGTTGAAGAGAATATTGGGAAATTTCTGTCTCGTTTTTTCCCAGAAGAAAAGCAAAAACGTACCGAAGAACTCATTAAAGTTGTTGAGCTTGAAGCTTTTGCTAAAACAAAAGTCAAAAACCTCAGTGGTGGTCAAAAACAACGTGTGGCATTGGCTAGAGCATTGGCAAAACAACCTGAAATTCTTTTACTTGACGAGCCTTTTAGCCACATTGATAATTTTAAAAAGCAGTCGCTTCGTAGAAGTGTCTTCAAATACCTAAAAGAAAAAAATATAGCTTGTATTGTTGCCACACACGACAAAAATGATGTTCTTGGGTTTGCTGATGAAATGTTAGTCTTATACAACAAAAACGTTATTGCAAAAGACACACCTCAACAACTCTATAGAAATCCACAATTACCATTAATTGCGTCTTTTTTTGGCGAGTTTAATAGTATTAATGGTAAAATCTATTATGCGCATCAACTTCAAATAGTAGAAAAATCTGAACTAAAAGGTGTTGTGAAAAGTTCCTATTTTAATGGAGAATCTTGGTTGTTAGAAGTTGAACATCACTCAAAATCTGTTTTTATTGAGCATGAAAAAGAGATTGAAAAGGGAACTAAAATAAGTTTTCTCGCTCAGCATAATATAGACCATTAGGTAGCTCAATAGATGAGAATTCTAAATGTAAAACTCTTCGCCTTTTTTGAACTTTAGAAACTGATGACGCATGCAATAAAAGGGGTTTTAATAATTGAACTCCTCCAGAGTTAACTTCACTTGTAAAAGGAATAGAACTCTGAGAAATTAACTTAATCTCATCATCATTTAAACGTTTTTTATGTGATCCAGGAATTACTTTTAAAGCCCCATTCTTTATTGTGGTATCATCTAAGTGAATTCGCATCGAAAATGTGTTTTTTGAAATTTCTTCTGGAGGCCTAACACTTATAACTCCCTTTTTATTTGTCCAAGAACTAAAATTTTCAGTTTCAATTTTTCTAGTGACATTTATTGGTACGTCTTGATGCCAAGTCACGTACCAATTATCCTGAGGAGACTTATCAAAATAAATTGCTTTAGTTAAAAAAGTATTCTTATCAATAGACTTAATCAGCTTTTTAAAATTTTTATTAAATAAAATCTCTTTTAGCTCAGGCATTTTCTTAAGCACTTCTCTCATTCCAAAACCTTGTTCATTATGCTCTTTTATATAAAAATCTAGTTTAGATTTTAGTTTTCTAATGTCTCTTTTAGTGTATACATGGTTCAAAATTCCAAAACCTTTGTATTCTAGCCGGTTAGAAATTGTTCTTAAGCTCTTATCATTAATTTCGGTTTCATAAGAATCAATAGCGTCATATAAACGTTCTTTTATATTTCTCTTTAAACGTTCAGGCGCAATCACTTTTATGCCTTCTCCTAACCCTAATATTTCTTTCTCTAATTCAAAATTTAATTGAACATCTAAAGAAATAGTAACTCCATAATTATCACGAGACACTTCTTTTTGTGAATGATGAAAAGGTTTCGTTAGCACATATGGTGCTTGTTTGTGTTTGATGTAAAGTATTACTGTTTCTGATTCTAAAGTTGGGCTTATAGAAACACCAATGGCTTTTTTATAATACAATTCTGAATCAAAATCAGAGTCTTCTAAAAAAGATTTACTGCTTTTTTCGACAGAAATAATCCTATCTAAGGCCAAATTCATAATGCCTTCAGATGCTTTTCTTTTTCCAATAACAAACCATCTGTTTCTATATTCTTTAAGTAAATAAGGATAAAAATCAAATGTATTTTCTTGTCGCGCTTTAAATGACTGATACGTCATTTTAATGGTCTGTTTTTTAAGTATAAATTGATATAATTTATCTAAAAACTCTAAGCCTTTAAGATTATCGTTCTTTTCAAAATCAATCAATGGTTTTTCATGCGTTTTTTGAGTATAAACATGGTCTTCTAATTTTTGAACCATAGTGCCTAATTCTGAAAAATGTGAAAACCCTTGAAACTGCTTTAAAAAAGATACCGCTTCTGATAACTTGGCTAAGTCTTGATTAGAAATTGGGCTGTTAGTGATACTATAATTCTCATACTCATATTTATAAAATTTACGGTCATATACCACAATAGGCGCATTATAACCTAGCTTATCGCTCCGCATCATTTGAATGTCTAGTTGTACCGTACGCTTACTTACATCTACATCTTTACCTTCAAACTCATAAAGTGCATCAGAACAGGCTTCAATCAAGTCATTCAATGTCCATTTTCTGTAGTTGTTCTGAAGACATTTATCAATGGTTTTATATCTAATTAACGCATTTTTATTAACTGCCATTATGAGAAAATTTTGATTGAATTTATAATAAATATTTCACTGCGCAAAAAGATTGCGTATTTGTAATTGAGATTTGCTTCAGATTCAAAAAACAATGAAAGCATTAAAAAATAAAATATATCAACTCTTAATTGAAAAAATAACAGTATCCGAATTTGAAAACTGGCTTTACAACTCGGAAGAAATTCTAAGTAAACTAAATAGTAATGCATTCTGTTTTGATGTTATCTCAATTGACTATAGGTCTAGCGATTGGCATGAGGAATTGAACAAATTAATCCAAACAAACTTTGAAGATGATTACCTAGAGATTATAAGAATTAGAAAATGGTGCAGTAAAATTTTAAAATCACAAACTTTTACTGAAATCAATGATGTTTTTGAAATTGTTTACCAGAATTTTGACTTTGACACAGAATATTCAATATACTGGGAGTTTTATACACTTCGTGACTATTTCGGACTAGTAGAAGATGGAATATGGAAAGTTGGGACTCTTATACAACAAGCCAAACACCACTCTAACCAAACAATAAAAATAATTGCGAAATATGACGATTTTAAAAGTGTAAAAAAAGCTTTAGAAGGAAACTTAATTCCTTTTAAAAAAGAAACATTAACAGATGAATTTTTAGACAAGATTGAAACCAAATCAATTCTAAAACAAACCTTAAAACAAAAAATATTTGCTTTTTTCAAAAAAATATAATACTTCGTATTATGCGTCTAATTTTTGAGAGAATTAAAAAATAAATTTTGAAAAACGAAAAATTAATTTAAATCTTTGCAACGCAATTTTTATGCTGAGCGTTGTCGAAGTGCAACCAAAAACAGAAGTTGAATTAAAATTTAAAAACTATGAGTTTATTTATAACATATCAAGACATACCAAAGGCAATACTGCCTATGGTGCCGCTTCGTGATTATCGTTAGATAAACTTTTCAGAATTATAAATGAAAAACCCGAAGCAAATTAAAAACTGTTTCGGATTTTTTGTTTTCAGTCATTAGCAAGTCTGCTAAACATTTCCAAAACAGTAATTACAATAATTGAATGAATATGTCACGTTGAGCGTGGTCACTGAGCGAAGTCGAAGTGCAGTCGAAACGTCTTGTCATATATCAAACAAAAATTAAACATTTCCTGAGAAATTCAGGATTAAAAACATAAAAACAATGGACACGAATTTGTTAAACAATTACGTGCTTAAAGCGATAGATGCTTATCCATATGAGTTAGAAGAAACTGTAGAGAATCTAAACTATGCGTTGTCTTACGAAAGTAATAACGCTTACGCCTTATATTTAATGGGGCGTTTGCAAGCAGAGCAGTTTGGAGATTACGAAAAAGCCAAGCAATTTTATGCTGAAGCTTTAGCTAACAAAATGGATTTTCATAAAGTGTATCAACACTATATTTTGGTTTTGATATGGAATGAAGATTACGACGAAGCTCAAAAATTAATAGACTTCGCCTTTACTGTAAAAGGGCTTAACAAAGGCGTTGTGTTTTTATATCAAGGGCAGCTTTTAGAAAATCTTCAAGACTTTAAAGCCGCTTTAAAAGCGTTGAAACAAGCAAAGCTTTTTGGCTACAACGATGGTTTTATCAGTTATATCAATTCTGAAATATCCAGAATTAAAAATAAAATCAAGCCAAAAAAAAGGAAAGCCAAGAAGAAAAAAAAGAAGAAAAAGAAAAAATAATTTTTACTGCGCAAAAAGATTGCGTAATAGTGTAAAATATTTGCATAGTAATTGGCAGTTAACTGTCACACTGAGTGTAGTCGAAGTGTATTACAAATGTCTAGATTTTGGAATCAGACTTTTTAAAGTAGCGCTCCGTCAGACACAAGAAGCTGACGGAGCTTAATAAAAGTTCTTTTAAATTTTAAACGGAAGTATTGAGCAATTGGCTGGCTCTCGAGATTGAAATGCGTTATACGCATTCAACGATTCTCATTTAATTAAATAAAAATTGTTGAGTTAAAATCTCGTTTCATTGAGAACGTGTAGGTTCGAGTCCTACTACTTCCACATCAAGCAAGTCTTGTTAGGCGTTTCGGTATAACGCCATTGTATAAATCCTTACCAAACGGTATGAGGTTTTTATGTCCAACTTGACTTGAAGGCTTTGATTATTAGCCAAATAAATAATCTCACTCTATGTGTCATGGGTTCGACTCCCATTTTCTTCAAAAGGGGAAATAGCTCAGTTGGTTAGAGCAATAGAAATTCAATTAAGAAGGTTCGACTCCTTCCCACAAAACGTGGTGGCAGAACGGTAATGCACTGTATTATAACTACAGCAATTGATAAAGAAGGGCAACTTTAAAAATGCCCACCAGAAGTGCGCCACACTTAACATGGCAATAAAACGTTGCAAAAGGCGACTGGTCAATACAAATTGTTGTTGCGGCAGTCTAGAAAACACCTTGAAATACAATAGCATTTCGAGCCGCTTTAAATGTTCTTTTAAAGATTAATTTTTCAGTATCTCTGTTTGAAAAATTTCAAACTAAAATTGATTAATCATCTGCAAAACAATTTTTAAAACACTTTAAATCCATCGTATTTCCGTAGTTGAAAAGATGGTTGTCTTTTGCTTTGTTTTACTATAGAATAGTCATTTCAGAATACTGAAACTCTATTATAAATGTTTAATCGTTCTGACTAAAAAAAGAAAACATCAGAACACAAAAATTAGAAATCATGAAGAGAGTAAGAATTCATGCAGGAAACGTAGGTTTAGTTTTTAAAAATGGTAATTACAAATGTGTAATTACTCAAGGTTCACATTGGTTAAGCTTTAACGAACGTGTCATAAACTATAGCTTAACCGCAGCATTTAATGCGCCTAAAGCTTTGGATATCTTACTAAAAGACCAAGCTTTAGCAAATATGTTACATGTCGTAGACATTGCCGATAACCAGATTGTTTTGGTATACAGCAATGGTAACTTTAAGCATGTGTTGCATGCTGGTCGTCACGCGTACTGGAACGGATTAATGGAGTACAAATTTATTACGGTAAATTTTAATGATATTAATATCCCAGACACAATTGACAAAGCTTTATATAACAACGCCGCTTTAAGAGGATACATTAGAACCTTTGAGGTTGCCGCTTACGAAAAAGCAGTATTGATTGTAGATGATACCTTTGATAAAATCTTAGAACATGGCACATACCATTTCTGGAGAAATAACCAAACTATCAAAATTGCAAAAGCAGATTTACGCCAGTTGCAATTAGAAGTCGCTGGTCAAGAATTATTGACTAAGGATAAAGCTACAGTTCGTATTAACTTTTACGCACAATACAAGGTTACAGATATTGAAACTGCGTTAATGCATAACAAAGATTACGAAAAGCAATTGTACACAAGCTTGCAGTTAGCATTAAGAGCTTTTGTTGGTGGTTTTACTTTAGACGAATTGTTAGAGCAAAAAGACCAAATTGCCAAAGCAGTTTTAGATGCTGTAAAGACGCAAGCCAACACATTGGGTGTCGTTGTTTTACATGCAGGAATGCGAGATATTATTTTGCCTGGTGACATGAAAAATATTATGAACCACGTATTAATTGCTCAAAAAACAGCGCAAGCTAATGTTATTACAAGACGTGAAGAAACAGCGTCTACACGTAGCTTGTTAAATACAGCAAAATTAATGGAAGACAACGATATGTTGTTTAAATTAAAAGAGATGGAATACGTAGAAAAGATTGCCGACAAAATTGGCGAAATTACAGTCTCTGGAAACGGAAACGTAATTAAACAATTAAAGGATATTTTCTCGGTGAATAAGTAGAAGCTACCTGCGGGTAATATTATCCGCAGGTTTTTATAAGATATTTTATTGCGCAAAAACATTGCGTAATACACTACAATATTTGTGGTGTAAAAAATTAGAATAGTATGAAAACACATAAAAAAATTACAGGTCACGATTTAATCGCTTTAGGTTACAGGCAAGGCAAATGGATGAAGGATGCCATAACACATATTAATGAAAATGGATTAGACGTAGATGCGATGACTAGTTATTTAGAACAATTTAAGTCGCCAGACCCAATTGCATTACATGATAAACCTTTAGAATTTTCTATTAATATAAAAGCAGAAAATGAAGAGGAAGAGAGCAATGTCTCAAAAGTCATTAACTCTATGCAAACCTTAATGAAAACACCAACATTAGTTGATGGCGCCATTATGCCAGATGCTTGTCCTGCTGGACCAGACGGAACAATCCCAGTTGGCGGTGTTGCTGTAGCAAAAAACGCCATTCATCCAGGCATGCATAGTGCCGATATTTGCTGCTCCGTGATGTTAACTGATTTTGGAAAAGCTGATCCAAAAGATATTTTGGACGCTGCTCATGCAAATACGCATTTTGGTCCTGGTGGACGTGATAGAGATTCACAGTTTAGGTTTCCAAAAGAGTTGCTTGAAGCTTTTGAAGCTAACTATTTCTTAAATGATGGAAACATGATTCAAGTCGCAAGGTCTCACTTAGGCACACAAGGTGATGGTAATCATTTTTTGTTTGTAGGGAAATCCAAAAAAACAGGAAATACGATGATGGTTACGCATCATGGCTCAAGAGGTCCGGGTGCGAGATTGTACACAAAAGGGATGAAAATCGCTGAACGTTTTAGAAGAGAATTATCTCCAGATACCAAAAAGGAAAATGCATGGATTCCTTTTGATACTGAAGAAGGGCAAAACTATTGGGATGCCTTGCAGGTGATAAGGCAATGGACAAAAACTAATCATGAAGTATTGCATAATTCGGTTGCTGAAGCTTTAGAGATTGATATCGAAAACCGTTACTGGAACGAACATAACTTCGTCTTTAAAGATGGTGATTTGTTTTACCATGCTAAAGGTGCAACGCCATTAGACGCTAAGTTTATGCCAGATATTACTGGTCCGAGGTTGATTCCTTTAAATATGTCTGAACCTGTTTTAATTGTTGAAGGCGAAACCACAAAAACCAATTTAGGTTTTGCGCCACATGGTGCTGGTAGAAACATCAGCAGAACACAACATAGAAAAAGCAAAACAGGTACAACCATGCAAATCTTTAAGGAAGAAACACGAGATTTGGATGTTCGATTTTTTTCTAAAGAAATTGATATTACTGAGTTACCATCTGCTTACAAAAATGCCAAAGCAGTAAGAGCACAGATGGATGAATTTAACTTGGGCAAAGTCATTGATGAGGTCATGCCTTATGGTTGTATTATGGCTGGTGATTGGCAAAAGAATGCGCCTTGGAGAAAAAAAAGAGATAAGAAAAGACGGAATAAACGTTAAGTCTAGATTTTAAAAGCAAATTGACTTTAGGTTGATTTGCTTTTTATTTATCAAATCTCTTCAATAAAGCCGGCAAATAAAAGATGTCAGTAATCAAAGCAATAGCTACAGTTACGGCGCAAAGCAATCCAAAATCTCTAACAGAAGGTACAGCACTAGAGGCTATAATTAAGAAGCCTCCAACAAGTGCAATTGTAGTAGAAAATAAAGCATTGCCTGTATAATGCATGGCCCGATCCATACGTTCTTCTGATGTGCCTTGCACACGTTTACTTTTTCGGTATTTATGAACTAAATGTATGGTATCATCCATAGCAATCCCTAGCATTATTGGTGTAATCATAGCAGTTGAAACATCTAAAGGAATGTCCAGTAAGCTCATAAAAATTGCTAGAATAGCTAATGGCAGAATATTAGGAATCAATACTAAAATTGTAGTTTTAAAACGCTTGATAAAAAACCACAAGCAACAAAACGCTACAAAAAATGCAGCAAAAAAGGACTTGAACTGTGTCTCAAGAATAAAGTTATTTAATTGAGAAAATACTACTGAGAAGCCATTGATTTTTAATTCGTACTTATCCGTTTCAAAATGAGTTTGAAATGCTGTTTTGATATCTGACAAAACCAATTCTAACTCCGATGTTTTTATCTCTTTGACGCCAAGCGTTATTCCTGCTGTTTTAAAATCTTCAGAATACAACTTAAAGAATTCACTACTATTATCACCAATATCTGTTAATGTTGCATTTATGGTCTCTGTCGATATATTAGATTGAAATAAAACAGGTGAACGTTTTTCTAAAAATTGCTTGATATTGACTACAGAGACTGGTGCAGAAAGTAAAGGATTATCATTTAATTCTGTTTGTAATTTCTCTAACTGAAAAATAGCTTCTCGCTCTAACATTGTTCCGTTTTTAGACGTAATATTTAACTGCAAGCGCGAACTACTATTCAGTTTACTTTCAACATACCGTAAATCTTGTTTGGCTTTTCCTTCTGCTAACAAATCCAAAGAATTAGTGTCAATTTTTACTTTAAAAATCGAATACAAACCAAATAACAATATCATAGTTGATACGGTGATAATACTGTTCTTATACCGAGAACTAAATTGGTTTAACCAGTTAATAGTCTTCGTCTGGCTATAGCGTTTTAAGGTTAAAATAGGTTTGGCTGTTTTAAAATCTAGAGACATAAAACTGAAACCTATAATGGTAATAACATACACCAACACAAAGGCCATAACTAAACCTATGCAAGTAAAAACACCCATATTTTTAAATGCTGGTAATGGAGACAAGTACAAGGCAAAATAGCCAACAAACGTAGTTAAGGTTGTATAAAAACATGGTGTAATGCTTTTTCTTACTGCAAGCGTTAATAAGTCTAGTTTTGAAAAGTTTTCGTTGTCTATTCCTTCTTTATGATAGATATTAATAATATGCACCGCATCACTCACAGAATACACCATGAGTATTGTTGGAATTAGCATAGAAATCATATTCAACGCAAAACCAAAGGATGTAATAATTCCAAATAAAATAGAAATAGGCACTGCAACACATAACAGGGATACTATTAAATATCGTTTACTCGGCAATAGAAATAACAGCATTATGGTAATGACCAAAACGGTTAAAATACCAAAGACCAAACTCTCTTTATAAATCCCTTTACTATAGGCTTCGTTAAGCACAGGAGCACCAGTTAAGTAATAATCATCGTAATAATTTTCGATAACAGTTCTAATGTCTCCAGCAATAACTTCGCGTTTTTCTTCTATAGTTGGTGTGGGATTAAGCTGTATGTAAAAGAACAAATTCTTGTAATCTTTTGTAACCAATTGCCGTGTGATATTGGGTAGTTTTCCAAATAGGTTTTTGAGTCCTTTTTCACTGCGTTTAGACGTGTATAAATCATCGAAACGTAGTTTGTTCTTTGCGTAAATTGGGTACTTAGCTGTCGCCAAGCTAAACGATGTTTTAACGTACCATAATGAATCTAAAGCGGTATGTAGTTTTTTAAGTTGAAGAATATTTGCTTCTTCTATAGCATTTTCAACAGGAATCATACCCACAAAAATCTCATCGGAACCAAACTGCTCTTGATAATCGATATAAGCCTTGTAGCTTGGGTCGTCTTCTAAAAACCAAATGCCTAGCGAATTATCAACGCTTAATTTGTTCATGGTTTGGTAACCAGAAAATCCCATAGCAATAAGTAAAACAGCAATAATCGCTATTCTGAATTTTATAATGAATGCTATGATATTTTTTAGTCTTTCCATATTAAGCTATTGCATAAGCACCATAATTACCATGATGTGTTAAACTAATGTTTACTTTTCTATTGTTGAATTCCATGGCTGGAACACCATGATTGTTCTTTTTTATATTGAATTGTACCTCTGAACCATAAAACCGTTTTGAAGCTGATGTTATTAATTTTCTCTTCAAGAATTCACTTTGATTTGTAAGACATTCAGAATCCAATTTAACTACTTTAGACTTTAATTTTGATAGTTTTAATGATGACTCAGATACAATGTAATCTGACGTAGTTTTAGTGACTACATAACATTTGAAATTTTGGAATTTTACAATTCCAGAATTGCCATCAATAATACATTCAAATTTTTTTGGGTTATAAAATCGACTTGGATGACATTGAGTATACAGTTTATAAGCAGCTTCTTTCATACTCCATAGTCTCCAAACTATTAGAAATGAGTTTTCGGAACTATGAATTATTTGCTGTTCTTTTTCAGTAAAAAGCTTATCTAAAAATCGTGGTCGTTGCCAGTTAGACTCTTTTTTAGCCTGAGCGATATCTACAATATCGTTACCAACCATTACGAATTTAGCTTGGTATTTACGATTTCCATGGCGGATTTTACATCTAACATTTTCTCCATGTCTTCGTTTTCTAATCTAATATCAAATTCATCTTCAATATCAAGAATTATATCTACCAGATTGGCTGAATTAATCTTTAAGTCTTTTACAAAATCTGTGTCTTCATTAAGATTTGCAAAAGCAGCTTCATCTTGCACATAAGGTGAAACAATAGCTTTTAGTTTGACAATTAATTCTTGGTGAGTCATAGTGTGATTTTATAATGTAAAGTTACGCTATATATCGCTTAAATAAAACACAGGCATTAACGTCTCCAAAGCCAAAACTAGCTTTGGCAATAACATCAAAACTTATGTTCACTTTTTCTGTTGGAATACGTTCTTTACTTACTATTGCCTCTATTTCTGGGTGTAAATCATCACAATTAATATTAGGTGCCACAAACTGTTCTTTAAGCTGGATAATACTCGCCACACACTCAATAGCTCCAGCAGCGGCTAGGCAGTGCCCAACCATTGATTTTGTAGAATTGATATAAGGGAAATTATTGCCACTTTTGTTTAAAGCCTTTGTCCAGTTTTCAATTTCTAAAGCATCTTTTGACGTTGCGGTCAAGTGCCCATTTATAACATCGATTTCAGAAGAACTTACTCCAGAATTTTCAATGGCGCCTTTAATACATCGCTGAACAGCTTCCGCATTTGGAGCAGTTAATGTTCCGCCTTGACGTTGGCCGCCAGAATTAACTTCACCGCCTAAAACCTCGGCATAAATTTTAGCGCCACGTTCTAAAGCACTTTCTAAAGATTCTAATACTAAAGCGCCTGCACCGCTTCCTGGTGCAAATCCTGAAGCAGTTCCGCTCATTGGTCTTGAACCTTGCTCTGGTTTATCATTGTGCTTATACGTCATGACACGCATAGCATCGAAACCACCCCAAACGTAAGGTCCGTGGTCACTGCAACTACCAACAAGCATTCGTTTTGCTTTTCCGTTTTGAATCCGTTCAAACCCCATTAATAGTGCTTCTGTACCTGTCGTGCATGCTGAAGAGTTTGTGGTAACTTGATTACCCAAACCCAACATGCCGCTTAGGTAAGCGCTTACGCCACTGGCCATGGTTTGTAATACAACCGTGCTTCCTAAACGTCTTACCTGACCGTCGTCTAATTTGTAAATTGCTTCTCGAAATTTTTCTACGCCTGACGTTCCTGTCCCAAATATTAAACCTGTATCGTAATCTAATTCACTATCTGGATTCATTTCAAAACCAGCATCTTTCCATGCGTCAATACCAGAAATACATCCGTATAATATTCCTGAACTATTAAAGCCACGTAATTGTAAGTCTGTAAAATATTTCGATTTTAATTCCTCTGAAATTTTTGGAATTCCTCCTATTTGGCATGAGAAATTAAGGTCTTTGAGTTGTTGATGAAATGAAATTCCTGATTCACCTTGTTTTAACGCCTTTGTAAATTCAGATACGCCAACACCATTTGGAGCAACTACACCTAAGCCTGTTATGACGACTCTCTTTTTCATTCTCTTTTTTTATTCAAAATCTCCTTCAATGACACTAATTTAGTTAATATGTCAGTCTGAGCTTGTCGAAGACTATTTTCGTTTAATTCTATTTCCATATTCCTTATAATTTTTAGAAAACTCAACTAAGTCATCCCAGTTCTCTTGAATCAAAGCCTCTTTTTTCCTATGAGACCAACCTTTTATTTGTTTTTCATACTTAATTGCTTCAGATGGGTCTGTTAATTGTAGGTGCCATTTTAATTCTACAGGTCGCTTTGTATAAGTATAACTGTCTTTTTTGTAGCCAGACTTGTGCTGTGACACTCGTCTCTCTAAATCATTTGTCATTCCTGTATAAAAAGTATCATCAGAACAAAGCAATATGTAAACGTAATAGAATTTCATTATAATTTATACGCTTCGACAAGCTCAGCGTGACATATAGGTTTTAATTGTAATCTCCTTTAATTTAGAAATTTTCAATTTATTATCACAGACATTTCATAGTTCGACTGACAGTCTGAGTCTGTCAAAGACTATTCTTGTTTAATTTCTATGTATTTTCAATGCTTTCAACATGCCTGAAATTTGACCTCTAGCCACTAAGTCGCCTTTAATATTTAGCATTTTTACTTCGCACTTTAGTTTATTAAAACGAAAGACTTTTTTTTCTGAAACCACGGTTACTTTCTCACCTGGTAGAACGGGCAAATAAAAATCCATTTGATATGATGTAAGTGCTATCTGTGGGTTTTGATTCTCATTAATTTCATCTTTCAACATATAAATACCTAAACAAACCAAACCTATTTGTGCCATACATTCTGTCAAAATCACACCTGGTGTAATAGGGTTGTTTTTAAAATGACCTTCATAAAAGGATTCCTCTTTTTTGAAAGTATAATGTCCTGTTACGCCTTCATCAGAAATCGTCTCAATATCATCCACAAATAAAAATGGTTTTTGATAGGGCAAAAGCTTTATGATTTCTGATATTTCCATATTAACTCAAATGTTCTCCTCCATCAACAGGGATTACGGTTCCTGTTATCCAAGAGGCTTCATCCTTACTCAATAGATACACCGCATTAGCAACATCTTCTGGTAAGGTTAAGCGCTTATTTGGGTTTCTTACAAGGCTGTGCGCTATTATTTTTTCGCTCCCTGGAATCATCCGTAACGAAGACGTATCTGTTACACCTGCTTGTATACAATTGGCTTTTATCCCAAAAAGTGCGAATTCCAAGGCAATGTTTCTTGTAATCGCTTCTAGTGTCACTTTAGCTGCGGAAACCGCAGCATAATTTTGCCATGCTTTACTATTTCCTTCGCTGGTAAAACTTATGATTCGTGCATCATCTGCAAACAATTTGGCTTCGAAAAGCGCCTTTGTCCAGTCGTATAAACTAATGCCCATAGCGTTAATGGTTAAGGCAAAATCATCGTGTTTTAAAACAGGCTTTTCATTAGAAACCATAGGTTTTAAATTTCCTTTTGCCACACTGTGAACTAAGGTTCTGATTTTTTCTTTATTCCCAAATTCATTTTGTAATGCTTCAATCACTGCATCACGCTTTTCAGATTTAAAAGCATCTGTATTGAATGCTTTAAGCTGAACACCTTCATTTTTTATAGTTTCAAATTCTGCATTAATCTCCTTTTCTTGCATGCGGGAATTACGATGAACAATACAAATATTCATGCCATGCTTGGCTAATTTTTTTGCAGTTGCTAAACCAAGTCCACTGCTGCCGCCGAGAATTAAAGCCCAATAATTTTTATTTTGAAATTCTTTCATATTACCACTCTAATAAAATTCGCTGTGCCGAAAAACCAGGACCAAAACTTAGCATTACACCTTTATCTCCTTTAGGCAATTCTCTATCCATAAATCGTTCTAAAACATACAATACTGTTGCACTACTCATATTACCATAAAGTCGTAAAACTTCTTTTGTATCGTCTATGTTTTTGCCTAATTCACCAAACAAATCTTCAACTGTTTGCACTATTTTCTTCCCACCAGGATGAAACACCAAATGGTCTACATCTTCGATTGTTAAATTATTCTTTTCTAAAAACGGATGTATGATTTTAGGAAAATGGTCTGCGATGGTTTGGGGTACAGATTGGTCTAGTACCATTTGCAGACCTGTATTTCTCAGTTTAAAACCCATCATGTGATTTGCATCATAAAAATGATACATCGATTCGTCTATAATTTCTGGTCCAGTTTCATCTTCATGCGATGATAAAATAACACTTGCACAACCGTCGCCAAATATGGCGGCACTCACAATATTTACCATAGAATAATCTTCTAACTGAAAAGTTGCTGTAGGTGATTCTACAGCAATCACAGCAGCACGCTTATTAGGATTAGCTTTTAGGAAATTCTTTGCATAAATAATCCCAGAAACTCCTGCAGCACAACCCATTTCTGTGACTGGCAAACGTACAATGTCTTGTTTCATCTTGAGACTATTAATCAAATAAGCATCTAATGATGGAATCATAATTCCAGTACAACTTACTGTTATGATGTAATCAATGTCTTCAGGTCCTAAGTTTGCTTTATCTAAAGCTTTTATTAAGCTTTTCTCTGCAATTTTTACACTTTCTCTTATGTAGATATCGTTCTTTTCTTCAAAAGAGGTGTTTAAAAAAACCTCTTCAGCATCCATTATCGAGTAGCGCTTATCTACGGCGGCGTTTTCAAAAATCTTAAGTACTTTTCTTTTAAAACGGTCTTCTTGACCATCAAGCCATGCTTCAACAAAAGGTAATATGTCTTTTGTTTCTCTGGTATATTTCGGCAGTTGCTTTGCAACCGATGTTATTTTTACAGCCATCTAGGTTTTTATTAACCACTGGTATCGGAATGCCCATTTCCAGCGGATTTGAGATTTGAGATTTAGTTTTTGAGCCAGGCTTTCTAAATCTTTTCTTTTAAAAGCTCTTAAAATTGATGTCAACCCATCTTCTTTAATCATGCGGTTTGAAATCGTTAAACTTAACAATTTAAACAAACCATAGGCGACTTCACTTCTGTGTAAGTCGTTAATTACGAGTCCTAATTTCGCTTTGCTTGATAATTGTTTCAACAACTCTTCTATTTCTTCTGTTTTAAAATGATGTAAAAACAAGGTCGCCAAGGCAATATCATAATCTAGGTTATTAAAATCCTCTGAAAAAATATCTTTATTTTCAAAAGATAATTCGGGATAAGCCGTCGATAATTCATTAGCATAATCAATCGCGTCTTGGTTAGCATCTATACCTATTAGCTTAAATTTATATTGCTCATCTCTTCCAAAATCTGCTATAACACGAAGAATATCACCATGACCACAACCTAAATCTACAATAGTATATATTTTATCTTTTGATTTTCCTTTTAAGAATTGTTTTATACCGCTTAAGGTCACACGATTTCCTCCAAGCCACTTATTAATATTTCCCAACTTGTCTAAAGTATCACGAAGCAATTCGCCTTTCATGGAAAAATCGTCCATGATTTCAGTTTTATTGCTGCGATATGCCGTGTCAATGAATAAGGCCATTATACTTTCATGGGTTTTCCGTGCGTCATTTTTATGATTAACGGTACTAAAAACGGAAAGATTCTAAGCAATGTTAATAGCTTTGGTGCTAGCCAATCTTTACGAAATAAATAGGCAATAGCATGTCCAACTTTTAATCGTAGATGAAATGTTTTTCTCCATTGCTTGGTATATTGCTTTTCTAAACGAGCACGTGTTTTAATTTTTCCTTCAAGGTAGTCAATTATGAGCTGTGATACTAATTGCGAGCTTCTTATAGCCATGCCCATACCGTTACCACATAGTGGATGAATCATCCCAGCAGTATCGCCACTCATTAGCATATGATTTTCTACTGGGTTTTTAGTCTCAAAAGAAATTTGACTTATTGTCAATGGCCTATCAAACTCTTGGTTTGTATTCTGAAAAATAGTTTTTAAGGCTTTATTTTTAAAAACTACTTCCTCTTGAAACGTTTCAATATTCTTATACTTTTTAAACGCTTCGTAATTAGTAATATAACATAAATTGATGTGGTTGTTCTCAACTTTGGAAACGCCGCAATAACCGCCTTTAAAATTATGCAATGCGACTTTGTTTTCAGGGAATTCTCCAGAAACATGGATTTTAACCCCTAAATACGGTGATTTTTTTGTGATAAATTTTCGTTGGAATTTGATATCTAGATTGGAGCGTTTACCAAAAGCACCAATAACAATTTTAGATTGAAATTGTCCATTTGATTTTGTTTCAACTTGAAACATGTCTGAAGAAAATTGAACATCATTAACTATATCTTGACAAACGACAACTCCGTTTTTTAATGCTAATTTATAAAGCTGAAAGTCTAACTCATAACGGCTCATGCCAAAACCGCCTAATGGTAATTTGGCTGTTACTTTTTTATTGTTGTGTGTTGTGAGTTCGAATTCTGAAATACGTTTTGCACCAAACTCAAAAGGATTGAAGCCTAAACAATTAAGATATGGCAATACTTCATTGGACACATATTCGCCACAAACTTTGTGCTTAGGGTAGCTGTTTTTCTCAATCAGTAAAACATTATAGTTGAATTTTGATAGATGAATTGCGCAAGTTAATCCGGCTAAACCGCCACCAATAACAATTACATCTATTTTGTTTCTACTCATTGACGTGTTTCAACATGAACTACTTTAATTTTCACTGTTTTACTCATCACAAAGCTACTGCCTCCGACTCCAAAATCTTTTCGGTTTATTTGAAATTCTGAAGTTATTTTTCTTTGCAAATCAGAGATTTCGACTTTTAGCGGAATTGTAAATTGTTTTGATTTTCCTTTGATTCTAAGATTAACTTTTGCAGAATAAGTGTTGTTGGGTTTTTTATAGAGTTCCGCCACATCCAAAGTAATTAAAGGATATTTTGACACGTGAAAGTAGTCTTCCTCTAAAAGATGTTCGTCTCGGCTATCAATACCTGTTTCGATAGAATTGGCTTTGATTTCGCCGCTAAAATCTTCAAGATTATTAGCGTCGTCAAATTTAGTAGTTACCGAAAAGGTTTTAAAAAATCCATCGACATTAATCCCTAAGTTTCTAATTACAAAATCAATGGAAGAGTTTTGAGTAAAACCAAACATCGATAATGCTACAAATGATAGTGAGATTAATAGTTTTTTCATAACTTAATTTTTTATTGTGAAGTTATAACAATAATCAATAGTATACTGAGACAAAACCGACAAATCATTGTACAAGAACAAATAATTGCTTTTGTATACGTATAATCTTTATAGAATCTCGATTATCGTGAAATGTTGTGACCTAAACTGAATAGTATCTCCTACTTGTTTAGACAATAACAATTGACCAATAGGTGTCGCTGCTGAAATGCCAAAATAGCCTTTGCCTTTTATCTTTATTTCTCCAACACTGACGGCTATAAAATAGTTGGCTTCTGACGTTTTAACAACACTGCCTAATGCAACTTTTTTAGTTACAAGTTCTGGATTAATTTTATGAAGTAGCTCTATCTGCTTTTGAAGCTGAGCCATTTGATTGCCTGCTTTCTCACGCTCTAATTGTAGCATGGCGCGACCTGTTTCATGTTTGTCTCCTGCTGTGCTTTTTGTTTCAGATTGGAGAGCGTTTTGAACATCAGAAATTTTGTGCTTAATGACTTCTAAACGTTGATTTAGTCTGTCTTGGCATTGATTATATAGTTGTTGCTTAATATTCATTACTAGACAATATCCGCTAACTCTTTACCAACTAAGCTACCAATAGCAACGCCCATTCCTCCTAGTCTTACGCCACAAAAAACGTTTTCACTTAACTGCTTTATTATTGGTTTTTTCTGTGAGCCAATGCCCATAATCCCTGACCAGTAATGGTCAATTTTAACATCTTGATTTGGTAAGATGACTGTTTTTAATAAATCTTCAAGTCTGTTTTTTACGAGTTCTGTTTGGGCAAACGCTGTGGTTTCTTCAGTTTTAAAGTCTAGATTTCGTCCACCGCCTAACAGAATACGGTTGTCTATATTTCTGAAATAGTAATAACCTTTTTCTAAATGAAATGTGCCTTTAATTTTTAAATCTTTTATTGGCTCCGTAATTAAAATTTGGGCTCGTGCTGGCTTTACGTTTTCGTCCAGTAATTTTGAAGCAAATCCGTTTGTTGCAATTAATAATTTGTTGGTTGAAAACTCAAAATGATTGGTTTTAACTTTTACAGAGTTATTGTTTTCTGAAAAACTTTCAACCTCTGTCGCATTTAAAATTTTAATGCCTTTTTGTAATACTAAACGCGTCAATGAAGCCATCATTTTACCAGTGTCTATCTGACCTTCAAATTGGTTAAACCCTTGTTTTTTTTGAATATTCTGAAACTCAAATTGATTGTCCTTTAAGCTAAACACATCTGCTTGAAATATGTGCTTCAGTAAATTGTTTATCTCGTCTTTTCGGCTTAAACATTCTTCATAAAGGGGTTTGTCTGCTCTGGTAAACAACTCATAACCGCCTAATTCTTGATAATCGATGTTTGTATCGCCTAGCGTTTTTCGTAATAATTGTAACCCTTGAACGCGTTGTTTTATAAGTGCAATAACTTCGTTTTCAGAATGGGTCTTTAGGTCTTCAATTAATTCGCTTAAACTACCAAAACAAGCGAAACCTGCATTTTTTGTACTTGCGCCTTGAGGTAAAATTCCCTTTTCTAGAATCAAAATTTTTGCTTTTGGAAAACGCTCTTTGAGTTGCAATGCGCAATTTAAACCTACAATACCACTACCAGCTATCGTAAAATCGACATTGGTTAACCATGTTTTTATTTCCCAGTAAGATAAATTCATCGTGCAAAAAAGCCTCTAAAATAGAGGCTTCAAAGTATAAAATATATTTTAGATAAGACCTTAATCATTCAACTTTAAGACCGCCATAAACGCTTGCTGTGGAATTTCTACATTTCCTACTTGGCGCATACGTTTCTTTCCTTTTTTCTGCTTTTCTAGAAGTTTACGCTTACGTGAAATATCACCACCGTAACATTTTGCAGTTACATCTTTACGCAACGCTTTTACGGTTTCACGTGCAATGATTTTTGCGCCAATAGCCGCTTGAATAGGAATATCGAACTGTTGTCTCGGGATTAATTCCTTCAACTTCTCGCACATTTTTTTACCAATATTATGTGCATTATCTGCGTGGATTAATGCCGAAAGCGCATCAACTGGCTGGGCGTTTAATAGCACATCTAGACGTACTAATTTAGAAACCTTCATACCTATTGGTGAATAATCGAAAGAGGCATACCCTTTAGAAACGGTTTTTAATCTGTCGTAAAAATCGAATACTATTTCGGCCAATGGCATCTCGAAAATAAGCTCCACGCGCTCAGTCGTTAAATAGGTCTGATTGATAATCATTCCGCGTTTTTCGATACATAAACTCATCACGTTACCAACAAAATCAGCTTTTGTGATAATGGTTGCTTTTATGTAAGGTTCTTCAACACGGTTTACGGTCGTGACTTCAGGTAAATCACTTGGGTTATTGACGATAAATGCTTCGTCAGGATTTTTATTTGTGTAAGCGTGATATGATACGTTAGGTACGGTTGTAATCACCGTCATGTCAAACTCTCGTTCCAAACGTTCTTGAATGATTTCCATATGTAGCATACCTAAGAATCCACAACGGAAACCAAAACCTAAAGCGGCAGAGCTTTCTGGCTGAAACACTAATGAGGCATCATTAAGTTGGAGTTTCTCCATGGAGTTTCTCAACTCTTCGTAATCTTCTGTATCTACTGGGTAAATGCCCGCAAATACCATTGGTTTTACGTCCTCAAAACCTTCTACAATATTAGTCGTAGGATTTGCAAAATCCGTAATCGTATCTCCTACTTTTACTTCTTTAGCTGTTTTAATCCCAGTTATTAAATACCCAACATCTCCAGCTTTAACACTTTGCTTTGCAACTTGATTTAGCTTTAAAGTTCCGACCTCATCTGCAAAATATTCTTTATCAGTGGCAACAAATTTTATTTTTTGCCCCTTTTTTATTTCGCCATTAAAAACCCTAAAATAGGTTTCAATACCTCTAAATGTATTGTAAACCGAATCAAAGATTAAGGCTTGCAATGGTGCCTTTAGATCACCTTCTGGAGCAGGAATACGCTCGATGATTGCTTGTAAAATATCGTCAACACCAAAGCCTGTTTTTCCACTTGCATGAATCACCTCTTCTGGATCGCAACCTAATAAATCAACAATATCGTCAGTAACCTCTTCAGGATTTGCACTTGGCAAATCGACCTTATTTAAAACTGGAATAATTTCTAAATCATTCTCTAACGCTAAGTATAAATTTGAAATGGTTTGAGCTTGTATGCTTTGCGCTGCATCAACAATTAGCAAAGCGCCTTCACAAGCAGCAATAGATCGTGACACTTCGTATGAGAAATCTACGTGACCTGGTGTGTCAATAAGATTTAATACGTATTCTTGACCTTCAAAAACATACTCCATTTGTATGGCATGCGATTTAATGGTAATACCACGTTCACGTTCCAAATCCATACTGTCCAACAACTGATCTTGCTTTTCACGCGCTGTAACTGAGCCTGTGTAATCTAACAATCGATCTGCCAAGGTGCTCTTTCCGTGGTCAATATGCGCAATGATGCAAAAATTCCTAATATGCTTCATGTAATCTTCTCTAATGCAATTTTGATTTGCAAATATAGTTGTTTTATAAGCCTCTAACCTACCAAAAGTTATAAGAAAATAGCTATTAACTGCCTAATTTCTTCGTTTTAAAGTAAAAAACTATTTATATATTGTGAGCCACAACTAACTAAAATGTCAATCAGATTGAAGCCCCTAATTTCTGCTGTACTTTTAATGTTCAGCCTTTTTGCGTTCTCGCAAGAGTTTACCTTAACTGGTAAAGTCGTTGATGAGAAACAACGACCTATATCATTTGCTAATATTACACTCTTTTCTTCGGATTCTGAAACTTTTATAAAAGGAACAAGTACAGATGACAATGGTGTCTTTGAATTACTATCTATCTCTCAAGGTAATTATGTTTTAAAAGTAAGTTTTATTGGTTTTAAAACTATTGAAAAAACTATTGAAATCACAAAAAATATCACTATTGAAGCCATTGTTCTAAAAGAAGATTCTGAGGCTTTAGATACTGTAACCATTACAGCAAAACGTCCAACCATTACCAGAAAACCAGACCGATTAACTTTTAATATTGAAAATACCGCTTTGACGGAAGGCACAACGCTACAAGTTTTAAAAAGTACACCAGGAATTATCGTTTCAGAAGGCAGTATTAATATAAAAAGTGCTCCTGCTACGGTTTTTATAAATAATCGTCGAGTACAATTGACCTCTGATGAGTTAATTCAACTTTTAGAAAGCGCTCCTGCAAATAGTATAAAATCTGTTGAAGTTATTACAAATCCACCTGCGAGTTATGATGCCGACAGTGGTGCTGTGATAAACATTATTATGAGTAAAAACCTCGTCACTGGATATCGTGGCAGTGTTGCTGCTAACTACACGCAAGGTGTTTTTCCTAGATATAATGGGGCTACGAGTCATTATTTTAAGAATAATAAAATTAATTTTAACATTAATTACAGTTACACCAAACAGAAGATTAATCGTGATGAGGAAAATGAAATAGATTATTTTAATACCTCTGGGATTATCGACCAAATCTGGACATCTAATATAAACCGTAATACAGAGTCAGAGACGCATAATGCCAATCTTAATTTTGATTATTACTTGAGTGATAAAACTACCCTAAGTCTAACTTCGACTGCATTGTTTACGCCATATTTTAAATATAGAATTTCGAATAATACCGATATTAATGATGCTAATTCTGTGTTTATAGAAAACTTTACGGCAAATAACTTATCACGAGATGATAAATTTAATTTAGGTACTGATTTAAATTTAAGAACTGAGTTTGATAGTGGCAGTAGCTTGTCTTTTAATGGACATTATACCTCTTACACGTATAATCGCGACCAAAATGTGTTTCAGGATAATCAAAACAATCCAGATTCTGAGTTTAAGACAATAGCAAATCAGGATACCGAAATATATACAGCTAAAGCTGACTATAATTTACCTATTAGTGAAACTTCTTCTTTCGATGCTGGTGTGAAATTATCAAACATTAAAACTGAAAGCAACATTACGCGATTAGATATTATTAACGGTTCTGAAGTCATAAATACTGCTAACAGTAATGTCTTTGACTATGATGAGAATATATTTGCTGCATATGCTAATTATAGTAAATCTTGGGAAAATTGGGATTTAGTTTTAGGTGTAAGAGCAGAGCAAACAGACGTTGAAGGATTTTCGCCAACACTAAACCAAACGAATACTCAAGATTATTTTGAGTGGTTTCCTAATGCTAGTCTTTCGCATAGCTTTTCTGATAACTTTAGTTTGTACGGAAATTATAAAAGAAGCATTACGCGCCCAAACTATACTAGCTTAAATCCATTTACGTTCTTCTTAAATGAAAATACTACTGTTGAGGGTAACCCTGCTTTGCAACCTACATTTCAAGATCATTTAGTTATAGGCACAAGCTTTTTAGAACATTTTACAATTGAAGCGTATTATATTAATTATGATGGTGCTATTAATGAAATTCCGCGACAAGACAACATTACAAATATATTGGCATACACACCTGTAAACCTTGATAAAACTGTTGATTTTGGGTTTGATTTTGCATTTGATATTAATCCAACGGATAAATGGAACTTATACCTTGTAACTTCATTTTACAACATAACTGAAGAAAATGGTTTTGGGACTGATAAAATTGAGCTAGACCAATGGTCTAATTATAGCGTGCTAGCAAACAATCTTTCATTTTTAGAAGACAATAGTTTGAATGTAAACTTTACGCTGACTTGGGTTGGAAAAAATCTTCAAGGGTTTCAAACAGTTGAAAATAGGTTGGTTTCTGAATTAAGTATCACAAAGAGCATCTTTAAAAAACAAGGTACACTATCTTTATCTGTAGAAGATATGTTTAATGAGCAAGATTACAGAATCAGTACTCGATATTCTAACCAATCGAGTAGACAATTTACAAACGCAGACAATCGTTTTATAAAACTTGGTTTCCGTTACAAGTTTGGTAATACTAAGCTAAGCACAAACGAACGCGCTACTACAGCAGAAGAACGCGACAGATTAAACGAAGGAAGAAACTAAATAATTAATCCTGCCACTCGGCAATAAACAAATTAGTGTCTCTGCCACCGCCATTGTTACGGTTAGATGAGAAGGCTAAATACTTGCCGTCGTTAGAAAATACAGGAAAGGCATCAAACGTTTCGCCATGAGTGATACGTTTTAGGTTTTTTCCGTCAGTATCAATTATATATAAATTAAACGGAAAACCACGCTCAGCCTCAAAGTTAGATGAGAACAATACCTTGTCTCCTGAAGGTAAAAAGAATGGACTCCAGTTTGCGTTTCCTAAGTCAGTTAGTTGTCTTAAGTCACTACCATCTGCATTACAGATGTAAAGTTCCATCTCTGTTGGTTCTACTAAACCTTCAGCTAATAGATCTTTATAATCTTTTATTTCTTGTTCGGTTTTGGGACGTGAAGAGCGGAAAATTAATTGGCTTCCGTCTGGCGAAAAGAATGCGCCGCCATCATAACCAAGCTCATTAGTTATTTGTTTTACATCGCTGCCGTCAATATTCATCGTGTATAGTTCTAAGTCGCCACTTCTCGTTGATGTGAATACAATTTTATCGCCTTTTGGAGAAACGGTTGGCTCCGCGTCGTAACCAACTTCATTGGTTAATTGCTTAACAATATTACCTTCTAAATCCGCAACAAAAATATCGTAGCTGTCGTAGATTGGCCAAATGTATTTTCCATTTTTACGCAATGGCATATCTGGACATTCGTCTTGCTCTAAATGCGTTGATGCATAAATAATATGCTTATTGTCTGGTAAAAAATAAGCGCACGTTGTTCGGCCTTTTCCCGTGCTAATCATTGGAGGTACTTTGTCCTTAAAGGTTTCATCAGCATTCATTAAGAACATTTGGTCACAACCTACGTTCCAAGCCGAATTATTAGATTGAAACACGAGTTGCTTATCATCAAAACTCCAGTACGCTTCGGCATTATCACCGCCAAATGTGACTTGTCTTATAGACTTAAAGTGAACTTCTTCTGGATAAATCAAAGAGTCCTTTCCCGCAATAAGAACCTTTTCTTCATTATTTGTGCTCTCCTTTTGAGGTGTCTCGTTCTTGCAAGAAAGAATTGAAATTCCGATTAAAAGACTAAAAAACAGCTTTTTCATAGATATAAGATTTAATGCCTAATTTTGTGCAAAAATAAGATAAACCTATGAGAAAGATTGCAATATTGCTTTTGGTGTTTATGGTTTTTTCGTGTAAAAACGAACCAAAAACTGCCGAAAATAAGATAAAAGAAGATGTTACTTTTTTAGCTGACAATAAATTGGAAGGCCGACAAACAGGAACTGATGGTGAGAAAAAAGCAGCTGATTATATCATAAAGCGTTTTAAAGAAGTTGGTTTATCTCCCAAGGGAACCGATGGGTTTTTGCAGCCATTCTCATTTAAACCAAAAACAGACCCACACAAAGAAGTAGAATTTACTACAAATGCAGATAGTACTATTACAGGTCGAAACGTCATCGGTTATATTAATAATGGCGCAAAAAAAACTATAGTTATAGGCGCACATTACGATCATTTGGGGTTTGGTGGCGAAGGTTCTTTATATCGCGAAAAAGATAAAGCAATTCATAATGGCGCAGACGATAATGCTAGTGGTGTTGCGGTTATGTTGAATTTAGCAAGTCGCTTAAACGTAAAAAATAACCTAGCCGAAACTAAAGACAACAACAACTATTTGTTTATGGCTTTTTCTGGGGAAGAAATGGGATTATTAGGGTCAAATTACTTTTCTAAAAATCCAACGATTGAAGCTGAATCCATCAATTATATGATTAATATGGATATGGTAGGTCGCATGAAAGCTGATAGCACTTTGGCGGTTTATGGTGTTGGAAGTTCGCCTATGTTTAAGCAAACATTGAAAGCTAATAACGAGAAATTTAAACTTGTACAAAACGAAAGTGGTGTTGGACCAAGTGACCACACATCTTTTTACTTAATAGATATTCCTGTACTTCATTTTTTTACAGGTCAGCATGAAGACTATCACAAACCAGGAGATGATTCTGAAAAGTTGAATTACGGTGGTATGAATTTAGTTTCGGAATATCTATTCGCCATTATAAATGATCTAGACGATAATGGTAAAATGGCCTTCCGAAAAACCAAAAACGAAAGTGATAATGTACCTACTTTTAAAGTTGGTTTAGGGGTTGTGCCTGATTATTTATTTGACGGAAAAGGGATGCGTATCGATGGTACTCGCGAGGACACACCTGCTGTAAATGCTGGTTTACAAAAAGGAGATGTTGTCATTAAACTTGGTGATGCAGAGGTAACAGATATGATGAGTTATATGGCAGCACTTTCAACATACGACAAAGGTGATGAAACAGCGATTAGGGTAAAACGTGGTGATTCCATTATCGACACTAAGGTGAAGTTTTAAACGCTGTGAAAACCAAAAAGGATTTCATCCTAAAAATTCACCTCGTTATTTCCGTAATAATTGTAGTGCCAGTTGCAATTATGTATGGCTTTTCTCCGAATTTAGAATTTGATTTATTCCCAAAAACTATTGATGAGCATAATTTTCACAAAGCTATAATGGGCTTGTATTTGGCGTTTTCTGTCGTTTGGCTTCTAGGTGTTTTTAAGAACTCTTATCTAAAAATAGCCCTAGTAAGTAATATTGCTTTTATGCTTGGATTGGGTTTTGGAAGATTATTAAGTTTGTTTATTGACGGTATGCCAACTCAAGGATATCTATTGGGTACTGTAGGCGAATTTATTCTAGGGTTTTATGGGGTTTGGGTGTTGAATAGTAAAAAAGTATAACTTTGCATCAAAATATATAGATTTGGTAAAAATTGGAGACATAGAATTAGGCGAATTTCCACTGCTTTTAGCACCGATGGAAGACGTTAGCGACCCGCCTTTTCGTGCATTATGTAAAGAGCAAGGTGCCGATGTTGTGTATACTGAATTTGTCTCTAGCGAAGGGTTAATCCGCAACGCTGCCAAAAGTGTTATGAAACTTGATATCTATGAGAAAGAGCGTCCTGTTGGTATTCAGATTTTTGGCGCTAATATGGAGAGTATGTTGCAAACCATTGATATTGTTGAGAAATCTAATCCAGATATTATTGACATTAACTTTGGTTGTCCTGTAAAAAAAGTGGTAAGTAAAGGTGCTGGTGCTGGTATCTTAAAAGATATCTGCTTGATGGAAAAACTCACTGCCGAAATGGTAAAGCGCACCAATCTTCCTGTTACTGTAAAAACACGATTGGGCTGGGATCACGACTCCATTAAAATTGTAGAAGTTGCTGAAAGATTACAAGATGTTGGTATAAAATCTATTGCCATTCATGGTCGTACGCGTGCTCAGATGTACAAAGGTAGTGCCGATTGGAAGCCTATTGCTGCCGTAAAAAATAATCCTCGTATGCATATTCCTGTTTTTGGAAATGGCGATATTAACACACCAGAAAGTGCTGTAAAAATGCGTGACGAATATGGCTTAGATGGTGCAATGATTGGTCGTGCTACAATTGGTAACCCTTGGTTTTTTAAACAAGTAAAACACTTTTTTGAAACTGGCGAACATTATAGGCCAATTACCATGCAAGAGCGTGTGGAAGCTGCAAGACGGCACTTACAAATGTCTATTGACTGGAAAGGCAAAGTCCTTGGTGTTTTTGAAACTCGTCGTCATTATACCAATTACTTTAAAGGTATTCCCGACTTTAAGCCTTACCGCATGAAAATGGTCACGAGTGATGATGCTAAAGATGTTTTTGCTGCTTTTGACGAAGCGCTCGAAAAGTTTGGAAATCATCAGTTTGCCTAAGCTACTGTTTTAATCAAATCTTTGGTGATTCTTTGGGAAGCTAATTTTGAAGCTATTATTCCTAACCCAAAAATGGTGACGATTACCACAACAATATTCATTCCCTCAAGTTTTACAGGATAAGGAAATTCTGGAGTTAGCATTATCCATTCTAATTGTATCTGAGAATATATAACTATTAGACCAATAGCTATGCCTATTATTCCACTTAAAATAGTCATTAAGCTTCCTTGTAAAAAGAAAACAGATTTAATTAGTTTAGGCTCAGCACCCATATTAAATAGAGTGTTTAAAGATTTCTTTTTGTCTAAAATCATCATAATTATAGCGCCAATAACATTAAAAAGAGAAATGATAATAACTAAAGTAAATATGAGATAAACGGCTAAGTTTTCAGTATTCAGCATTTTAAATAAAGCATCATTAAGTTGTGCTCTATTCTTTATCAGATATTGATTTGGAAAAGCTAATTCTATAGCGTTTCTAACCGTCTCTTCATCAGCTTCAGAATTTAATTTAAACTCCATAGCGCTGATTTGATTCGGTTTATAATTCAATAAAGAACTTGCTAACTCAATGTTTGAAAACACATATTTGTTATCTAATTTTTCATTCACATTAAAAAGTCCAACATTTGTCACTACTTCAGAATTAAAATAACTTGTGCGACTACTGCCTTGACCTTGACCTGGTTTTGGGACATAAATAGTTAATGGTTTTAAGAAATTAAAAACGCCAAAAGACAAGTTATTCGATATTCCCCAACCAGAAACCACATCATTACTTTCTGGACTAATCCATTGTCCTTTTGACACCATACTATCTATCTGCGTTACTTTTAGATAATTTTCATCTACACCTTTAAGTGTCGCTAAGAGGTTTTTGTTTTCAGATTTTATAACAATGCGTTCTTCAATTATTTTTGAAATGGTCTGAACACCATCAATAGCATTAAGTGTATTCCAATCTGTTTCTGAAAGTTGAAAAGACTTACCTTCTATTGGAAGTAGTTTTAAATCTGGGTCCGTAAAGTTTGAAAAATCTAAACTGTATTCTTTAAGTCCAGCAAAAACAGATAGTACAACTAACAATGCTGCCGAGGCTACTATTACGCCGCCAGAAGCAATAAGGCTCATAATATTAATAGCATTATTGCTGCTTTTAGAAAACAGATATCGCTTAGCTATGTAAAATGAGGTGTTCATTGACTACAGTCTTGGCATAAAATTAGGCATAAAACGACTGTAATAGCTGAGAATTAAAGAAGAATTAAGATTTTTTTCTTCGGCCTAATAAATCTTCATCTTTAATTGGGTTCTCTTCCCCTTTTAAAGAGCGTTCAATATTATCTATATACTCAAGAGAGTCGTCAATAAAAAATTCTAAAGTTGGCATACGTCTTAACTGATGACGTGTACGTTGTGCCAATTCATGACGAATTAACGGCGTGTTAGAACGAATGCCTTTTAGTAATTCCCCAGCTTCTTTGTTAGGAAAGATACTCAGGTACACTTTAGCAATTGATAAATCTGTTGTAACACTTACTTTAGATACAGAAATAATTACACCACGCAAGCCACCATCAGAAGCTGCGCGTTGTAATACATCAACTAAATCTTGCTGAAGTATTCCTGCTATTTTTTTTTGTCTTTGTGTTTCCATTTTGCAAAAGTATATGTTATTTAAGTATTATAGTATTTTTACACCACAAAATTGAAGTCATAATGAATAAAATAGAACATATTGGTATAGCTGTCAAAGATATAGAGAACTCAAACCGTTTATTTGCCGCTCTTTTTGGAAAAGAACATTATAAAATTGAAGCTGTTGAAAGTGAAGGTGTAATGACTTCATTTTTTAAGTGTGGCCCTAATAAAATTGAATTATTACAAGCCACATCTGAAGATAGCCCAATAGCAAAATTTATTGAAAAAAAGGGAGAAGGTATCCATCATATTGCTTTCGCAGTAGATAATATTGAAGATGAAATTGAAAGATTAAAAGAAGAAGGCTTTAAAATGATACTCGAAAAACCTAAAAAGGGTGCTGATAATAAGTTGATTGCTTTTTTACATCCAAAATCTACAAACGGCGTACTTATTGAGTTGTGCCAAGATATTGATGATTAAATTGGTTTAATTTTCTTGTAGAGTATTAAAATATATAGTAATATTGCACACTCTTTATAAATAAAGAGTGTTGGCAATGCCATCAGGTCCTATAGCTCAGTTGGTTAGAGCACCTGACTCATAATCAGGTGGTCCATGGTTCGAGTCCATGTGGGACCACAAACTTTAAAAGACTTTAGTATTATACTAAGGTCTTTTTTATTTTATAAAAACACTTAAAAGTTAACTATTAACAATTTGATAATTATTAATGTTAATAGCTTTTTATTTTCTTAAACATATTATCTAACAATTATAATATTTTAGCTATGGCTATTAATTAAAATTCAATTGTAAGAAAAAGAATACAAAAATAAAAATTTAAACAAAAAAAATGCTTTTTGTCGGATTTTTTTACGTTTAAAAGGTGTTTTTTAAGGCTTAAAATTTTGTTGGCATACTTTTTTTTATACATTTGCGTTAGTCTTTTATAATAAATATGAAGATTGCCTCAATAATTTATAACTTAATCTTACTAGTTCAAACTGGTCCTTGTGCTGGTTGCCCAAGTGGTACTCCTTGTGCTCCTTGCTGTTTTGACCCAATGCCATGTGGTGGTGGTCCACCTCCACCTCCAGGTTTCTCAATCGATAATTATATCTTTTTCTTGTTTTTTGCAGCTTTAGCTTTTGGTATATATACCATTAAAAAAAGACAGAACAACTTATTGTCTTAAATCGTTTAAGCGTTTTACGTACTTTCCGATAACATCAAATTCTAAGTTTACATTACCACCTGCTTTCAAATCTTTAAAGGTAGTATGCTTATATGTATATGGTATTATGGCTACAGAAAATTCATTCATCTTAGAATTAACAACAGTTAAGCTTACGCCATTAACAGTAATAGAACCCTTTTCAATAGTTACATTGCTCAAAGCGGTATCATAATTAAAAGTATAAGACCAACTGCCATTTTGTTCAATTACTTTTATACAGGTTGCTGTTTGATCTACATGCCCTTGTACAATATGCCCATCTAACCGGTCTCCAAGCTTCATAGCGCGCTCTAAATTTACAATATCTCCAACCTTAAGCTCACTAATATTGGTTTTGTCCAAAGTTTCTTTTATAGCTGTTACGACATATTGGTCATTATTTATAGAAACGACCGTTAAGCAAACACCATTATGAGCAACACTTTGATCTATCTTTAGTTCTCCTGTAACACTGCTTTTAATTGTAATATGCAAGTTGCCCTTATCTTTTTCAAGCGCTATTACAATTCCTAAATCCTCAATAATGCCAGTAAACATAATTCTATTTTATAATGGTTAAATTTGCGACGTAAAGTTAAGGACAAAAAAGCACTATGCTTATATCCGCGTTAATATTAAAATTCCTTTTGTGAAAAAAGAAGACATTATAAAAGTAGGTATCTCTATAGGTGACCTCAACGGCATTGGGTCAGAAATTATATTAAAAACATTTGAAGACCAGCGCTCGCTGGATTTATGTACTCCGGTAATATTTGCCTCATCAAGAGTGATGAATTTCTTTAAAAAACATTTTTCTAGTAAGATTAATTTTTATGAAATAAACTCATTAAATCAAATTGCTCACGGAAAAGTCAATGTTATAAATGTTTGGAAAGAAGGTGTAAACATTCAGTTTGGTCAAGAAGACAAAAAAATAGGTGAATATGCCATTAAGTCACTCGAAGCATCAGTTTCCGCATTAAAAGAAGGGCAAATAGACGTATTGGTTACTGCGCCAATCAATAAGCATAATATACAATCGGAAACTTTTAAATTCCCTGGTCATACCGATTATCTCAATCAACAACTTGAGGGCGACAGTCTTATGTTTATGGTTTCTGAAAATCTAAGAGTAGGCCTATTAACTGATCACGTCCCTGTAAAAGACATACCTAGCCACATTACTGAAGAATTAATACACCAAAAAATAAAAACTGTTTCTACTTCACTTAAACAGGATTTCGCAATTAGTAAGCCAAAAATTGCTGTCCTTGCGGTTAATCCTCATGCTGGTGATAATGGTGTTATTGGTAACGAAGATGACACAGTATTAAGACCCGCTTTAGAAAAATTAAGAAAAGAAGGTGACTTAGTTTATGGTCCATACTCTGCCGATAGTTTTTTTGGCTCTAACAATTATCAAAAATTCGATGCTGTTATTGCTTCCTATCACGACCAAGGGCTTATTCCTTTTAAGACCATTACCTTTGGAAACGGTGTGAACTTCACGGCTGGTCTGGATAAGGTCAGAACCTCACCAGATCATGGCACTGCCTATGAAATTGCAGGAAAAGGCGAAGCGGACGAAGGTTCTTTTAAACGTGCTATGTTTACTGCAATTGAGATTTTTAGAAAGCGAAGAGATTATAATTTCTATTCAAAAAATCCACTAAAGAAAATGTCACGTTAGATATTAACATTTTTTGTTGATATCTAGGCTTCTATATAGAAAAAAGTATTATATTTGCACGCTCAAAATGAATGTGATAATGAAAGCAATGAAAGCGTATACAATACAATTTGTAGGGCTAAAAGTAGGAGAGCACCATTTTGATTATCATATTGACAATACGTTCTTTTTAGAATTTGATTTTGATGAATTTAATGAGGCAGACCTAAAAGTAAATCTTCTTTTTGAAAAGAAAACCACTCTTTTAGAGTTAACCTTCAATGTTAAAGGCACAATCAATGTTAACTGTGATGTTTCAAATGAACCCTTTAATCAAAAGATTAAAGATACGTTTAAGCTAGTGGTGAAATTTGGTGAAGCTTATAATAATGATAATGAAGAGATATTAATTATCCCTCATGGAGAATATCAAATTAATGTTGCTCAGTACATTTATGAACTCATTGTTTTAGCTGTACCTGCAAAAAAAGTTCATCCAGGTATAGAAGATGGTACATTACAATCTGATATACTAAATAAACTAGAAGAACTGAGTCCTGAAGAGGGCAATACAGAAGAAAATAACACTGAGGAAACAGATCCTCGTTGGGATACATTAAAAAAACTATTAACGGATAAATAACATTTAAAATGGCACATCCAAAACGTAAAATATCTAGAACAAGAAGAGACAAAAGAAGAACTCATTACAAAGCTTCAGTTCCTCAAATTGCAACTTGCCCTACAACTGGTGAGCCTCACCTTTACCATAGAGCGCACTGGCATGATGGTAAACTTTATTACAGAGGTCAAGTTCTTATAGACAATTCTGCTGAAGAAGAAAACTTAGCATAAATATTATGCGCGCATATAATAAAACGCCCACTTTTGGGCGTTTTTTTTGTTTTATTGCTTCTAATCGTTCAAAAACCACTTAATTTGCATAATTATTTGCTTAAAATGGCGAAAAATGCCAAAAATGAACGATTTTTAGCTGATTTTTCGATAGTTTTAATTAATCTAAACGCTAATAATGAGTAAAATCACAGCGGCTATAACAGCTGTAGGTGGCTATTTGCCTGATTTCGTTTTATCTAACCAGATTTTAGAAACAATGGTTGATACTAATGACGAATGGATTACTACACGCACAGGAATTAAAGAAAGACGTATTCTTAAAGGAGAAGGCAAAGGCACTTCTTTTTTAGCAATAAAAGCAGCAGAAAACCTTATAGAAAAAAGTGGTGTTGACCCTAAAGAAATTGATTTAGTTATTGTTTCAACAGCGACACCAGATATGAAAGCGGCATCTACCGCTGCATATACAGCTACTCAAATTGGCGCTACAAATGCTTTTTCTTATGACTTAGAAGCGGCTTGTTCAAGTTTCCTTTTTGGTATGTCTACAGCAGCAGCATATATAGAGTCTGGAAGGTATAAAAAGGTTCTACTTATTGGTGCAGATAAAAACTCATCATTTATTAATTATAAAGATCGTGCAACATGCATCATTTTTGGTGATGGTGGTGGCGCTGTTCTTTTTGAGCCTAACGAAGAAGGTTTAGGGCTTCAAGATGAGTTGCTAAGAAGCAATGGTGAGGGAAGAGAGTTTTTAAGAGCGCAATATGGCGGTTCTTCTTATCCTATTACTTCAGATACTTTTAACGATGGTTCTCATTACGTTTTTCAAGATGGTAAAACCGTTTTTAAAAATGCCGTTTTTAATATGGCAGATGTGGCAGAACGCATCTTAAAAAGAAATAATCTTACTAACGATGATGTTAATTGGTTGGCTGCTCATCAAGCCAACAAACGTATTATAGACGCAACAGCTAACAGAATTAACCTTGAACAAGAAAAGGTGATGATGAATATACAGAAGTACGGAAATACAACTTCTGCAACCTTACCTCTTTTATTAAATGATTACGAATCGCAGCTTAAAAAAGGTGACACAATAATATTCGCTGCTTTTGGTGGTGGATTTACTTGGGGCTCTATTTATTTTAAATGGGCCTATAATTCTTAAAAACTAACTAATTATAACAACTGAATAACTATGGATTTAAAGGAAATTCAAAACTTAATTAAATTTGTTGCTAAATCTGGCGCAAGTGAGGTTAAGTTAGAAATGGACGATGTTAAAATTACCATTAAAACTGGCTCAGAAAATGAGACAACTATCGTTCAACAAATGCCTGTTGCTGCGGCTCCTATGGTGCCACAAGCAGCTCCGATTGCAGCTCCTGCAGCATCAGATGATTCTAAATACGTTACTATAAAATCACCAATAATCGGTACTTTTTACCGCAAGCCATCACCAGACAAACCTGTGTTTGTTGAAGTTGGTACGGATATTAAAGAAGGTGATGTGTTGTGTGTCATCGAGGCTATGAAACTTTTTAATGAAATTGAATCTGAAATCTCAGGTAAAATTGTAAAAGTGTTAGTAGATGATTCATCTCCAGTAGAATTTGATCAACCATTATTCTTGGTTGACCCATCATAACAATTGAAAATTCCAATCCACAAATCCCAAACCCAATTCTTGGAATTTGGTGCTTGGAAGTTGAATTTTTAAATTAAAAGTTATGTTTAAAAAAATATTAGTTGCCAATCGAGGAGAAATAGCATTGCGTGTTATTAGAACCTGTAAAGAAATGGGCATAAAAACTGTAGCTATTTATTCTACAGCAGACGCAGATAGTTTACCTGTAAAATTTGCCGATGAAGCTGTCTGTATTGGTCCTGCGCCAAGTAACGAGTCTTATTTAAAAATGGCAAATGTAATCGCTGCAGCAGAGATTACTAACGCTGATGCCATACATCCAGGTTATGGTTTTCTGTCAGAAAACGCTAAATTTTCTAAAATTTGTGAAGAGCACGATATCAAATTTATTGGTGCTTCTCCAGAAATGATTGACCGTATGGGAGATAAGGCTAATGCCAAAGCGACCATGAAAGCTGCTGGTGTACCGTGTGTGCCAGGAAGCGAGGGTGTTATTGAAGATTATAAAGAGTGTGAAAAACTTGCCAAAGAAACTGGTTATCCGGTAATGCTTAAAGCGTCTGCAGGTGGCGGTGGAAAAGGTATGCGAGCTGTTTGGAAGCAAGAAGGCTTAAAAGACGCATGGGATTCTGCTAGACAAGAATCTAAAGCAGCTTTTGGAAATGATGATATGTATATGGAAAAACTTATTGAAGAGCCTCGCCATATCGAAATTCAAATTGTTGGAGACTCTACAGGTAGAGCTTGTCATTTATCTGAGCGCGATTGTTCTGTACAAAGACGTCATCAGAAACTAACCGAAGAAGTACCTTCTCCATTTATGACAAATGCATTGCGTAAAAAAATGGGGGAAGCTGCTGTAAAAGCTGCCGAATACATTAAATACGAAGGCGCAGGAACTGTTGAGTTCTTAGTAGATAAGCATCGTAACTTCTACTTTATGGAAATGAATACACGGATTCAAGTAGAGCACCCAATTACAGAACAGGTAATAGATTTTGACTTGATTAGAGAACAAATTAAGGTGGCTGCTGGTATTCCGATTTCTGGAAAGCACTATACGCCAAACTTACACTCTATTGAATGCAGGATTAATGCTGAAGATCCATATAACGACTTTAGGCCTTCTCCCGGTAAAATTACCGTTTTACATGCGCCAGGTGGTCATGGGGTGCGTTTAGACACGCATGTATATGCTGGTTATAGTATTCCGCCTAATTACGATTCTATGATTGCAAAGTTGATTACTACTGCGCAAACTCGTGAAGAAGCAATTAACAAAATGAAACGTGCTTTAGACGAGTTCGTTATCGAAGGTATTAAAACCACAATTCCTTTTCATAGAGAATTGATGGATCATCCAGATTATTTAGCAGGTAATTATACTACTAAATTTATGGAAGATTTTGAAATGCCTAAAGAAAATAACTAATAAAAAAAGCCCTCTGTTGAGGGTTTTTTTATTAGTTTATCTTTTCTATATCGATAGGTTTTCCTAGGTAGACCAATTTCCAGTTTTCGCCAATATCTTCTGTTTGATTGTTGTGAGAGGAAATGATAATTAATTCGTCTTTATCGTCCTTTAAAAATATAGGTATAACATCTTTATCAGATCTTGTCAATTCAATTATACTTTTATAATGCTCCTTATTCTCAACTACAATTTCTTGAACACTTGGATAATTTTTACTCACATTCATTAGTGACTCATAATCATCAGTGTGAGAAAATAAACCTTCTTTAGGGTTATTGTTTTCGTCGCGCATTTCTTCTTTAGACACTAAACGGAATGACCCATTTTCTCCAAACTGCTTACTAAACTTTGTTATAGCATATCTGTTAATATCTGGACTACCTGTTAACGCCATTAAATAACCAATGTCGTTTAATTCAATATTGTCAGATAATGTATTAGAATATATATCCGTAGAAATAGCGTCTAGCCCCATTTCTTTGGCTTTTTCGATATTGGTTTGATTACTATCAATAAGGACCACATTTCTGTCGTTGGAATCTAAATAATGTGCTAATAAACGAGACACTTTAGATGCGCCAACGATTAAAATCCCGTCAGATTTTGTCAAAAATACACCAACCACTTTTGCAAAAAGCCTTGCCGTTGTAGCATTAAGTAAAACTGTACCTAAAACAATCATAAAGACTAATGGTGTAATATATTCTGCACCTTCTACACCTTGTTTTATGAGTTTGCTGCCGAATAAAGAGGCGATACCTGCCGCTACAATTCCTCGAGGTCCAACCCAACTAACAAAAAGGCGTTCGTTAAGATTTAAGCTAGATTTATGTGTGCTCGCAAATACTGCAAGCGGTCTAATAATTAAAACCACCACCAAAAATAAAACAGCGGTTTTCCAATTGTATAACAATTCAAGATCTTCAATATTAATATTTGCAGACAGCAAAATGAATAATATTGAAATCAATAATACGCTAAGCGATTCTTTAAAATAGAGGAGTTCTTTTAGATTTTCTAATTTACTATTTCCAAGTACCATTCCCATAACCACTACTGCTAAAAGACCTGACTCGTGAGCAAAAATCTCAGACTCTACAAACACTAAAAGCACAACTGAAAGTGAAACAACGTTCAATAAATAATGAGGAATTAATTTTTTATTAATAGCAAAGGCTAATCCGTGGGCAAAGGTAAATCCAAAAGTTGTTCCGAATAAAACGATTTTCCCAAACTCCATAAAAGCTGTTTTTGTAAAACCACTATCGCCTTCAACACTTATAAATTCGAAAACCAAAACAGCAACTAATGCGCCTATTGGGTCAATTAAAATACCTTCCCATTTTAAGACTGCAGATACATCTTTCTTTAATGGAATGTTTCTTAGAATAGGAGTAATTACTGTTGGCCCCGTAACTATAATTAGTCCGGAAAACAAGAATGAAAGCTCCCAACTTAATCCAAATAAAAAATGTGCAGCAAAACCTGCGCCAAAAAAGGTGATGATTGCGCCTACTGTTATCAATTTTGTAATAACTGGACCAACATTTTTAACCTCGTTTCGCTTTAGTGTAAGGCCGCCCTCAAAAAGAATGATACTTATGGCAAGGGACACAAAATAGTAAAGACTGTCTCCAGGAAAAAGACCTGTTTCTCCATTCCAAATAGGTTCTATCCATTTTTTTCCGTCTTCAGATAATT
Organism: Winogradskyella sp.; assembly: GCA_004211785.1. Classification (GTDB taxonomy): domain Bacteria; phylum Bacteroidota; class Bacteroidia; order Flavobacteriales; family Flavobacteriaceae; genus Winogradskyella. The sequence continues at coordinate 116,309 of SHBX01000004.1, forward strand.
CTGCAGCAATTGGCCCAACTAATAAGCCAATAAGGATTAAAGGTAAAATAGCTGGTATTTTAAAACGCCACGCCACCCATTGCGCCAAAATGCCTAAAATGATGATTCCTGCTAACTCTAACATTGCATTTTTTGATTTAAAATATAAAGATTATAAAGATACATTAAAAAAGAAGTTTCTTTAAAAAGGTATTATTAAAACCAAAAAACTTAATAAACTCTAAAGTTTATAAGGTATTTATACCATATTTCTTATTTTCGTTTTTAATGAAACTATACCCTATAGAAGCTGGAAACTTTAAACTTGATGGTGGCGCCATGTTTGGTGTGGTTCCAAAATCACTTTGGCAACGCACCAATCCAGCTGATAATAACAATATGATAGATATTGCGGCACGTTGTTTATTAATAGAGGATGGTAATCGTCTTATTTTAATCGATACCGGAATGGGCGACAAACAAAGTGAAAAATTTTATGGGTATTATTATCTTTGGGGTGACGACTCAATAGATAAATCTTTAGACTCTTTTGGGTTTCATCGAGATGATATTACTGATGTGTTTATGACGCATTTACACTTTGACCATTGTGGCGGAAGTGTTCAGTACAATAAAGACAAAACCGTGCTTGAGCCTGCATTTAAAAATGCACATTTCTGGAGCAATAAAGACCATTGGACATGGGCAACTCAACCTAATAGACGCGAGAAAGCATCTTTTTTAAAGGAAAATATATTACCTATGGAAGAAAGTGGACAGCTTAAATTTACGGCGCTTCCTAATGATTCAGTCTTAAAAAAATCGGAATTAGGTTTTGATATTTTCTTTGCCAACGGCCACACCGACAAGCAAATGATACCCATGATTAATTACAAAGACAAAACCATTTGTTTTATGGCAGATTTATTACCAACAGCTGGACATTTACCGATTCCGTTTGTTATGGGTTACGACACAAGACCATTATTATCGCTTGGTGAAAAAGAACAATTTTTAAATCTAGCTGCAGACAACAATTATTATTTATTTTTAGAGCATGATGCTCATAACCAAATTATAACCGTTAAACATACTGAAAAAGGTGTTAGACTAAATGAAGTTTACGCCTGTAAAGACATTTTCTAAACTAAATATATTATGAATTACAACAAAAAACTCTTAGTTGCTTATGCATTCTTAGCTTCTGTTTTAGTAAGCTGTGGTGGAGCACCACTTATTTCTACTCCAGTAGAAAACATAGACTCCTCTCCACTTAAAGTCGCCGAATTAACCAAAGCTGAAAAAGAAAATTGGGGACATCTCGATCTTGAAAAAGACACTATTCCCGGAATGGGAGTTGACCGGGCTTATGCAGAAGTTATCAAAGGTAAAAAAGGTAAAAAAGTTATTGTAGCTGTTATAGATTCTGGTATTGATATCGACCATGAAGATTTAGATGGTGTTATTTGGACTAACAAGGATGAAATCCCTAACAATGGAAAAGATGATGATAATAACGGATATGTGGATGATATCCATGGCTGGAATTTCTTAGGTGAAGCTTACGATGAGCAATTAGAATTAACACGTATAGTGGCAAATGGAAATGTTAATGCGCCTAGATATGCTGAAGCTAAAGCTGAACTAGATAAAACCGTTACTGAAAATCAAGCTTACAAAACTAGAATAGAGCAAATAAACACAGCATTTTTACAAGCAGATAAGGCTGTTGCAGCGCACCTTAAAAAAGAAGATTACACGCCAAAAGAAGTCAATGAAATAAAAACTGAAGATGAAACGCTTACTAACCACATCGCAGTTTTAAACCAGATTTATGGTTTTGGCTTAGAAGATTCTAAGGCAGCAAAAAAAGCCTTAAATGGTGAAGTTGAGCGTATTAACGAAAGTCTAAACTACAACTACAATGTCAACTTTAAGGGTCGTAAAACTGGTGATAATCCAGATGACTTTGACAACAATCCTGGTTATGGAGATGGTAACGTAAAGCCTGTGAAAAAATCAGAAAGTCACGGTACTCACGTAGCTGGTATTATTGCTGCAGAGCGTAATAATGGTAAAGGTGCTAATGGCGTAGCTAACAATGTTGAAATTATGTCTATTAGAGCTGTGCCTAATGGCGATGAGTACGACAAGGATGTTGCAAAAGCAATCCGCTACGCTGTAGATAATGGCGCAACTGTTATTAACGGAAGCTTTGGTAAATCTTTTTCGCCACATAGTGACTGGGTAAGAGAGGCTATTAAGTATGCCGCCGATAAAGATGTGTTAATTGTACACGCAGCGGGTAACTCAAGTGAGGATATTGATGTGGCGCCTAATTTCCCTGCGGATAACATTAATGGAAATGAAGTAGCGGATAATTATATTTCTGTTGGTGCTTTAGCTCCAAAATACGGAAGCGGAATGGTTGCTGGTTTTTCTAACTATGGTAATAAAAATGTAGATATTTTTGCGCCTGGTGCTAGTGTTTACTCTACCACTCCAGAAAATGAATACGATACTAAAGGCGGAACTTCGATGGCAGCTCCAGCCGTTGCTGGTGTTGCTGCTTTAGTGCGTTCATATTATCCAAAGTTAACTGCTGTGCAGGTTAAAGAGGTTATTTTAAGTTCTGGTCTTCAACTCACCACTAAAGTTGTTGTTGGTGGAGATGCAAATGATGTTCAACCATTTTCAAATTTATCAAAAACAGGTCGTATCGCTAATGCGTATAATGCATTAATTGTGGCTTCAAAACTATAAGAATTATGAAAAAAATAGTTTCGGTTATTGCTATTGCTTATCTTTTTGCATCTTGCGATAGTGGCAAAGAAGCTGTTCAGAATAATACTCCAAAGCAACAAATAACAACAAGTTCTACTGGAGGTTATTGGCAGCAACATGTCGATTATAAAATGAATATCGACATGAACACAAACAACTATAAATACAAAGGCGACCAGACTTTAATGTATACCAATAATTCACCTGATGTATTAAATCGTGTGTATTATCATTTATACTTCAATGCTTTTCAACCTGGTAGTGAAATGGATGTGCGCTCACGCACAATTTCAGACCCTGATCGTCGTGTGGGAAACAGAATTAGTAAGCTAAAACCAAGTGAAATAGGTTTTATAAAAGTGAATTCGTTAACTCAAAATGGAACGGCTTTAACACACGAAACTGTAGGAACTGTATTAGAGGTAAAACTTAACAAACCTATTCAACCGGGAGAAAAAGTGACTTTTAAAATGGATTTTGATGCGCAAGTGCCTGTTCAAATTCGTCGTTCTGGCAGAAATAATGCAGAGGGTGTAGCATTGTCTATGACACAATGGTATCCTAAATTAGCTGAATACGATGATGAAGGTTGGCATGCTGATCCATATATTGGGAGAGAGTTTCATGGTGTTTGGGGTGATTTTGATGTGTCTTTGACTATTGATAAAGATTATGTAGTTGGCGGAACGGGATATCTCCAAGGAGAACCGTCTATTAATGGGTCTAAAAAAACAATGCGTTTTTTAGCGCCTAATGTTCATGATTTTACTTGGGCGGCCGATAAGGATTATATTCATGACACTTACAAAATGACAAATGGCCCTGTTTTAAACTTCTACTACAAAAAAGATTTGCCGGCAGAAAATTTAAAAAACTGGAAAGATTTACAAGCAGATACAGCAAAGCTGATGTCCTTTTTCTCAGAAAATGTGGGTAAATATCCTTATGACCAATATTCGGTTATCCAAGGTGGCGATGGCGGTATGGAATATGCCATGTCTACCCTAATTACTGGTAAAAGAAGTTACGGTAGTCTACTTGGTGTTACAGCTCATGAGCTAGCCCACACTTGGTTTCAGTTTTTATTAGCAACTAATGAGGCTAAACATGAGTGGATGGATGAGGGTTTTACAAGTTATATTTCAGCTTTAGCAATGAATGAGTTACGTGATGAGCCGAGAGACAATCCAACTTCGGGATCTTATCGTGGTTATTTAGGTCTTGCAAAATCAGGTTTTGAGCAACCATTAACAACTCATGCTGACCGATATGCCTTAAACGGTGCTTATGGCGCTTCTGCATATAGTAAAGGTGCTGTTTTTATAGCTCAATTGGGATATGTTATAGGAAATGATAATTTAAAGAAAACACTAAAGAAATATTATAATGACTTCGCGTTTAAGCATCCTAAACCAATGGACATTATAAGAACAGCTGAAAAAGTCACAGATTTTGAGTTAGATTGGTACCTTATCGATTTTGCTCAAACAACAAATACAATTGATTACGGTGTTAAATCTATAAACGGTTCTACAGTAACTTTAGAGCGTATCGGTCAAATGCCAATGCCTCTAGATATAAGTGTAACCTATGTTGATGGCTCAACAGAAGACTTTTATATTCCGTTACAAATGATGCGTGGTGAAAAACCTACCAAAGCTACTGTTGTTGGTGATTGGGCTTGGGCATATCCAACTTATGATTTAAAAACGGCTAAAGATGTAAAATCTATAGAAATTGACGCATCTCAAATGATGGCTGATATAGATAGAACTAATAATGTATCTAACTAACCTATAATTATAGGTTTACTTAACATAAAAAGGTGCCTATCTGGCGCCTTTTTTATATCAATACTTTTCATGCATTTCGTTTGTATTATATTTACTTTGCTAAATCTATTTAATGAATTTTAGTTACTCTAAAAAAGACAAGCTTAAAAGCAAAAAGCTTATAGAACAACTCTTCTCTGAAGGAAAGGCAATATCGGCTTTTCCTCTGCGCTTAGTTTATCTAAAAACAATGTTTGATGACGATTCAGTGTTAAAAACTGGAGTTTCTGTTAGTAAACGGCTTCACAAAAATGCTGTAGACAGGAACAAAATAAAACGCTTAATGCGTGAGGCTTATCGACTAAATAAGCCAAAATACTTTAACAAAAGTTCAACATCGTACGCTTTTATGATTTTGTACATTAGTAAAGACAAAATAACTTTTGAAGAATTAGATACTAAAACTAATCTTCTTTTTCAGAAATTTTTAAAACATACACCTAAAGATGAAACGGTTTCTAAATAAAAAAATAATCCTTCCAGTTACTCTGGTAATAGTGTTTTTAAGCACAACAGCTTTCAATTCAAATTTCTTTGAGATTGCAAAGCAAATAGAGATTTTCACCACGATGTTTAAAGAATTAAATATGAACTACGTGGATGATACCAATCCAGGAGATTTAATGGATACGGCAATAAAGAGTATGCTTAATGAGCTCGACCCTTACACTAGGTTTTATAACGAGCAAGATGTGCAATCTTCAAGAATTAATAATGCTGGTGATTATACTGGTATAGGCGCAAAGGTGAGAACCTTAAAGGATAAGCTAGTAATTGTTGAGCCCTATAAAGATTATGCAGCTGATAAAGCGGGTTTAAAGGCAGGAGATGAAATTATTAAAATTGACAATGTAGACATAACTGACTTTAAAGATGATGCTGGCAATCTACTTCAAGGTGCCGCTGGAACTGAAGTGGTTTTAACCTACAGAAGACAAGACAAAATTAATACGGTTAAAGTTACAAGAGAGTCTCTTGAAATTAATGCGGTGCCGCACTACTCTATGATTAATGAAGATACTGGATATATCGTTCTTAGAAAATTCAATAAAAAGGCGTCTTCTCAAACTGTAAAAGCACTTAATTCTCTCAAGAATTTAGGTGCAAAAAATATTGTTTTGGATTTAAGAGGAAATCCGGGAGGTTTACTAAATGAAGCGGTAAATATTGTAAATATTTTTGTGCCAAAAGGACAATTGGTAGTAACCACAAAATCTAAAGTAAAAAAATACAACAAAACCTATTATACAAATCGTGAGCCTGTTGATTTAGATATTCCTGTAGTGGTTTTAATAAATGGCAGATCAGCGTCAGCAAGCGAGATTGTTTCTGGTGCATTACAAGATTTAGATCGTGCTGTTGTTATAGGTGCGCGCAGCTTTGGTAAAGGTTTAGTTCAGCGACCTAAACCCTTGACATATGGTACACAAATGAAGATTACCATCTCAAGATATTATACACCTTCTGGTCGTTGTATACAAGCATTGGATTACTGGAATAGAGATGAGAAAGGCAACGCTACACGTACTAAAAAAGAAAACTATAAAGCTTTTAAAACTAAAAAAGGCCGTGCTGTTTTTGATGGCGGTGGTGTACAACCAGATATAGAAATTGCAGAATCTAAACAAACACCTATCACAAAGGCGATTGAAGGCGAAAATCTGATTTTTGACTTTGCTACTGAGTATTTCTATAAAAACAAGGTTTCAGATTTAAAAGGATATGCGTTTTCAAACGCAGATTTTGAAGCTTTTAAAAACTATTTAAAAAACAATAATTTTAATTTTGAAACCAAAACAGAGGAGGCGCTTAGTAAAGCTATTGAAGTTGCAAAGGGAGAAGAATTAGATAACACTATTGCTTCAGAATATAATCAATTGGTTTCAGCTTTAGAAGATTATAAAACCTCAGCTGTTAATAAGGATAAGGAAAAATTATCATTGCTTTTAAGAGATGAAATTATAAAGCGCTACTTCTATTCTGAAGGGCTTTACGATTATTATAAAGCGAACAATACTGAAATAAAAGAAGCTTTAGATATTCTTTCTAACCCATCTAAATACAATAAGATTTTAAACTAAAATTCTAAAATTCATATATTTATAAGGCGAATAGGCTATATATTTTACCTAACAAGTAAAAGTTTATGGTAAAACCCTTTATAATGAAAAGGTTATTTTTTCTTGCTTTTTTTTGTTTTCAATTGGTATTATCTCAAACCGATATAAAACACATTGTCTATTTTGAAACAGACAAATACTCTATTCCTGAAACGGAAATGCATAGGCTTCTTCTCTTTTTAGATGATATAGAATCTGTAGATATAAACAAGATTTCTATTTACGGGTTTTGTGATGATCGTGGTAGTCATTCTTATAACATGAAACTATCTCAAAATCGAGCAGATGTCATTAAAGAAGTGTTAACCAATAATGAATTTGATAAGTCCTTAATCACCAATACAGACGGAAAAGGAGAATTACTACTTAAAATTATTAAAGAAAATGAAGTAAAAAAAATTAGAGGTCTTAATAGAAAGGTAGAGGTTATTGTGTCTCCCGTTTTTCCTGCTAGGAAAAATAATTTCGATTCCAAAAACTTAGAAGCTATTTTAAGTGGAGATTTAAAAGTAGGAGATAAAATACTTTTAGAAAACTTATTATTTGAGCGTGGTTACAGTTATTTAATACCAGAATCTAGGGTTATATTAAGTAAAATTGCATCCATTTTAACAAAGCGAAGTGATATCTATTTTACAATTGAAGGACATGTTTGTTGCACAAGTGGAGAAAGAGATGCTATTGATGGTAAGACAAAAAAAAGAAACCTGTCTTATGCACGAGCAAAATATATTTATGATTATCTAGCGAGTAAAGGTGTTAGTAGACATCGAATGAAATATATGGGTATGAAACGTAAGTTTCCATTAGGTGGCCCTCAACGACTTGATCGCCGTGTTGAGTTTTTAGTCACAAAAGTGGGGTATTAATTTAACTCTTCTGCATTTTTATATGCGGAATACCATCTTCTAAATACGTCTCTCCTATTTCAAAAAAACCAAGGCTATTATAAAATCGCTTAAGATAAACTTGTGCGGAAATTAAAATAGTTTCGGTATTATAATAAGTTTTTACAGCATCAATAGAAACTTTCATTATATCATAACCGTACTTATGCTTCCTTTCATTTTTATCTACCACTACTCTACCAATACTTGCTTCTATAAAATAGTCTCCTGGTTTAAAAATACGAGTATAAGCGACTAACCTATCATCTTTATATCCTAATATGTGTAATGCCTTTTGATCTTTACCGTCTATATCTTGATAAACGCAATCTTGCTCAACTACAAAGACTTCACTCCTGAGTTGAAGCATATCGTATAATTGTTGCGTGTTGAATTCAGAAAATTGTTTTGTGAAGATTTCTAACATTATTTTATTTATTCTGTACAAAATTAAGTTAAATAAAAAAAACCTAGAGATTAATCTCTAGGTTTTAGTAGGTATAATTAATCCCCCAATAAATTATACATATTTACATACGATAAAATTAAATAACACAATTTCAATAACATAACAAAAATTGTTATTTTTTTGTAAATATTATAATAGATATAACTAATTAAAAATATTAACTTCTTACATTCTAGAAGTCTAATATTTTTAGCAACTCATAGGTATTTTATCGACGCGGTTTTGATGACGCCCACCTTCAAAAGTAGTATTAAGAAAAGTATCTACCATTTTTAGAGCTTGTGGTATAGCCGTATAACGAGCCGGGATACAAATAATATTAGCATTATTATGTTGTCTTGTAAATTCTGTTATTTCATTCATCCAGCAAATACCTGCCCGTACATTCGGATATTTATTAGCTGTCATCGCTACACCATTGGCGCTACCGCAAATAAGAATACCAAAATCAACTTTATTATCATTAACATCTTTTGCTACAGGATGTACAAAATCTGGGTAATCAACGCTATCAAAAGTATCGGTTCCATAATTGTTTACTGTAATACCTTTTGTTTCAAGATGTTTTACAATAGCTTCTTTGTAGTCTGGACCTGCATGGTCATTTCCAATAGAAATAGTCATTTTTGTTGTGTATTTTAGTTAGCGTAAAGTTACAATTATTTCAAATTGGTTGATAGGAGTATTCATTACTTGTTAATAAGTGTTGACAAGTATTTAGAAGTAAAATTTTATTTTCTCAATAAAAATTACAAACCATAATTATATCTAGACCACCAAAAAAGTTAGCCTCTAATTTTAGATGAGTTATTAAGTATAAAACTGGAGTTACTAATAGAAAATTACGTTTTAGTTATTAATAATTTTAAGTTAACTATGGTTATTAACATCTGTGAATAGAAGTTAAAATTCACCTGATTTTTAAGACTTTAAAACCATGATAAGTTGTTAATAGAAAACGGTAAGTGATATTTACAATCAATGTTTAAAAAAGTTATACCTGTTATTAACAGACTATAATAACCATCATTTTTATTTAAAATTTTTAAAAAGAAAATATATATTATAATATAATTGTGGATAACTGTAATTTTCAGTTGATTTAACTTTAATTATACGTGATTAAAAATTAATACCTTAGCTTTGTACCAACTTAATATAATTACTTCACCTGATATTAAGTGGATTATAGAAAGAATTCCTGACACTTTCAGGAAAATGAAATGACGAAAATATAAATGACAAAAAGAAGAAAAAAGAAATCCAAAAAAGGAATTTCTAACCTTACAAATACAATTCTAAGTATTCTAAAAAAAGAACGAAACAAATCCTTTAATTACAAACAAATAGCAGCTATACTTGGTGTTAATGACGCTAGTAGTCGCAATCAAATTATAAAAACACTTGCAAAATTAACAGCAAGAGAAGAGATAGAACAAGTAGACCGTGGTAAATACAAAGCTATTGTTACTGCAGAATATTATTCAGGTATTCTTGATCTTGCTAGTAAAGGAAATGGTTATATCATATCAGATGATTTTGAAGACGATATCTTTATCGCATCAAACAATATCAATAAAGCATTACATGGCGATGAAGTAGAATTTTATGCCTATAAACGCCGCAAACGAGGTAAGCTCGAAGGAGAAATCACCAATATTTTAAAGCGAGCAAAATCTGAGTATGTTGGTACTATTCAAATTCAAGATAAAAAGAATTTTGCCTTTGTAGTTGCCGATAGTAATAAGATGTACAAAGACATCTTTGTACCAATCAATAAGATTAACAAAGCAGAAGATGGTGATAAGGTTTTAGTAGAACTATCAGATTGGCCAGAAAAAGCCGATTCTCCTTATGGTAAAGTACTTAAAGTTTTAGGTAAACCAGGAGAGCACAGTACAGAAATCCATTCCATTTTAGCAGAGTATGGTCTACCAGCTGAGTTTCCTTATGAAGTAGAAGAATATGCTAATAATATAGATATTTCTATAAAAGAAGAAGAAATTAAAAAGCGCCGCGATATGCGTAAAGATTTAACCTTTACCATTGACCCAAAAGATGCTAAAGATTTTGATGATGCGCTATCTTTTAAAGTTTTAAACGATGGTTTGTTTGAAATAGGAATCCATATCGCAGACGTATCGCATTACGTAAAACCAGATACAGTTTTAGATGACGAAGCTTACGAGCGTGCCACATCAATTTATTTAGTAGATCGCGTAGTACCAATGCTTCCAGAACGGTTATCTAATGGTGCTTGTTCTTTACGCCCACATGAAGAAAAATATACGTTTTCTGCAGTATTTAAAATGAATACTAAATACGAAATTAAAGATGAATGGTACGGACGAACAGTTACGTATTCTGATGCACGTTTTGCTTATGAAGAAGCACAAGCCATTATAGAAAATAATTTAAATTATCAAATAGGTACTTCTATAAATACTATAGATTCTAAAATACCTAAAGAGGTTTCTTTAACTGATAAAGAATACAGCACCCAACCAGAAATTGCTGAAGCTATTTTGGTTCTAGATAGATTGGCTAAAAAAATGCGTTCTCAGCGTATGCGAGAAGGTGCTATTTCTTTTGATAAAGTTGAAGTAAAGTTCAATTTAGATAGTAATGCAAATCCTGTTGGTGTATTCTTTAAAACAAGTAAAGATGCTAATAAGCTTATTGAAGAGTTTATGTTATTAGCTAACCGAAAAGTGTCTGAGTTTATTGGAAAGCAAAAACCCAAAAAGACATTTGTCTATCGTGTACATGACGAGCCAGATGAAGCAAAACTCGCACAGTTACAAACAGTAGTGAGTCGTTTTGGTCACAAGCTTAATTTTAAAGATAAAAACAGTGTAGCATCTTCTTTAAATAATTTATTAAAAGATGTGGTTGGTAAAAAAGAACAAAACCTTGTAGATACTTTAACTATTCGTACGATGTCTAAGGCAGAATATACAACACATAATATTGGTCATTATGGCTTATCTTTTGAGTATTATAGTCACTTTACATCACCTATTCGTCGTTACCCAGACGTGATGGCACACCGATTATTACAACACTATTTAGATGGTGCTAAATCTGCAAATGAAGAAGTTTATGAAGAAAAATGTCGTCATAGTAGTGATATGGAAAACTTAGCAACAAAAGCCGAAAGAGATTCTATTAAATACATGCAGATTCGTTTTATGCAAGATCATGAAAACGAAGAATTTTTAGGTGTAATTTCTGGAGTTACCGATTGGGGAATTTATGTAGAGATTGTTTCTAATAAGTGCGAAGGCATGGTGAGTGTTCGTGATATGAAAGATGATCATTATTACTTTGATCAAGATTATTACGCAATGGTTGGGAAAAACACTAAAACGATGTACCAACTTGGTGATGAGGTTATTGTAAAAGTGAAAAGTGCAGATTTAGTTAAAAAACACTTAGATTTCTTTATGGTTGGTAAACCAGAATAAATATTTTTCTTGTAACAAAACAAGAACAAATCTGACTTATATAGAAACTATAAATCTCAATATATATGAAATCAGATACTTGTACATCCTGCGGTTCTTCTAAAATAATACATGATATGAGAATTGTAGATTTTGGTCATGGAAATGCAAAAAACGATTTATCTGTTGAGATAAAAACTACAGATAGAATCATTTTTAATAAATTTGAAAAAGGTGCCTTAAAAGCCCAAATTTGTGGTTCCTGTGGTAAAGTAGATTTATCTATAAATAACCCACATGATTTATGGCAAGCCTATCTAAAAACCAAAAATTTATAATTAAAAACATGATATTAACAACTACAAACTCTATTGAAGGATTTAAAATTGCTGATTATTTAGGGATAGTTACTGGAGTAGCAATTAACGACCAAACTCTAGCTTCTGGTTTTAGTACTTCAAAATATTACAAAAAAATTCAAGACAGTGTTGATTCTGTAAAAGAAAAAGCATTTCAGAATCTTCAAGAAAATGCCAAAGCTCTTGGTGCAAATGCCGTTGTAGGTATTAAAATAGAAATAGAGTTAACCACCACTAATTACCCTATGGTTTCTATTACAGGTACGGCAGTTAAAGTAATGGTCTAGTTATGAATTCTAGCACAAAAGCCATTATTATTTCATTACTTGTTTTTTTAGGAATTTTTTTAGTTGTATTACTATTTTTTAAAGTTGTACTTGGTTTATCAGATGGTCCAATAGCTGGTATGTTTTCA
>SHBX01000040.1 GCA_004211785.1 Winogradskyella sp.
TGTTGTATTAGTATCATCGTTTGCTACAGGCGGTTCGTTACCAGAAGTAGGCACAGGTGCTACTTCAATAGTTACAGTCGCGGTATCACAAGCGATAGGATTACCGGCATCACATACTTCATAAGTGAAAGAATCTTCTCCTACGAAATCTGTATCCGGTGTGTAGGTATATGTGCCATCAGGATTGAATACTAGTGTTCCGTTAGTAGGCTGCGATGTCGCAGTAAATGTTTCTGTACCAGCAGGACCATCAGGGTTTAAGTCATTGGTAGATACATCACCAGATACAGGTGTATTGATGAATGTATCATTAATATCGTTAATGGCAGTAATACAGTTAGCAAGAATTGTAACTTCGACTGTAGTTGTACATAAGTTAGCATCTATAATATTTACAGTATATGTTCCTGCTAATAAAGAACTGAAAGTTCCGTTATTTTGATTTGTCCCACCATCTAGATTATATGTATAAGGAGCTGTTCCACCTTGACTTTCAACAGTTACAGTTCCTGTAGTAGAACAAACAATATCTGTTTGAGAAGTAATACTAGCTGTTAAAGCAGCAAGAGGTTGTTCGACAGTTGCACTATCGGTAATAGTACATCCATTAGCATCAGTAATAGTTACAGAGTAATCTCCTGCAGGAAGGTTAGTAATATCTTCAGTAGTTTCTCCATTTGACCATAAGAAGGTATAATTAGTAGTTCCACCATTAACTGTTAAATCTAAAGAACCTGTATTTTCTCCATGACAAGCTACATCTGTTACAGCTATTCCTGTACTTAAAGCGGTTGGCTCATTTACAGTAGTAGAGCTCACAGAATCACAACCAGTATCTATATCACTTACAGTAACAGTATAGGTGCCAGCTACTAAACTAGATATAGATTGCGTAGTTTCACCATTACTCCATAAATAAGTAAAATTACCTAAACCACCAGTTACATTAACAGTAGCAGTTCCATCATTTCCTCCATTACATGATACAGGCGTAGAAGAAGCCACAGCAGAAAGGTTTCTACAGTCACCGTCATTTACGGTAACAGTAGTAGTAGCCGTACAACCATTTAGGTCAGTTACAATAACTGTATAGTTACCGTCACTTAAACCTGTTACAGTTTGAGTTGTTGCTCCACCAGGAGACCATAAGTATGTATAACCTGGTGTTCCTCCAGATGGATTTGCAGTTACAGTTCCATCATTAGTTGTAGGTCCAGTCTCATCTGTAGATGTAGCTGTAACACTAATTGCTGTAGATGGCTCAGTAATTGTAATACTCTCTTCAACAGGAGAACAAACTGTACCGTCAATGGTTACGCTAACTGTATAAACACCGGCAGGTAAGCCAGAAATAGTACTTGTATCATCTGTGTCATTTTGATTGGCTGCTGGTATTGCAGGACTCCAAATAAAAGTAAATGTAGCATTTGGATTTGCTATAGAACTTGCGCTAATAGTTGCATTACCTGTACTATCTCCTTTACACAATATGTTGTCTATATCACCAACAGCTATTACAGCATCACAATCACTTACACAATTGATTACTACACTTTGTACCGCAGTACAGCCATTAGCATCAGTAACTGTAACGGAATATTGAGTACCTCCAGTTATATCTCCTGAAAGGTTAGTAGCTGTTTGTGTTGTTTGACCGTCACTCCATAAATATGTATAGGCTCCAGTACCTCCTGTAGGAGTCGCAGTAGCTGTACCATTAGCACATCCTAATGTTGCATTCGCATTCGTTTTTGTTAACTCTATACTTATTACTTCAGGCTGTGTAATTTGTACTGGGGTAGATAATGTTGCAGTACACCCATTTCCATCAGTAACAATAACATTATAGCTATCAGCTGCTAAACCAGAAAGATCTTCTGTGTCAGCACCATTAGACCAAGCATAAGTATATGGTAATGTTCCGCCATCAACAGTTAAATCAATAGATCCTGAATTATCTCCATTACATAATAAGTTAGTACCAGTAGCTTGTACAGTAAGCTCAGCATCAGGTTGAGTAATAGTAGCGCTAGTCGTTTCAGTACATCCGTTAGCGTCAGTAATTGTATAGTTATAAGTACCTGCCGCTAGACCAGTATGAGATTGGTCAGCTGTTACGTCAGTAGCTGTAAAGTCACCAGAAATATCATAAGGACTAGTTCCACCAGCAAAGCTAATAGTAATCGACCCATCTGTTAAACCGAAACAAGAGATTTCAGAAGCTACAGTTGCATTAGCCGTTACATCAGAAGGCGCAGCCGCAATAGTAGCGCTAGCCGTTTCAGTACATCCGTTAGCATCAGTAATTGTATAGTTATAAGTTCCAGCAGCAAGACCAGAATGTGTTTGGTCAGCAGTTACGTCAGTAGCCGTAAAGTCACCAGAGATATCATAAGGACTAGTTCCACCAGCAAAGCTAATAGTAATCGACCCATCGGTTAAACCAAAACAAGAGATTTCAGAAGCTACAGTTGTATTAGCCGTAAGTTCTGCATCAGGTTGGTTAATAGTTACTTCTGCAGTAGTTGTACAGTTATTAGCATCAGTTACAGTTACAGTATATGTTCCATCGGGAAGGTTAGTAGCTGTAGCTGTAGTTTGTATAGGAGATGTATTCCAAGAATAAGAATAACTAGCAGTACCACCAGCCGCGGTAACTGTAGCAGACCCAGTATTAGCATCAAAACAGTCTACATCTTGAGAATTTGTAATAGAAGCCGTAAGCTGAGCATTAGGTTGGTTAATAGTAAGAGGTACATCTAGAGTACATAAATTTGCATCAATGATAGTTACGGTATAATTCCCCACAGTAAGAGTACCGAAGTTACCATTATTTTGAGCTGTACCACCTTCAAGACTATATGTGTATGGTGAAGTACCACCATCAGCAGTAACTTCTATAGCACCAGTATCATCTCCGAAACATGCAACATCTGTTACAGTGTTAGTCTGAAAAAGAGCAGGTATTGGTTCACTAACAACTATATCAGAAGATACAGTTTCTGTACATCCAGCAGCATCAGTTACAGTAACAATATATGCTCCCGCAGGAATATCAGTTAAATCTTGAGTAATTTGAGGAATTGAGTTTCCGTCTTGTGTCCAAGCATATGAGTAAGGAGCTAAACCTCCTGTAACTGAAATGTCTATTGAACCTGATGGTTCGCCATTACATAAAACATTCATAACTTCTTGAACACTTACATCTAATAAAGATGGAAGATCTATATTTACAGTAGAATTTATTGCTGATAATGAACAACCACCACTGTAACTACCATCGTATGTTAAAATAGCTTCAAAATCTCCTGTTAAATCTGCTGTTCCTGTATATTCAAAAGTGCCTGTAAGCCCAGTTGCAGTACCAACTTGATTACCATTCAGTTCAAAAACCCAAGAGAAATTTTGAGCAATGGCCCCACATTCATTATCTGTTAGAGTACCTGTGTAGTCAAAGAAATTACAATCTCTGCGAGTTACATTACTAGTGAGTTCGGGACATGGCACACATATATCTGGATTAGCAAATGTTTGAGTTGCTGTAAGACAATTTGCATCTTGGTATATTATTACTGAATTACCAGCGACACCTAAACCACATGCATTTGGATTATTAGGTACAATAGAATAATTTAGTATAACGGTTTCGTCACCAATTTCTGATAAATCCCAATTAATTGTTTGTCCAACAAAAGTAACACTACCATCACCATTTGTAGATAAGCTGCCAGGGACTATATCAAAATCATCTTCTATGGTATCTGATACAAGAGGTTGTCCAGGTAATTGTTTAGCTGCAAATGTAATTTGACCTAAAATATCACTATATATAGTTGATAAATCTGCCGCATCTGTAGTAATATCTGCACCAGTACCAGTATTGTCCATCCCATTTAAAGCGAATGAAGCGTTGTTAAATCTTACAGCATCATCAATATAAAAGCTTAATAAACCAATGCTATATACACTTTGTTCATAAACCTCACCACCAACGGTAGTAGTTTGAGCATTAACTGCTGCTTGTATTGCTAAATTAATACAATCGGTATCATTATCACCAGTATTTGGTTGGCTCAAATCAACAGTTTCTTGACAACTGTCTAATGATCCATCTGCATTGTTTCTTCTATTTGCAACACCATCTGTAAGCATAAGTATAGAACGAGTTGTACTACAATCAAAAGTACCTTGTTCAATCATTAGCTCATCTGCTTTTATCATTCCGTCTTGTAGGTTTGTAACTCCATCGGCAACAATATTGTTAATAGCGTTTTGAAGTGCTGTAATATTAGCAGGTGTACCTGTTAATAAACCCGTATCTCTAGTTGCTGTACCAGCGTATGTAATAATTCCCAACTTATTATTGTTTGTTGGGTTATTTGCTGGATCAAATAATTCATCAATAAAATCTAAAGCAGCATCTTGAGCAAAATCTAGTGGGATATCTCCATTATCGTCTACAAACCCCATACTACCTGACCTATCAATAACTAAAATTGCCTCCACAGGTTTATTTGGAGGCATCCCAGTTATAGAAAGGGAAACATTAAATTCATTACAATTTGCTGAATTTTCTACTACGGTTTTATTTATGTCCAAAAATGGATCGGTAGATTGCGCATGAAAATTGTAAAAGGATAAGATAAATACTATACCCAAAATTATTCTTTTAGGTAAAATATTACAAATTATATAGTGTATATGTTTAAGCATAACAATGTCTTTTATTTTCTTATCGATTGATAGTTAGTCGTTTTCACCTTTAGTGATATAAGTACTTAAAACCTTAGAAGTAACTGTAGAACAATTATCTGTTTTTACTAAAACCTCAACACAACCCCATTTTCTTATTTCAGAATTTTTAGGAGCTGCTACAGTAACTGAGAATTCAAATTCTTGACCAGGGTATAAAGTTTTTTTATTTATACTCTGAGAAAAAGAAACTAATAATTTGGCATTATCCTCTCCAATACGCTTTTTTAAAGTATTATTTGAGCAATTAATATCTGGTTGGCTAGTAGATATTGAATACGTTTGTTTTTGACTTGATGTGTTAGTCAATTTCAATTTGTAGATTGTCTTATTGGTACGAGATACATCCAATGATTTGTAAGGTCTATTTTTATAGACGCTAAGTTCGGCATTACAATTTTGAGCTATAGCCGTAATAGGTAGTGCAATAACTACTAATAAGAGATAAAGACTCTTTTTAATTCTGTGAGAAATACAATTGTACTTATTTTTCATATTGATTTGGATTATCTTGAATATTCCTATACAGAAAGTGCGTACAAGAATTAACCTAAACCTTTAATCAGTCTAAATTGATTCTAAATACTCACCAACAGCATCTTTCGTTTCTTTATTTTAAGGGAGGGACGTACTTTGTCAGAGCACTAAATGGAATAATTAATTATTATATTGATTAATAGCAATGCAAATTAACACACAACTATGTATACTAACAAAAAAAGTACTTTAAATACTTATATATTCGTTGAGCGACAATTATATACGTTTTATCGATTAAAAATGCGCTTTATCTGTTTATTAATCTTTTTTGTTTTAAACTTCTTACGTGTATCTACTATATTTTAGTTTAATTGAATTTTTGCATAAATATTCACTTGAATTATAACGTTTTAATCTAATTTTTACACACAAAAACCTATTTAATTCATGAAAATTAGCTATTATTAATTACATATCGGCTGCAATTTATGACTTTAAGCTGATAAAACAAACATTTAATCGAAAAAAAATGTATTTCAACGATGATAAAAAAGAAAATTATGTTCGTAAGACATGCAAAATCCTCATGGAAACATAATGTATCTGATATGGATAGGCCTTTGAAGCAAAGAGGTAGAGATGATGCAAGTATTATCTCACAAGAATTTAAAAAATTAAAAACTTCTATAGATTTTATATACTCTAGCCCAGCAAATAGAGCTTTATCGACATGCAAAATTTTCCAAAAGTATTTAGGTTTCCCAGAGAGCATGCTTAATATAACTGAAAATCTATACGATTTTTCAGGAGAGCGTGCTTTAGAATTTATTAGGTCAATTGATAATGAACTAAATACTGTAATGTTATTTGGACATAATTATGCTTTTACATCTCTAATAAATATTTTGGGAGATAGAATTATAGATAATTTGCCTACATCAGGTCTTGTCATTATTGATTTTAATGTAACTTCATGGGAGCATGTAAAATTTGGTCAAACCAAAACAATAATGTTTCCAAAAGATTATAGGTTATAAAAATGTAAATAGAGTGTTGTGAAGTATTTCAATACAATATATTTGTAAAAACAAATTAATGACTAAAAATAACTACACATACATAAATAGAGAGTTAAGTTGGTTACAGTTTAACGCTCGAGTATTACAAGAAGCTGCTGATGTCAATGTACCATTAATAGAGCGATTACGTTTTATAGGTATTTTTTCAAATAATCTTGATGAATTTTTTAAAGTTAGATATGCTACTGTAAAACGAATAGATCAGGCTGGTAAAGGTGGAAAAAGTCAGTTAGGAGGTATAAAAGCCAGCGATTTGCTGCAACGTATAACAGAAATTGTGATTGAACATCAAAGTACAAGTTTAGGTATTTTGAATAGCATACAGTCTCAATTGGCAATTGAAGATATTTACATCATTGATGAGACACAGATTGAATCATTTCACCATGAGTTTATAAAAAATTACTTTTTTCAAACAGTTAGTCCAGCACTTGTTACAATTATACTTAATGATGATATAGAACTACCATTACTAAAAGATAGTGCAGCATATTTGGTAGTAAAGATGTGTTTAAAAAATGACACCAAACAATATGCTTTGATAGAAATATCAAAGTCTATGGATAGGTTTGTTGTACTGCCAGAAAAGGATGGAAAAAACTATATCATATTAATAGATGATTTACTTCGATGTTGTTTAGGTGATATTTTTGATATTTTTGATTATACATCCATTTCTGCAAACATGATTAAAATCACAAGAGATGGCGAGTTAGATTTTGACAGTGATTTAAGTAAAAGTTTTATTGAGAAAATATCTGATAGTGTTAAAGACAGAAAAATTGGAGAGCCAGTGAGATTTGTATATGATAAGACCTTAGATGAAGAAACATTAACTTACCTCATGGCAAAAATGGGTATTGACTCTAAGGATAGTGTTATACCTGGTGGGCGATACCATAATAGAAGAGACTATATGGGTTTCCCAAGTCTGGGGCGTCAAGATTTATTGTATGGTAAAATAAAACCACTTCCCGTAAAAAATTTAAGTTTAGAACAAAGTATTTTTAACACCATTGCTAGGAAAGATTATATAGTGCATACGCCATATCATACATTTTCTTATATCGTTAAGTTTTTAAGAGAAGCAGCATTAGATCCAACAGTTAAGACCATAAAAATCACCATTTATAGGCTTGCACAAATATCTCATGTTGCTAGTTCCTTAATAAATGCTGCAAAAAACGGAAAAAAGGTTACAGTTTCTATAGAGTTAAGAGCTCGTTTTGATGAGGAAGCTAACATTAATTATGCTGAGCAAATGCAGAGTGAAGGTGTAAATATGCTATTTGGTGTTACAGGCTTAAAAGTACACAGCAAAATGTGTGTGATTGAGCGAGAAGAAGGTAAAAAAATTAAGAGGTACGGTTTTGTAAGTACGGGTAATTTCAATGAGTCTACTGCGCATATATATACAGACTTTACATTATTTACTGCAGACCAGAGAATATTAAAAGACATCAATAAGGTGTTTAACTTCTTTGAAGTTAGTTACAGGATGTATCGCTACAAACATATCATAACATCACCGCATTATACACAAACAAAACTATTTGCTTTAATAGATAATGAAATACTGAATGCTAATGAAGGTAAGCCAGCACATATAAAGCTTAAAATGAATAGTATGAGCAGCTATAAGATGATTGATAAGCTTTATGAGGCTAGTAGCGCTGGTGTTAAGATTCAAATGATTATAAGAGGTATCTGTTGCTTAATTCCTGGAGTTAAAGATATGAGTGAAAATATTGAAGTCATTAGTATAGTAGATAAGTTTTTAGAACATACAAGACTTTACATATTTTCTAATAACAATAACCCGCAAATTTATATTTCCTCTGCAGATTGGATGACAAGAAATATAGACAATAGAGTAGAAGTTAGTTGTCCAATTTATGATAAAGATATAAAGCAAGAGATGCAAGATATTTTTGATATATGTTGGAGTGATAATGTAAAGGCCAGAATTATTAATCAAAACCAAGATAATAGCTATAAAAACACATCATCAGAAAGTAAAGTTAGAGCACAATTCGATATTTATGATTACTACAAAAATAAATTAGAAGTTAAAGATGCTTAGTATAAAAAAATTTGGTGCAATTGATATAGGTTCAAATGCTGTTAGGTTATTAATAACAAGTATAATAGAACAAGAAAATAGGCAGGTAATTTTTAAAAAAAATGCCTTAGTTCGTGTGCCGATTAGATTAGGTGCAGATGTATTTGTTGCAGGAGGCATTTCAGACAGCAATGTATCAAGGATGAAAGATACTATGAAGGCTTTTTATCTTTTAATGAAATCCCACGGTATAGTTAATTACAAAGCCTGTGCAACCTCGGCAATGCGAGAAGCTTCAAATGGTAAAGAAGTTTGTGATTTAATTAAAAATGAGTGTAACATTAAGATTGATGTTATTGATGGCGAAGAAGAAGCAACTATAATAGCAGCAACTAATTTGCATAGATTTATTAATCCAAATAAAACATACTTATATGTTGATGTAGGTGGTGGTAGTACAGAATTTTCTATTATACATAATTCTGAAAAGATAAAATCTAAATCTTTTAGAATTGGTACAGTTAGATTACTCAATGGAAGTGTTAAGAATGAAACATGGCAAGCTCTAGAAAATTGGATTAAAACCAATACAAAAATCTATGATAAAATAGAACTCATTGGGTCAGGTGGAAACATCAATAAAATTTTTAAAATTTCAGGCATAGATTATGGTAAGCCTTTATCTTATTTTTATTTAACTAGTTACTATAACGATTTACAAGATTATACTTATGAAGAAAGAATTACAGAGCTTAATCTAAATCAAGATAGAGCAGATGTTATTATTCCTGCATTACGTATATATTTGTTAGCAATGAAATGGAGTGGAGCTAAAGATATTTTTGTTCCTAAAATAGGATTATCAGATGGAATCATAAAAAGTATATATTACCAGACAATAAGTAGCACACCTCTGTAATTATGTAGTTTATCTTGTTTTCTTTGTCAAAAGTCTAATAATTGCCTCCGTTTAAACTGTATAATATATATTCGTCTCATAAAAGAAAGTACTACTTATGAAAAAAAACATACTCACTTTAACATTTATATTATTTATAGCTTTAAGTTTTTCTCAAGGTAATGAGGCTACAAAATATGGTATCAGAGCAGGTGTAAACATATCTAACATGGATTTTGACCCAGCGCCTATTGAAAGGAACCTACATAGAAATGGTTTTTATTTTGGTGGCTTTGCCGAATTTTCTTTATCAGAAACTTTATGGTTAAATACTGAGTTACAATGGTCTGCAGAAGGTGGAAAGGATGAAAACTGGAGAGCAAATTATCTTAGCTTACCTGTACAAGTAAAATTTTTAGTTGGAGATAAATTTTCAATAGGAGTTGGTCCTCAGATAGGCGTTAAAACTTGGAAAAGTTCAGATGTATTTGATACATTTAATTTTTCAGGAGTTGCAGGTATTCAATATCAAATATTTGAAGATTACTTCCTTGAAGTACGAGGCGTGTATGGTTTTACCAACATGTTAGATGATGCACTTGCACCACTTGAAGCAAAGCAATTTGTAATTCAAGCAGGTATTGGCATTAAGATATAAGCTCCAATAAATACAAATAAAAAAAGCCTTTTCAAACGAAAAGGCTTTTTTATTATCCGTGTATGGTTTCTTTATTACTTAGAGATTTCATAATACCTGCTTCGTAATTCAAAAGTTTGTTCCATTTTTTGTCTACATCTTGTTTATCCCCATATTTCCTTGCAAATTTTAAAAACATGGTATAGTGTCCGGCTTCACTAATCATAAGCTTGCGGTAAAACTTGGCTAACTTTTTATCTTCTAATTCTTCAGAAAGCAGCCTAAAACGCTCACAGCTTCTAGCTTCAATTAGAGCAGCGTACAATAGTCTGTGTACTAATTGTGTTGTTCTACTACCGCCTTTGGGAAAGAATTTTAGTAATTGAATAACATATTCATCTTTGCGGTCGCGACCAAGAGTCCATCCTTTTTCTAATATTAAGTCATGTACCATTTTAAAATGACTCATCTCTTCGTTAACCAATTCTATCATTTCCTGGACAAGCTCAGTATATTCTGGAAAACTAACAATTAATGAAACTGCAGTACTAGCGGCCTTTTGCTCGCAATAGGCATGGTCAGTTAATATATCTTCTATGTTTTTTTCTACGATATTAACCCATCTTGGGTCTGTAGGTAATTTGAGTCCTAGCATATTAATAAGTTAATTCAATGAAACTAGATTTTCCATCTTCATCTATTTTTAAAGTATGCCAATCTATATAATCCTCATTTGGTATGGCATAAGCAATATCAATATATACAGAATCATGGTCAATACTTAACTCTTGATTAAGCCGAATTGATTTCAATAAAGCCAATTTGTCAAAATCATGAATTGGCAATTCTGAATCTAAATTAGATATATAACCAAGGACATTATTGACTCTTAGTTTATTGAAATTTTCGTCATAAATTTTTTCTCCGTTCTTCTGTATTGTAATATTGAAATTATAGTTTCTGTAATTACTATTATAGTTGATGTTGTCTTTAGTTTTAGTTAAAACAACACTATTAAGCATGTCTGTTGACGTCACTAATTTTACTCGAAACCCATTGGATAAAATGGTGTCTACACTACGTTCAAAATACGATTCCGGTATAAATTCATTAGCTTCTATAGTGTTATTTTTCTTAAAAGATGCTATACTCTCAGATAGTGATTTGGTTTGAGTTTTTCGTCCTTCACAACTTGTGAAACCTATTACAAGAATTAAAAGTAAAAAAAAACTATTTTTCATAATACTAAATATCTAGACCAAAAGTTCGCTTTAGTAACTCAATGTTTTCATTTTTCTCTTTAAGTTTTTCGTATTTTTCCTGAGGTGTAAACGCGTATTTTTTTGCAACTTCTTCATTCACTGTAATATCTAAGTGTAGGTCATAGTTTTTGCAAGCTTTACGTAAGTGAGCCAATAATGGATATTGCGACCGCTCTAGCTCAATCTTACTAGTTTCATTAGAGTATGTGAGACTTATAGCTGTTTCTTTTAAAACTGGTACCTCCATTTCCATAATAGACGCCATAATTTTTTCACCTTTTGCATGTAACGATTTTATGTAGCTGTTCCATGCAGATAATAGTTTCTCTTCCGTTACAGGTTCTCTAGGAAGATTTTCTTCATCAATTACAACATCCATTTGTCGTATTTGATGCTCTTTTTTCTCTCTAATACTCTTTAGAGAAAGACCAGATGTAACTTTTGAAGGTTTATTAATTGATATTTTTGGAATAACAGGTTCAGCAACTTTAGCCAAGACTTTTTCTTTTACTTCAATTTTTTGTGGTGTAGCTTGTGTTTGAATTATGGCTGTTTCAGTGCTTTTAGGTACAGGTGCTATTACAGGAATAGGCGTAATACCTTTTGACTTAAAGTATGAAGGCGGAATTATGTAATGTCTACTATTTTTTTTTTCTCCATCAAAAGTGATAGAGGCTAATTGCATAAGTGCTAATTCAACAAGTAATCGTTGGTTTTTACTGTTTTTATATTTTAAATCACAGTCGTTTGCAATGTCGATGCCTTTAATGAGAAAGCTTTGGGAAGATTTTTGGGCCTGCTCAACATATTTTAACTTGGTATCTTCTCCAACTTCTAGAAGCTCTATCGTTGAAGGGTTTTTACAGACTAGTAAATCTCTAAAATGAGATGCTAGTCCAGCGATATAATGATGTCCATCAAAACCTTTAGATAAAACAGTATTGAAATGAATGAGTAATTCAGGTATTTTATTCTCGAGAATTAAATCTGTACTTGTAAAATAAGTCTCGTAATCAAGAACATTTAAATTTTCAGTTACTGCTTGACGTGTTAAGTTTTTTCCTGAAAAACTAACTACACGGTCAAAAATTGAAAGTGCATCACGCATAGCGCCATCAGCTTTCTGTGCAATAATGTGCAGTGCGTCATCTTCGGCCGTTACGCCTTGCTCTTCAGCAATATATTTTAAATACTTTTTAGCATCTTTTACCGTGATACGTTTAAAATCAAAAATCTGACAACGTGATAATATTGTTGGTATAATTTTATGTTTTTCAGTAGTAGCCAAAATAAATATGCAATGCTTTGGTGGTTCTTCTAATGTTTTTAAAAAAGCATTAAAAGCCGCTTGAGATAGCATATGTACCTCATCAATAATATAAACTTTGTATTTACCAACTTGAGGCGGAATACGCACTTGATCCGTAAGACTTCTTATATCATCTACAGAATTGTTGGAGGCTGCATCGAGCTCAAAAATATTGAAAGCAAAATCTTCATCTTCGCTGGTATTTCCATCACTATTAATCATTTTGGCAAGTATACGCGCACAAGTTGTTTTGCCAACACCACGAGGTCCAGTAAATAATAGAGCTTGAGCTAAATGATTGTTTTCTATGGCATTTAGTAAAGTATTTGTAATTGCTTGTTGCCCCACAACATCTTTAAATGTCTGAGGTCTGTATTTACGAGCCGATACTACAAAATGTTCCATTGAAAAGTACTGAATTACAAATTTAAGAATAACCATTAAATACGCATTTTCAAAGGCTATAATTTAATAGGAGTTATTAACAATTTGTTTACTTTTGCTGCAAGCAGATCGCCTTATCGATTCTAACTTTGGTTAGGGTAGGAAAGTCCGAACACCATAGTGCAATCATAGTGGTTAACAACCACCAGTCGTAAGACTAGGAAAAGTGCAACAGAAAGTATGTACAGGTAATGCTGTAGTGAAACCAGGTAAACTCTATGTGGTGCAATGTCATGTATACTAACGCTTGAGCGTACACGCGCGATTGTTAGAGGGTAGGCAGCTAAAGTTTGCTGGCAACAGTAAACGTAGATAAATGATAAGGACTTTTCTTTTTAAGAATTTATTTCCTAAAAAGAAAATGTACAGAATTCGGCTTATAGATCTGCTTTTTTCTTTTTTGACACGTTTTGACACCTTAGTTAGTGCTGTTTTATATTTAACGATTTTGTTCTAATCGCTAGCTTTATAAAATGAAATTTAGAGTATTATTCATTCTGTTTTTTTCTTTAATACTTACGGTCTCTTCACAAGATGTAGATAGTATTAGAGTTGTTTTAGAAATAAATTTAAGAGAAACTGATTCAGATTCTCAAAAATTAAATGTAATGTTGGCGTTAGGTGAATTTGAATTGGATCATAATTTCACTAAAGCTAGGTACACTATTAATGGTGCATTTGATTTAATTGAAAAGTCACCAACTAAGTTTACGAATCATGAAAAAGCTCTAGTTTTAGTTCAGTATGGTGTACTTAAGAGGCGTTTAGGTAAGCATTCTGAAGCATTAGATAGTTATCTCCAAGCTTTAAGATTGTTTCAAATAGATAATGACGTAAAAAATATAGCAGACATTTATCATAATATCGCTATGGTTTATAGGTTTCAAAAAGATTATGGTAAATCGATTCAATATTTTAAAAAAGCAATTCATTTAAATGATTCGTTAAATAATAAATTAGGAGTTGGTAATGCTAGAAACATGATTGCAAGTAGTTACTCTAGACTAAAAAAATATGATTCAGCTTTAATGAATTATCAAGAAGCAGAAAGAATATTTAAATCCCTTAATGCTACTGAAAATATCCAACAACTTAATAATAATATGGTTAGCTTTTATAGAAGACTAGGCAATTTGGATAAAGCGCTTGAGTTGAGTTTATCAAATATTAAGTATTCTAAATCTAAGGACAAAAAACTAGCGCTTGCTAATAGCTACTATTCTATTTCTTTAATCTATGAAAAACTTGAAGAGTACAAATTAGCGGGAAAATACGTTGATTCCTCTATAAGACTAGCAAAAAAAGAGAAGTTTATAAATAATATTTCCAAGGGTTATAGAAAACGTTCGCAGTTATGGAATAAGCTAGAAAATTATGGTGCTGCTTACAGAGATTACAAGCGTTATAAGAAATATTCAGATTCTATTTATAATGAAAATAGTGTAAAAAAGATTCAAGAACTTGAATTACGATACGAGTTTGAAAAAGAAAAACAAGAGATTGAACTTTTAACTAAAGCTGAAGCTTCAAAAAAACAGCTCTATTTTATCCTTTTTATTTTAACAGCCATTGCTTGTGTTGTAATTGTTTTATTAGTTAGAGGAAATTATAAAAATAGAGCGATGATGAGTAAGATTGAACACGAAAATGAAACCTTACGTTTATCTAAAGAACTAGAAGATAAAGAAATTAATGTTAAGCAATTAGTGGCTGATAACACTATGCGTTTAGCGTTTAAAAAAGATTTGTTAGAGCGAATTAAAACTGACTCTGATAAAACAGATGCAAATGTGTTACTTCAAAATTTAACCACAGATTTGCGTCTGCAAATAGAATCTGAAACTAAACTCTCTGAGCTTCAGAACAAGATTAATTTAGTAAATAAAAACTTCGACGATCATCTTAAAATGGAATTCCCAGATTTAACTAAGGGTGAGCGAGAAGTATCATCTTTATTGCGCCTCAATTTATCTATAAAAGAAATTATGACTATACGTAATGTGTCTGAAGATTCCGTAAAATCTATGCGTCGTCGTATTCGTAAAAAAATGAGTGTACCTAAATCACAAAGCATAGAGGATTTTATACAATCTCTTGCATAAATAAAGACCGACACTATTTGACACTTTGTTTTTATAGGCTCAAACATTACCATTCTTTATTTTTCGCCAAAAATTTAACCAAATCTTTTACCCATGAAACACCTTTACTTATTAATGGTAGTAGTATTAACTGCTACAGCAAATGCTCAATACACAGCCATACCAGATGCTAATTTTGAAAATGCATTAGCAGTCTATGATGATATTTCTAATGATGGACAAATACCAACAAACAATATTAATACCTTAACTTTTTTAAACGTTGCAAATAGCAATATTGCTAGTCTAAACGGTATTCAAGATTTTACTGCTTTAGAGCAATTACAATTTAATGATAATAATATAGTGACCGTAGACTTGAGTCAAAACGTAAATTTACAAAGATTACGTAGTTATGGTAATCCAATAATTAATTTGGATTTATCTAATAACCCTCAATTAATAGAGTTAAGAGGTTATGCTTGCCCTTCATTAACGAGTCTTAATATTGCTAATGGGAACAACAGTAATATTTCACATCTTAATATATCATCGAATTCTAATTTAATTTATGTTGAAGTCGATAATCAAACCATTGCAGATGATTGGAATAATAACATAAACTTGCCATCTACATATTCAACAAGTGGTAATGTTGTTTACGGTATTTTAGGCTCTAATGAAACCTATGTGCCAGATGATGCATTTGAAGCTTATTTAGAAGCCAATAGTTTAGGAAACGGCATAACTAATGATAATAGAGTAGATAAAACCTTAATAAGTGCGCTTACAGCATTAAATATTGGTAATCTTGGTATTATAGATGCCATAGGAATAGAGTCCTTTACAGCTTTAGAAGCGTTAGAGATAAACGATAATAATATTGAGGCTATATATTTAAACACTTTATCCAATTTAACTACATTTAGAGTCACTCGTAATAATTTGACTGTGTTGGATTTAAATAATCAGCCTAATCTTGAAATAGCTATTTTAGATTCAAACAATCTTTCTACACTTACGATAAACTCTACAATTTTGACAGTTTTTCAAGTTGCAGGAAATAATTTTATTTCTATAGACACAAGTGTTTTTCCTTTTTTAGAAAGGCTTTTTTGCGGAGGAAATAATATTGAAAGTCTTGATATAAGTAGTAATCCTGAGTTGATAACTATTGAGTGTCAGAATAATGACATAGCAAACTTAGATGTCTCAAATAACATTGATTTAATAAATCTACTGGTTTTTAATAATGAGTTAACTTCTTTAAATGTCAAAAATGGTAATAATAACCTATTAACTAATTTTAGAGCAGATAATAATTCGAGTTTATTGTGTATTGAAGTTGATAATGAAGTGGCTGCTACAAATGGTACAGGAAGTTACTCAACATGGCAAAAAGATATTAGTACAGTTTATTCTGAAGACTGTTCAGCAGTATTGAGCACTTCTAATTTCGATGTTAAAGAGGTATCTGTATATCCAAACCCTGTTAACGATGTTTTGAATATCGATATAGTTAACAATGAAATTAATAAGCTAGATATATTAGATATAAATGGTCGGTTAATGATAACTCAAGAGCGTGATTTTGAAACTATAAATATGAGTCAACTTAATACAGGTATTTACTTTATAACATTATATTCCCCAAATAATAATAAAGTGATTAGGGTAATTAAAAAATAGAATTTCCCAATATAATATTAGACTATTCTTATTGAAGCCATTTCAAAAATGAGGTGGCTTTATTCATTATGAAGTTTCGTTTTCAAAAAAGCTAAACATATTACCACCATAACTTTTTGAATATGAGAAGTGCTCTAATGTATCTAATTTGGTATGTTTAGAGTGCTCTACTATTAATAATCCATGATCCTCTAATAACTCATTTTGAAATACTAATTGGGGTATTTTTGAAAATTCATCAATTTCAAAACCATACGGCGGATCTGCAAATATGATGGTGTGTTTTTGTTTTGAGCTTTCCAGGAACTTATAGACATCGCTTTTTATAGTTTTTATTGGCATATTAAAACTTTCTGCTGTTTGATTAATAAATCTAATACAGCCGTAATTGGCATCAATAGCTGTTATGCGCTCGGTGCCACGAGAGGCAAACTCATAGCTAATGTTTCCTGTGCCAGAAAATAAATCTAATACAGATATGTCATCAAAATAGTATTGGTTATTTAGGATGTTGAACAAGGCTTCTTTTGCCATGTCTGTAGTAGGACGTACGGGCAATTGCTTTGGTGCGCTAATTCTTCTGCCTCTGTATTTGCCGGATACAATACGCATTAAAAACTGTTTTTGATTATAAATTGTTGGTGATCTCTCACTAAACTAACATGTCTAATATACTTGTAAGCGATTTGAAATAAATCATCATCTTCAGTAACAGTACCAGACAATTTAACGTGAGTTTTTTCTGGGTTTAATTGTAATTGCTCAAAGGTGAATAAAATATAGTATATAAAATCTTCTGGAGTTGTAAATTCAAAATAGTTATAAAGCTCAAAAGCACTATTACTATTAACAACTACTTGCATTGTATTACCTTCTATATTAATGAAAGCAGATTTTTCTTCACTTTGATTATGATGGCTTACCGCTTCTATTAAAATGGTTGAAGCATGTGTATATGTAAAAGCCCCAAAAGTGTCAAATATGTAGTTGTTGACGTTTACATAAGGTACATAAACATTAACAGCGTCTAATAATCCTATTTTATCAGAGGCAATGAAATCTGTTTTTAAAATTTTGGAATTAAACTTTAGGTATTCTGCGTTGTTAGATTCATCATACGATGATTCAGGTACCAAGGTCGATAACTCGTTATGATGAATAATTTTTATATTCTCAAAATCATCAGAGAAAATAGTATTTGAAGCTAGCTCTTCTTTTAAACGATTTAAGGTTTCAAATGGTGTTAACTTTTCTCCAAAGACAATAGTATTGATATATTCAACTTTATTATCTCCAGAACGATTAAGTATACAAAAAGAAAGTCCACTCAAATTAACTTGAATGGACAGGTCTTTTATTATTTTGTTAGTCAAATCTATTCTTTTTTAGCGAAATTTTTTGGCCAGTTACCTGTAGTTTTTATTTCGTTCATAGAACCTACAGCAATTCTTGGTCCATTAACGCCGTCAACGGAAACAACTTCTTTTTCATTGGAAACTAGATTCTTATCTTGGTCATTCAAAATGATAGCTTTGTCTACACTGGCTTCAAATACGGGGATATCATCAAGTGTACCAGATTTTAATTCAAATTTTGCACCTTCTTCACCTACGCCAACATTCATAATGTTTTTGTAATCGATGTTCTTAAAAAGTGAATCCTTGACCGAGTAATATCTAAGTGTATCTACTAAAGTAATAGTCTTAAACATATCTACACTAAATTGGCGAGTCTTTACTTCATCTAATACAGTGCTGTCTCTTCTTTGTGTTACAGGAACTTTTGCCGTATCAATAAATTTAATTAGGTTTTCGTACTTATCTGTATACTTACCATTAACTTCTTTAAAAGCTACTTGTGCTTTCTGGATGTCAATTAATCTATTAACTACTATTTGATAACGCTCATCTTTAACCTTTTCAAATCTAAGTTCTCCAGCAATTGATTCGTAAGTGATATATCCTAAAAATACAATAAGACCCCAAAGTACTAGATTAAGTATTGGCTTTATTTTTTTAGGTACAAATTTATCTATCAACCATACGATAAGAATGGTTAGGAGAATAATAGCAACAATTGCAATAATAACTTTTAACATAGTTAGTTTATTTTATTAGGTCTTTCGCAAATCTACAATTTTTTTTTGTTCGCAAAAACATAATAAATAAAAATATAGGAAAATGTATTTTAGAGTTATTACAAAGCGCTTTAATGTAAAGATATATTGGTATATTGGCATTCAATTTTTTAGAGTTAAATGATTCAAAACGCATCCGATTTTTATAAGTTAATAAAATCTAAATTTCCTTTTCAACCTACTGAAAAACAAGATATTGTTTTATTACAGCTTTCAGAATTTATTTTCGACTCTAAACCAAATTCACTTTATTTATTAAAAGGGTATGCTGGTACAGGAAAGACAAGTATCATTGGTACTATAGTTTCTAACTTGTGGCAAGCCAAAAAAAGTGCTGTTTTATTGGCTCCAACAGGTAGAGCTGCAAAAGTTATTTCTAATTACTCTAAAAAAGAGGCTTTTACTATACATAAGAAGATTTACTTCCCTAAAAAAGAAAAAGGTGGCGGTGTAAAATTTGTAATGCAACCCAATAAGCATCGCAATACTATTTTTATAGTTGATGAGGCATCTATGATACCAGATATCCCAGCAGATTCAAAACTATTTGAAAATGGCTCTTTACTAGACGATTTAATGCAATATGTATATTCTGGACATCAATGTAAGCTATTGTTAATTGGTGATAAAGCGCAATTGCCGCCAGTAAAATCTGAGTTAAGCCCAGCATTAGATGCAACTAAACTAGACTTAAATTACAATAAGCAGGTGACTACTGTTGAGTTGGATGAAGTCGTGAGACAAGAACAAGATTCAGGTATATTAGAAAATGCCACAGAGCTGAGAGCTGTATTAGAAACAACATTCTACGATAGTTTTAAATTTGATGTAAAACCATTTAAGGATATTGTTCGTCTTATTGATGGTCATGAGATTATGGATGCTATAAATGATTCCTATAGTAATGATGGTTATGAGGAAACTGCAATTATTGTAAGAAGTAATAAACGTGCAAACCTTTATAATCAGCAAATAAGAGACCGTATTCTTTTTAATGAAAGTGAATTGTCCGCTGGAGATTATCTCATGGTTGTCAAGAATAATTATTTCTGGATTAAACCTACAACTGAAGCTGGTTTTATTGCTAATGGAGATATTATTGAAGTGCTTGAGATTTTTAGTATCAAAGAATTATATGGCTTTAGATTTGCTGAAGTAAAAGCAAAAATGGTCGATTATCCCAGGATGAGAGCTTTTGAAACCGTATTGCTATTAGATACCATTTCTGCGGAAAGTGCTTCATTAACTTACGAAGAATCAAATAGACTTTACCAAGAGGTTGCTAAAGATTATGCCAATGAAGCATCTAATTATAAGCGTTTTTTAGGAGTAAAAAACAATAAATACTTCAATGCATTGCAAGTTAAATTTTCATATGCAATTACTTGCCATAAGTCTCAAGGAGGTCAATGGAATACTATTTTTGTAGAGCAACCTTATTTGCCAAATGGACCAGATAGAGATTATATAAGATGGCTATATACTGCCGTAACAAGAGCAAAGGAAAAATTATACCTTATTGGTTTTAAAGATGATTCGTTTGTAGAATAGTTTATATCAAATCAAACTATTATTTTTGATTAACTAACTCAGTCATAAATGAAGATTATAGCCATGATTCCCGCAAGATATGCGGCTTCACGTTTTCCAGCAAAACTAATGCAAGACCTTGCTGGTAAAACTGTAATTCTAAGAACATACCAAGCTACAGTCGCTACTGAGTTATTTTCAGAAGTCTATGTTGTCACAGACAATGATATTATTTATAATGAGATAACTTCTAATGGAGGTAAGGCCATTATGAGTGTTAAAGAGCACGAATCTGGCAGTGATAGGATTGCGGAAGCCGTTGCAAATGTAGATTGTGATATTGTTGTTAATGTACAAGGTGATGAGCCTTTTACAGAAAGAGAAAGTTTAGTAAAAGTATTGAGTGTTTTTAATAATGACCATAAAAATGAGATAGATTTGGCCTCTTTAATGGTTGAAATTAAAGATTGGGATGAAATAGAAAATCCAAATACGGTTAAAGTTATTGTAGATCAAAACAATTTTGCACTTTACTTTTCTCGAAGCCCTATTCCATATCCAAGAGACAAAAGTGTTGCTGCGCGTTACTTTAAGCACAAAGGTATTTATGCATTTAGAAAACAAGCACTCTTAGATTTTACAGTTTTACCAATGCAGTTTTTAGAAGCTACAGAAAAGATAGAATGTATAAGAT
>SHBX01000041.1 GCA_004211785.1 Winogradskyella sp.
CCTTATGATTTAACTAAGGCTCGTATAACTTATAGATACTAATAATTAGTATTTAAAAATCAAAACAGATGAAAGTAAGAGCATCAGTTAAAAAAAGAAGTGCCGATTGTAAATTGGTACGTAGAAAAGGAAGACTTTACGTAATTAACAAAAAGAATCCTAGATTCAAACAAAGACAAGGGTAGTTATGGCAAGAATTGCAGGTGTAGACATACCAAAACAAAAAAGAGGAGTTATCTCTTTAACTTATATCTACGGAGTAGGTAGAAGTCGTGCAAAAGAAATTTTAGCAACTGCTAAAGTTGATGAAAGCACAAAAGTACAAGATTGGACAGATGCCGAAATCGGAGCAATCCGTGAAGCTGTAGGAACTTTCAAAATTGAAGGTGAATTACGTTCTGAGACTCAATTAAACATCAAACGTTTAATGGATATCGGATGTTACAGAGGTATCCGTCACAGAGCAGGTCTTCCATTAAGAGGACAACGTACTAAGAATAACTCTCGTACAAGAAAAGGTAGAAGAAAAACGGTTGCTAACAAAAAGAAAGTAACTAAATAAAAAAAAGACATTAGTCATTAGTCATTAGGTTAGATGAATCTGTCTGAAATGTAAAAGTTTAGGATTCTCAAAACTAAAAGCTAACACTAGAAACTAAAAAATATGGCAAAGTCAAGTACAAAAAAACGTAAAGTAATAGTTGATGCAGTAGGAGAAGCTCACATAACAGCATCTTTTAACAACATTATTGTTTCTTTAACAAATAAAAAAGGTGACGTAATTTCTTGGTCATCAGCTGGTAAAATGGGTTTTAGAGGTTCTAAAAAGAACACACCTTACGCTGCTCAGTTAGCTGCAGAAGATGCTTCTGGAGTAGCAAAAGAAGCTGGTTTAAAGAAAGTGAAAGTATATGTGAAAGGTCCTGGTAACGGTAGAGAATCTGCTATCAGATCTATACATAATGCTGGTATCGAAGTAACAGAAATCATTGATGTTACACCAATGCCGCATAACGGATGTCGTCCACCAAAAAGACGTAGAGTATAATCTGAATTCTATTCAGGTTTGACTTAAAATAAAAAGTCAAATTTTATCATCATAAACTAATATCGATGCGACATGTCGATATTAGTTTATTTTATGTAAATTTGCAAACTGAAAAATAACAACAAGTATCAACGAGAGGCAAACGGTTTAGAAGGATAAGTATAAGACCTTAATTCTAAAACCACTCTCAAAACAAATTTTAAATGGCAAGATATACTGGTCCTAAAACAAAAATAGCTCGAAAATTTGGTCAAGCTATCTTCGGAGATGATAAAGCCTTCGAAAAACGTAACTATCCTCCAGGACAGCACGGAAATAACCGTCGTCGTGGAAAAAAATCTGAATATGCTATCCAGTTAATGGAGAAGCAAAAAGCTAAGTATACTTATGGTATCTTAGAAAAGCAATTCAGAAACATGTTTAAAAGAGCAACTGCTGCACAAGGTATTACTGGTGAAGTATTGTTACAATTATGTGAATCTCGTTTAGATAACGTCGTATTCAGAATGGGTATCTCTCCAACGCGTAGCGGTGCACGTCAATTAGTTTCTCACAGACATATTACAGTTAATGGCGAAAAGGTAAACATTCCTTCTTACCAATTAAAAGCTGGAGATGTAGTAGGTGTAAGACAAAAATCTAAATCTTTAGAAGCTATTCAAAATTCATTAGCTAATTCTACTAGTGTATACGAATGGATTACATGGAATAGCGATACAATGGAAGGAAACTACGTTTCTGTTCCTGCTCGTATTCAAATACCTGAGCAAATCAACGAACAATTTATCGTTGAACTTTACTCTAAATAATAAAATTAATTAATCATATTGGTATTTGGCCAAAGGGTTTACTAGATGTTCTTCAAACTTATAGACCGCGCAACTAAATAACAATTAAAACGAAGAAAAATATGGCAATATTAAATTTTCAGAAGCCGGACAAAGTAATCATGATAGATTCTAATGAATTCGAAGGTAAATTCGAGTTCAGACCATTAGAACCAGGTTACGGATTAACGGTAGGTAATGCTTTAAGACGTGTGTTATTATCGTCTTTAGAAGGTTTTGCAATAACATCGGTAAGAATAGAAGGTGTAGATCACGAGTTTTCTACAATTTCAGGTGTAGTTGAAGATGTTACTGAAATGATTTTGAACTTAAAGCAAGTAAATTTTAAGCGTCAGATTGATGAAGTTGATAACGAAACTGTTACAATTTCTATTTCTGGTCAAGAGCAAATTACTGCAGGAGATTTTCAAAAGTTTATCTCTGGTTTCCAAGTATTAAACACAGATTTAGTGATCTGTAACTTAGATCCAAAGGTTAACATTAACATGGAGATTACAATTGAAAAAGGTAGAGGTTATGTGCCAGCAGAAGAAAACAAAAAAGCATCTGCACCAATAGGAACCATCTTTACAGATTCAATTTACACGCCAATAAAAAATGTAAAATACGGAATCGAAAACTTCCGTGTTGAGCAAAAAACGGATTACGAAAAGTTAGTTTTCGAAATTCAAACAGACGGTTCAATTCATCCAAAAGATGCATTAACTGAAGCAGCAAAAATATTAATTCACCACTTCATGTTATTCTCTGACGAGCGTATCACTTTAGAAGCGGATGAAATTGCACAGACTGAGACTTATGATGAAGAATCACTTCACATGAGACAATTATTGAAGACTAAGTTAGTTGATATGGATCTTTCTGTACGTGCATTGAACTGTTTAAAAGCTGCAGAAGTAGATACTTTAGGAGACTTGGTATCTTTCAACAAAAACGATTTAATGAAATTCAGAAACTTTGGTAAGAAGTCTTTAACTGAGCTAGAAGAACTAGTAAACGTTAAAGGTCTTAACTTCGGAATGGATTTAAGCAAATACAAATTAGACAAAGACTAATAATAATTTAAATTAATCATATTTTGCTCTCCCACATATTGGGATATGGTAGCAAGATGATAAAACAAAAGTCATGAGACACGGAAAAAAATTCAATCATTTAGGTCGTAAGACTGCTCACAGAAAAGCAATGTTAGCTAATATGGCTTGTTCTTTAATAGAACACAAGCGTATTAACACAACTGTTGCTAAGGCTAAAGCTTTAAAGCAGTTTGTTGAGCCAATGATTACTAAGTCTAAAGAAGATACGACGCATAACAGACGTTTAGTATTTTCTAAACTAAGACAAAAAGAAGCTGTAACAGAATTATTTAGAGATGTTGCTGCTAAGGTTGGTGATCGTCCAGGAGGATATACAAGAATCATCAAATTAGGAAACAGACTTGGTGATAACGCTGATATGGCAATGATTGAGTTAGTAGACTACAACGAGATTTACAATGCAGATAAAGCTGCTAAGAAAACAACTCGTAGAAGTAGAAGAGGTGGTAAGAAAGCTGTTGCTACTCCGCCAGTAGAAACTAAAGCTACTAACGAAGAAGAATAAAAATGCAAGTAAGAAAGCAAACAGATTGTAAATTCGATATCGATACTATTTCTAAACGGCTTTCTTCATTTTACAAACCTCGATTATCGAGTGTTAATAAGCATTGATAACTATAAAGGATAAACTGTTTCAGTTTATCCTTTTTTTTTGGAATTTTGCAATGCACTGAGCAGAGTCGAAGTGTAAAACCATAATACAACACAACACATGAAATACAAACAAAGAAAAAAAGCGCTTATTCTACTTGCAGATGGTACTGTCTTTCACGGAAAGTCAATAGGTAAAGAAGGTACTGCATTTGGTGAAGTTTGTTTTAATACTGGTACAACAGGCTATCAAGAAATTTTCACTGACCCATCTTACTTTGGACAGTTGATGGTAACGACCAATGCACATATTGGTAATTATGGAACAAAAGACACCGAAGTAGAATCTGACTCTGTGAAAATAGCTGGATTAATTTGTAAAAATTTCAGTTTTGAGTATTCACGTCCAGGCGCGGATAGATCTTTAGAAGATTTCTTTGAGAAAAATAATACGTTAGCTATTTCAGATGTAGATACCAGAGCTTTAGTAAGCTATATTAGAGATAATGGCGCAATGAATGCCGTGATATCAACAGAAGTAGATAATGTAGAAGGTTTAAAGAAACAACTAGCTGAGCAGCCAAAAATGAATGGTTTAGAGTTAGCCTCAAAAGTGTCAACTAAAGAGCCTTATTTCTACGGTGATGAAAATGCAACCTATAAGATTGCTGCTTTAGATATAGGTATTAAAAAGAACATTCTACGCAACTTAGCACAACGTGATGCTTACGTTAAAGTATTTCCATACAATGCTAAGTTCGAAGATTTAGAAGCATTCAATCCTGATGGTTATTTCTTGTCAAACGGACCTGGTGATCCAGAACCTTTGGTAGAAGCACAACAAGTGGCTAAAGAAATCATAGCTAAAAACAAGCCTTTATTTGGTATCTGTTTAGGACATCAAGTGATTGCTTTAGCAAACGGCATTTCAACTTATAAAATGCATAATGGACATAGAGGTATCAATCATCCAGTAAAAAATCTATTAACAGGTAAAGGTGAAATCACATCTCAAAATCATGGTTTTGCTATTAATAGAGAAGAAACTGAAGCTAATACGAATATAGAAATCACGCATGTGCATCTTAATGATGATACTGTGGCTGGAATTCGTATTAAGGATAAAAACTGTTTCTCGGTACAATATCATCCAGAAGCAAGTCCTGGACCTAATGACTCTACGTATCTTTTTGATGAGTTTATCGAAAACTTGAAAAAATAATCATGAAAAAATGGCAACAAAATTTTAATTTTGTTGCCATTTTTTAGTTACGAAAACATTTTCGTAATAATTAATCGTAATAATAAACCACGGAGATACTTATAGCTAGCTATTTTCGTAAATTTGAAATTCATTAAAACTAAAACAGCAATGAGCATTATCATTAACATTCACGCAAGACAAATTTTAGACTCAAGAGGTAACCCAACCGTAGAGGTAGATGTAGTTACAGAAAATGGCGTTATGGGACGTGCAGCTGTACCTTCTGGTGCATCGACAGGTGAGCATGAAGCGGTTGAGCTTAG
The DNA here is from genome assembly GCA_004211785.1 of Winogradskyella sp. Classification (GTDB taxonomy): domain Bacteria; phylum Bacteroidota; class Bacteroidia; order Flavobacteriales; family Flavobacteriaceae; genus Winogradskyella. The sequence continues at coordinate 5,112 of SHBX01000041.1, forward strand.
AGATGGCGGCGATAACTATATGGGTAAAGGCGTTTTAAAGGCCGTTGACAATGTCAATGCTATAATTGCTCAAGAGTTATTGGGTGTTTCTGTTTTTGAGCAAAATGCCATAGATAAATTAATGATTGATTTAGATGGCACACCAAATAAATCAAAATTAGGCGCTAATGCTATTTTAGGTGTATCGCTTGCTGTTGCTAAAGCTGCAGCGAACGAATTAAACATGCCGCTCTACAGATATGTAGGTGGTGTTTCTGCAAATACATTACCAGTACCAATGATGAACATCATTAACGGAGGTTCTCATAGTGATGCACCAATTGCATTCCAAGAGTTTATGGTAATGCCAGTAAAAGCAAAAGATTTTACGCATGCGATGCAAATGGGAACTGAGATTTTTCATAATCTTAAAAAAGTATTACACGACAGAAACCTAAGTACTGCTGTAGGTGACGAAGGTGGTTTTGCACCAAACCTAGCAGGCGGAACAGAAGATGCTTTAGATACTATTGCGACAGCAGTATCTAACGCTGGATATAGCTTAGGAGATGATGTGATGATTGCTTTAGATTGTGCAGCGGCAGAATTCTATAAAGACGGAAAATACGATTACACCATTTTTGAAGGCGAATCAGGACAAGTAAGAACAAGCCAAGAACAAGCAGATTACTTAGCAGAATTGGCGTCTAAATATCCAATCATTTCTATTGAAGATGGTATGGATGAAAACGATTGGGAAGGTTGGAAATACCTAACTGATAAAGTAGGTGATAAAGTCCAGTTGGTTGGTGACGATTTATTTGTAACTAATGTTGAGCGTTTAGGACGCGGTATTTCTGAAGGCATTGCTAACTCCATTTTAATAAAAGTAAATCAAATTGGTACTTTAACGGAGACGATTTCAGCAGTTAATATGGCGCACAATGCAGGGTATACTTCAGTCATGTCTCACCGTTCTGGAGAAACTGAAGATAATACCATTGCGGATTTAGCAGTCGCTTTAAATACTGGCCAGATTAAAACAGGTTCTGCATCACGTAGCGACCGTATGGCAAAATACAATCAGTTATTACGTATTGAAGAAGAATTAGGAGAAGTAGCATACTTTCCTCAAAACAATGCTTTTAAAATAAAGTAAGTTTTTAATTCATATAACGACTATTAAAGCGATTGCCTGATTAAGGTAATCGCTTTTGTTTTCAATAGAAAACAAGAATACAGCAATTGTTAAAACGATTGTAAATACCCTTTCGAAATCGATGTAGATTTCGTAATTTCGTAATCCTTAAAAATTCAAGTAAAAACCAACATTACATATGTCAGATAAAGCGATATTAGAGATTAATGGAGAGAAGCATGAGTTTCCATTAATTACCGGAACAGAAAATGAAGTTGCTATAGATGTTAAAGCCCTCAGAGGGAGCACAAAAGGTGTGATTACGCTCGACCCAGGTTATAAGAACACGGGAAGTTGCGAGAGTGCTATAACGTTTTTAGATGGTGAAAAAGGCGTGTTGAGATATCGTGGGTATTCTATTGAAGAGTTAGCTGATAAAGCTGATTTCTTAGAAGTAGCCTATTTGTTGATTTTTGGCGAATTACCAAACAAAGAACAATTAGATAAGTTTCATACAGATATCAAATCGCATTCAATTGTAGATGACGATATCAAGAAAATCCTTGATGCATTTCCAAAGGCAGCACATCCAATGGGTGTTTTATCCTCATTAACAAGTGCCTTGACTGCGTTTAACCCATCATCGGTAAATGTAGATTCTGAAGAAGAAATGTACAATGCTATTGTTCGTATTTTAGGGAAGTTTCCAGTATTGGTAGCTTGGACAATGCGCAAAAAACAAGGTTTGCCATTAGAGTATGGCGATGATAGTTTAGGTTATGTAGAGAATGTTTTAAAGATGATGTTCAAGAGTCCTAACAAAGACTATGAACAGAATGATATTTTAGTCAATGCTTTAGATAAGTTACTCATCTTACACGCAGACCACGAGCAAAACTGTTCTACATCTACGGTAAGAATCACAGGGTCTTCACACGCTGGATTATTTGTATCCTTATCTGCAGGTATCTCTGCACTTTGGGGACCATTACATGGTGGTGCTAACCAAGCGGTATTAGAAATGTTAGAAGCGATTAAAGAAGATGGTGGTGACACTAAAAAATATATGGCTAAGGCCAAAGATAAGAGCGACCCTTTCCGTTTAATGGGCTTTGGTCACCGTGTTTACAAAAACTTTGACCCAAGAGCAAAAATCATTAAGGTAGCTGCGGCAGAAGTATTAGGAGATTTAGGTGTCGAAGATCCAATCTTAGAGATCGCTAAAGGTTTAGAGAAAGAAGCTTTAGAAGACCCGTACTTTGTAGACCGTAAATTATATCCAAATGTAGATTTCTACTCTGGGATTATTTATAGAGCTATGGGCATTCCTGTGGAGATGTTTACGGTAATGTTTGCATTAGGACGCTTACCAGGTTGGATTGCACAATGGAAAGAAATGCGCATGCGTAAAGAGCCAATTGGTCGTCCACGTCAATTATACACTGGCGAAACATTAAGACCGTTTACGTCAATTGAAAACAGATAAAACCAACAAGGAGCTTCATAAGACATTATGAAGCTTTTTTATGCCTTATAGCCAACACAAGTAGTATTCCACGATGAAACTCAACATACAAAACGAAACCTCAAGACTCAAAGCTGTAATATTAGGTACAGCAAAAAGTAATGGCCCAACACCAAAGCCAGAAGACTGTTACGACCCAAAAAGTAGACAGCATGTATTGGCAGGCACATATCCTATAGAAGATGATATGATTAAAGAAATGGAAGCCGTTGCGGATGTCTTAAGAAAGTATGATGTTACGGTGTATCGTCCTGAGGTTATAAAAGATTACAACCAGATTTTTGCACGCGATATCTCTTTTGTAATTGAAGACAAGTTGATTATTTCTAATATTTTACCAGACCGCGATGAAGAGATACACGCTACAGAATATGTATGGTCTACTGTTGGGAATGAAAATATTATACAACTCCCAGAAGAATGCCACGTCGAAGGTGGTGACGTGATGCCTTGGAACGATTATATTTTTATTGGTACGTATACTGGTGAAGATTACCCAGATTATATTACGGCACGCACTAATATTGAAGCTGTAAATGCCTTGACTGAATTATTCCCAAACAAAACGATAAAGGCTTTTGAACTGCGTAAATCTAATACCGACCCAAAAGAGAATGCTTTACATTTAGACTGCTGTTTTCAACCCATAGGAAAGGACAAAGCTATTATCCATAAAAACGGTTTTTTAATAGAGGAAGAATACCAATGGTTGGTTAACTATTTTGGTAAAGACAATGTCTTTGAAATTACCAAAGACGAAATGTATCACATGAACAGTAATATCTTCTCCATCTCTGAAGATGTTATTATCTCTGAGCAAAACTTTACCCGTTTAAATACCTGGTTGCGTAAGCAAGGCTTTACTGTTGAGGAAGTCCCGTATGCCGAAATTGCCAAACAAGAAGGTTTGTTACGTTGTAGTACGATGCCTTTGATTAGGGATTAGAAAGGCGAGTAATAGCTTTTAGCTGTTATGCAAACTATTCACTTTTCTTTCCAAACTTACCGTAAAAATCTGAAATGCTATCTCCAATATCTTTCGATTCGTCAAAAAGGAGATTTCCAAAATACCTTTTGTAAATTTCTTCTTTAACCTTATTTTTTATTTCTACACTTAAATCATCTACCTCTAAAGTTATTTTAAAAGCTTTTAATTCATTAGCCATTTGAGTGTACTTGTCTGAGTTTCTTCTATGTCTAGATGATTCTCTAGAAGTATATATTGCTGGTATCATCAAAGTAAAAATCAATAAAGAACGCGTTATGTAATCATACCATTTTGGATTACTTTTATCAAAATGTATACTGTAAACAGTAAGAGACACTATAAAAAAGACTACAAAGAGCATTAATATGATGCTAATTTTTCTATAGACATTAGCCTGAGACCTTTCATCATTAGAATATTTATCAAATCTACTTTCACTAAAATAAGTAGTAGCTTCTTCATAAAGTTTTTCAAATTTTTGTCTTTTAATGTCTAACTCATCAAATTTTTTATTCCATTGATTCTTCTGATTATTAACTGTATTACTTATTTCGACAAGCTTTAAATCTAGTTTTCTTTGATTTTCGTCTTTAATTTTAGATGCAAAATCGTTAACTTTTTTAATAGCATCTTTTCTTAATTGGTCTAATTCTTTGTTTGTTTTTTGAGAAGATTCTAAAGATGCTTTTAATTCTTTGTTTGTTTTTTCGGATTCTATAGATAGCTTTTTTAACGCTTCTTTTGAACTAATTAGCTTTGCGTTTAAATCTGATATTGATTTAGTGAATTTGTTTTCAAAAGATTCTAGTTTTTGAAATATTAAGTTATAATTTTTGAAGAGAAAATAATCTAACTGTAAATGAATATCTTCATTTTTTGTAGCATCAAAATTTTTAAACTCATTGATAATACTTTGCGTATAAGATTCTAATTTAGATTTATCATCAGCGTCGAGTAAATCAAAAATTTTGCCTTTTTCAATTCTACTTATCAATTCACGTGTATTAATCAATGAATTTTGAATTGAGGAGAAATCGGAATAATCTTTATTTGAGATTAGCTTTTTAAGAGTTTCTATATTTTTCATATTCTGTAGTAATTAATGAGTGATACGCTATTTTAAATCAATGAGTTATGTGTAATTAGAAATACGTGATTTTTAAAGATTTTTATCAAAAATCAATAAAATAATGGCGTTGATCAATACCCATTGTCAGGTATTTAAGTGTTTTTGTGAGTATTTAGAGATTGCCAAACAAGAAGGCTTATTACGTTGTAGTACCATGCATTTGATTAGGAGGGATTAGTATTTCTTTTTATTATCATCTTATAAGTACTCTTTAAAGATATATTATATAATGACATTCATGACCATTTCATATAGTTCATCAGCTCTATTAGTGGTTCCTTGTCCTCCACGCTCTTTTGTCATTTTCTTATGTTTATCTGATTTTGAACCAGCATATATGAAGTATGGTGTTTCATTACCATTATCTCTTATGAGTTTCAAAAGTTTATAACCTTCCTGAGGACCTTCTTTTCTTCCCATATCAGATATGATTGCAGCATATTCATTATTATTAATTAATTTTATAGCTTCACTTGTGTTTAATGCTAAATTGAATTCTAGTCCTTGCGCTTCAAATGCTTTCCTTTCATAAATATTATTTTCAGGCCTATCATCAACCCAAATAATTCGTTTTTTTGAAGTTTTAATTTTCTCTCTTTGACTTGTACGATTTACAAGTTCTAATATCTTCTCTTGATATTTTTGTGATAAATCAGCATTTATTTCATTGTTAGGCTGTTTTACAGAGGCAGCAGCTAGAGACATTGCCGTAGACATTTGAACTTTCACGAAATTATCTTCATTTTTAAAGTCGGAAGGACCATATAGTTTTTTATGATGATTTGCTACTAACCATAAAAATCCAAAAAATACTATTACAGGAAATAGTACCAAAAAAAATATCAACGGAGTAACATTATCGCCTATATTCTTACTGAAACTTACAACTAAGGAAGCAAATCCATATACTAGAACTATGAACAATGCTATAATCCCTAATGGGCTTTTTGTGAAACTTTTTGCGGAATCTGTAAAATCTGTAAAATTTGTTTTCATAGAATGACCTTTAATTAAATAAAACAATGATTTTATTTAAAATTAACTTAGCCTTTAATAATCCCATATTTCTATGGGGTCTTTCTTTTGTTTGTGCATATCCGTACCACTAATTCTGTCCCAAAATCGGCCGCCAACGGTTTGTTCTGCATCATAAGTAACCACTAAATAATCCTCAATATCTCCATCAAGTTCTTTGTTCTCCATTTCAAAAGTCCATAGTTTCAATTTTCCTTTATCGTCTTCTGCCAAAACACTTTTTATAAATGCATGCGGAACAGGAACGTCGATACCGTATTCGTTTTGTTCATCTCCAATAGTTTCAATTTCTCTATCAAAGTAAAAAACAGGACATGTAAGCACATAGGTTTCCAAAACATTGTCTTGACTGTTTAAGTGTCGAGTTGCTTCCTCTAGTTTTTTCCATATCCTTCGGTTAAAATTTGGTTTTTGAGGAGACATATTAGACATCAAAAATGTTTCACTGTTTTGTATTTCCAGAATATCATTATTAGCACTTGCTACTAAATGCCCTCGATCGTAACCGCTATTTTTGTAAGCTTTTAGTCCAGCCCTAAATCTCTGTGGAATTCTTATATCAGCTCGAAAATTATTCATTCGTTCTGCTTCATTGGGAAGATAATTGTTTCGATTTATTATTTCTAGTGTCCACTTTGCTTGTCTAAAATACCACGAATACCCAATGGTAAAATACCTGCCTGTTAAAATTTCATCACATACTGGTGCGCCATATCTAAGTTCTGGTTGAATTTGAAAAGGATTATTCATTTGAAAAGGATTTAAAGATTATTGATTTCGTTTAAAATCTGAACGTGTTTTATTTTACAAGAATAATAAAGCTTCAAGTTATTGAAAATCAATGGATTATTTATACGTAGAAATACGTACTTTTTAAAGATTTTTACCAAAAATCAATAAAATAATGGCATATATCAATACCCGATAACGGGTATTTAAGTGTTTTTTATAAGTATTTAGAGATTGCCAAATAAGAAGGTTTAATACGTTGTAGTACAATGCGGTTGATTTGGGAGAGTAGGTTTTTAGTTTATTTTCCTCTCAAAATAGTCTTTCCAGAAGGTTGCATTCCTAATTATAATTTCTGCGACATTTTGTGGTTCAGCAACATAGTCATCTATCGATGAAATTATCGTTTCTGGTGAAATTACTGCAAAATCAGTAGTTACAAGTGTTGCTACTCCAAGAGTGTTTTTTATTTCAGTTAATATATTATCATTGTATTTAAATAGACTCTCCATTTCCTCTTTTGAAATGTTATAATCTTCAATGAGGAAGGTGATATTAGGTATTTGTATAATTTCCTTTGAAGACAGTTTTTCTTCTTTGTAAAGAAAACTTTCAATTTCTCGTAGAGTCAACAAATCTTCAATTCTGATTTTATCCAAATAAGTTCGATTAAATCTCCTGTATGGCTCTAATTTTTTATAAACAGACATTTTTGTTAAATCGACAACAGCTATCAAAGAAATATTATACTCATAATCAATAGGTACTCTTTTGTTAATCTCTGATTTAAACCATTCAATAAGTTTTTCTTCGGATAGTTTTTGATTTAATTTTTGCGGCGGAATGATACTTAGTCCACTACTAACATTCTGAACACCTAGCGCTGGGTATACTTCATCACGAATAGTTTTTGGAGGGAGTTCATAGGACTTATAAATCAATAGAGCTTTGAGTTTTCCTGTAACTCGCTTAATCAATTCTTCTTTTGATATGTTTTTTGATTGTAAAGTGTTATTTACTTTGTCTAAAAATTTTTTGAGTTCATTTTTTTTAAATTCCAGTTCTTCTTGTGATAATTCTAAATCTTGAAGTTCTACTTTTTGATTTTGATTTTTCTCTTTAAGGTTTTTAATAATTGAGTCAAATTTTTCTCCAGAATTGGCTTGAATTAATTCAGTTTTTTTCAAAATAAAAATTGCAAATATTAATAATAATACAACTCCAACTACAAAATAACTACCACCACCAAAAATCATTTTACCAATTGCACAAGACCAAAATATCCATCCATCTTCATTTTTCTCTTGTACCGTATTAAAAAACTCAATTATATCTTCTCCTCTTCCAATTGCTGTCAGTTCTCTTAATGTAAAGAAAATTACTACACCTAAAATATAGTTAAGAGATTTTTTTCTAAAAATCCAATCAACTAGTGAATTAAATATTTTGTCAATATATTTTTTCAATGGGAGTTTTTAAAAATTATTCGAAACAAGTTTATGATTAATCCTTATTCAAATTTCCAAGGATATTTAAAATTTCGCTGAACTGTCCTTGAGTATTACTTGATTCTCCTTTTTGATATGGTTCTTGATAAATTTTAGTAAACCCATCAATTATGAAGTTGACTATTCGTTCATAGCTTTCTCTTTGGTTCAATATTTTGATGTTAGACAGCAAATTAATGTGAGCATCGATTGAAAGTGCAATAGCTGTTTTGAAAGAATATTTCTCAAGTAGTTTTTTTGACCTATTATATTGTCCAGTAACAAAAACTAAGTAAAATATAATTGGAGAAGTAATTAAAAATCTAATATAAAAATTTGCATCAAATTTTAATTTTGACACATCCCAATTTACTGTTTTAGGAATTAATTGTAGAATGAATAAGAGAACAATAAAAACGAATAGAATGATTGTAGTTGTTATTAGGTGTTTTCGCCACCTAGTGAGCTCTTCATCTAATATTTTTTTTCGTTTATCAAATTCACCACCTAAACCAGTATTAGCTGCAATTTCATAAATATTTTTAATATCCTCTATAACTTTTTTTGCTTCATTATGCCATCCTTCAATGTCAGAATATGCATTGTCTGATTTTTTATGCAAAGAAACTATTTGGCTTTCTTTTTTTAATATTGTCCTTTCTGAAGAAAGGATGCTTTTAGATGATGCCTCAACTTTAATGCTAGACTCTTCAATTTTAGTTCTTAGTTTAATAATTGAAGCATCATTTGACGTAATTTTTTTTTGGACATTTCTTATTGAAGATTCTATCCGTTTTAGTTCATTCAGTTTATCACGAGAACTAGAAACAAGGGATTTAATTTTTTCTATTTCCCTTTCATAATTAATACGTGATTTTTTAACATCTCTGTTGAATTGATTCCCTTGTTTTAATCTTGCATTAAAACCTGTTTCTGTATTATTTATTTTTTCAGAAAGCGGTAAGTATTTTTTATTATAAAAAGTATTAACAGATGTGATAAGGCGACTTAAGCGATCACGTTCTTCTCTCATTTTTAGTATAGCAGAATTCGTGCTTTTTTCCATGCGCTGAATAGAAGGCAAAAGCTTGGAAAAATCTTTTTTTGTTGATATAACCTCCTTTAATTCTTTTTTACATTCTTTAACAGTATTTTCAGCAGTTATAAGTTGTTCTGAAATTTTAAGAACAAGTATTTCCGCTTCCTGTCTTCTTTCTGTTAATGTTTTTTGTTTTGCCATGCCTAAAAAGTTAAATATGTTAACCGAAGTTGCTAAACTTTTGTAAGTGTAGTTTTAATTGTTGTCACCTATATAGATGACAGCAAGTTCAATAAAAAATCTGGTTTTTTTCTAAGTAGAAATACGTAGAAAATGCACTTTTTTTAAGAAAAATGGGTAAAAAGAGAGTAAAAAGAGGTGTTTTGGTCTACTTTCCGTATAAAAAGTAGTGATTTACCAAATCTATATAATGTTGTTTGGCTTCTTCTTCAGAGATGTCTTGCACTTGGAACAAGGCGTTGGTTTTAAAAGCATTGATAATTTGCTTTCGGCTACTTGGTCTGCCGTAATCATTAGTTGCTTTTTTGTAGTAAGCGTAGAGGCGTAATAAAAAATCTGCAGGGAATGGGTCCGTATGGTCGTTAACCCGTTTTACGGCGGCTTCAAATGCTATATCTAACTCGCTTTGGTTCATTTCATTTCTGCAATCACAGACTCGCCACCTTTTACTTTTTGGTTAAGGGCAACTTTAATGTCTGCATCCAAAGGTAAAAATAAATCAACTCTTGAGCCAAATTTTATAAACCCAGAATCGGCACCTTGCTGTGCAGCAGCATCAACTTTTGCATAGTTAACGATACGTTTTGCCAATGCGCCAGCAATCTGTCGGTACAGTACTTTGCCAAAGCCTTTGTTTTCTACCACAACCGTAGTACGTTCGTTTTCTTCACTGGCTTTTGGGTGCCATGCTACTAAATATTTCCCAGGATGGTATTTACTAAAACTCACCTTACCAGCTATTGGATAACGCGTCACATGCACATTAAGAGGTGACATAAACACAGAGACTTGTATGCGCTTGTCGTTAAACACTTCTTTTTCAAACACCTCTTCAATGACCACCACTTTACCATCTACTGGTGATAAGGCCTGTTTCTCGTTAACGTGTGTATGGCGTTTTGGGTTTCTAAAAAATTGGAGTATGAGTACAAAGAATACCAAAACCAATAGCATTAAGGCTTTGCGTAACCATTCTATAGAGAGAAAAGCATCAATAGCAAATATGGCTACCACGACTATAAATAGTGTGATGAGTATAATTTTATGACCTTCTTTATGAAACATAACTTAAAATTCTTAAGAATAAATATATAAATGGTGCTGCAAAGATAATACTATCTAGCCGGTCTAACAGTCCGCCATGACCAGGCATAATAACACCGCTATCTTTTACTTCGGCTTGGCGTTTAAATTTAGATTCTATTAAATCGCCTAATGTGCCAAACACACTCACAATAATAGCTAAAATTAACCAACTAGTAAAGCCTAACGTTCCGGTATAGACCGCAATAAAATAACTAGAAACACAAGCAAAAAAGAGACCACCTAAAAAGCCTTCAACGGTTTTCTTAGGCGATACACTTGGGAATAATTTTTGACGTCCAAAATTTTTACCTACCAAATAGGCAAAACTATCATTAACCCAAACCAGAATAAAACTACCGAGTAGTAAGAACGGTGTAAATGAGTTTAAGTAATTGGCAATAAGTAGCATAAATATAAACCCACTTGAGAGATAGAACGTTGTGGCGATATAACGTTTAGACTCAAACAAGGGCATCTTCTTTTCGGTAAACAAGTCTTTGATTAAAAACAGATTAACAAAGCTTGTAATGACCAATAGTATTTGTATGGCTTCATTAGTGCCTGTGGATGAGGTATGAATCATACACCAATACCAAAAACCAAAGTATAAAAACGTGAATATTGAAGCTGTGATGATAAAAGCATTGAGTTTTATAAGCTTATTAAATTCGGCTAATGACACTAGCCCAAAAATATAAAGAACAGCTAGTAAAGCGTTTCCCCAATACATGGAACCGATAAGCAAGGCGACATAGAGAAGTCCAGAAATGGTACGCGTTAAAAGTTCCTTCATTTATAAGTCTTCTAAAAGCAGTAGGTATAGGTTTTTAGCACTGCTTCCGTAGCTTAAGAAGTCTTTGTCTTCCGTAGTTTTAAAGTGCTTTATCGTGGTAATATTTGTTGGGATTCTAGACTGGTTTTTTGTTTTGATGCCTTTGAGGCCATCTCCAATATTTTCAACCAATTGGCTGGTTGTGGCATAAACTATAAAGTTGGTTGGTAATTCTTTGAGTTTTTTTTCTGCAATTTGGTTAGACGAGATAAGTAAAGAGCCATCATCAGAAATTAAATGCTCGCATGTTGTAAAAAAATAGGCACTTTCAGCTGTTTTTTTGGTTGCTTTAAGTTCAAAACCTTTAAATAAATCCTCTAATCTATCGTCTAGCAAAAATACATTTTTGCCATCCCAATTGTTTTCTGATATAATGTTTTCTAGGCTATTGTAGACTTCTTCGATATTTTCGCAGTATAAGAATTTACCACCATTTGCCTTAAAATTTATGGTAAAACGCTCATCAACAGGGAGTTTGATTTCGGGCATGTATTTGCCGCGTTCTTCATTAGGAACTTTTTCTTCGGAACCAGGGGATTTTCCTCCAAAAATTTTTCTGAATAAACTCATTTAGAGATTTCGATTAAGGCGCATTTTTAGTCAATTACCCAAATATAAAAAAACTTAAACTAACTCTAGGCTAATTTAAGTTTTTTCGTCATGTGGAAACTCTTTTATTCTTCTTCCTCAGAGAGAAATTCTGCTTTCTCAAAAGGGCGCTTACCGAAAATCTTTTCGAGATTGTCTTTAAAGATGACTTCTTTTTCTAAAAGTACATCTGCAAGTTCAGTTAATTTGTCCTTATTTTCTTCTAAGATTTTAATGGCACGTTGGTATTGTTCTTCTATGATTGAAGAGATTTCTTTGTCAATCAATACCGCAGTTTCTTCACTATATGGTTTTGTGAAACCATTGTTTTGTTGCCCTGAAGAATCATAATAAGTCAGATTACCAATCTTATCACTCAAGCCATAAACAGTGACCATACCTCTAGCTTGCTTCGTTACTTTTTCTAAGTCACTTAATGCACCTGTAGATATTTTATCGAAAATAACTTTCTCAGCAGCACGACCACCCATTGTTGCACACATTTCGTCCAACATTTGTTCTGGCCTTACGATAAGTCTTTCTTCTGGTAAATACCAAGCCGCACCCAAAGATTGTCCTCTAGGTACAATAGTTACTTTTACTAATGGTGCTGCATGCTCAAGCATCCAACTTACCGTGGCATGACCAGCTTCGTGAATAGCAATGGCTTTCTTTTCTTCTGGTGTTATGATTTTGTTTTTCTTTTCGAGACCACCAACTATTCTATCAACAGCATCTAAGAAATCTTGTTTGTTTACTGCTTTTTTGCCTTTACGAGCCGCAATAAGCGCAGATTCGTTGCATACATTGGCAATATCTGCACCAGAAAAACCTGGTGTTTGTTTTGCTAAGAAATCGATATCTAAGGTTTCTTCTTTTTTCAAAGGACGAAGGTGTACTTCAAAAATTTCTTTACGCTCACGAACGTCTGGTAAGTCTACATAAATCTGTCTGTCAAAACGTCCAGCACGCATTAATGCGCTATCTAAAACGTCTGCACGGTTAGTTGCAGCCAATACTATAACGTTTGTATTTGTACCAAAGCCATCCATTTCTGTCAACAACTGATTCAGAGTATTTTCACGCTCATCATTAGAGCCAGAGAAGTTGTTTTTTCCTCTTGCACGTCCGATAGCGTCAATCTCATCAATAAATATAATTGAAGGTGATTTTTCTTTGGCCTGCTTAAATAAGTCTCTTACACGAGACGCACCAACACCTACAAACATCTCCACAAAATCTGAACCTGATAATGAGAAGAAAGGTACTTTTGCTTCCCCAGCAACAGCTTTTGCTAATAAGGTTTTACCTGTTCCCGGAGGTCCTACGAGCAAGGCACCTTTTGGTATTTTACCACCAAGAGATGTATATTTTTCAGGGAACTTTAAGAAATCTACAATTTCTTGTACTTCTTCTTTTGCACCTTCAAGACCAGCCACATCTTTAAATGATGTTTTGGTATCTGTTTTTTCGTCAAAAAGCTTGGCTTTAGATTTTCCGATATTAAAAATTTGACCACCAGCACCGCCACCGCCACCAGAAGACATACGTCTCATGATGAAAATCCAAACACCAATGATTAAGATAAAAGGCAATAAAGAGATTAGGAAATCTCCAAAAGCATTACTTTCTATATCAGCGTTTCTAGATGTCGGTAAATTATTTTTTGTGATGATATTATCAATTCGGTCTTCAAAATTACCAAGGTCACCAAACTTTAAGGTATAGTTAGGTACATTACCCGTTGGCATAAACCCTTTTGAACGTGCTTTTTCGTGTACAGTCTTTTTTAGAGCGTCTTCAGTAAGAAAAACTCTTGCCGTTTTTGTATTACTAATAATTACAACTTCTTTGACATCACCATCTTCAAGATATTTTATAAACTCAGAAGTTTTTATCTCTTTAGAATTCTGAAAAGCGCTTCCGCCAAACAATTGTAAACCTAAAAAAACAGCTATAATAATTCCGTAAATCCAATACGGGCTGACTTTAGGTTTTTTATTTAAATTTTTATTTTCTTTTGCCATCTTGTTGCCGCAAATGCGGTAATCTTTATTGGTTATTTTTTAAATACTTGTTTCTATTTGCGTTGTTACTGCATCGCCCCATAAGCTTTCAATGTCATAATATTCTCTGATATGCTTTTGGAAAACATGTACGACAACATTAACATAATCCATTAAAACCCACTCGGCATTTTCAGAACCTTCAACGTGCCAAGGCTTGTCTTTAGTGTTTTTACTAACTTGTTTTTGTATGGAATTTACAATGGCGTTGACTTGGGTGTTTGAAGTACCTTCGCAAATGATAAAGTAATCGCAAACTGTATTTTCTATTTCTCTTAAATCTAAAAGTATAATCTCTTTTCCTTTAACTTCTTCGATTCCGCTTATTATTGTAGTAATGAGTTGATCGGCATTGCTATTTCTTTCCGTCATTAAAATGTTTTAAATTTATACAAAGTTATTATTTTTTTAGTTCTTGTTAACCCAAATTGTCATAAGAAATCCATAAAATAACCTGCTAGTTATAATGTATATAATCAAACTTGATGCCATCGACTCTACCAACACGTATCTAAAGACGTTAAGTCTTAAAAAGATGCCTAAGGATTTTACAGTTGTCATCGCTGATGAGCAGACTAATGGACGAGGTCAAATGGGTACTAAATGGCAAGGCGAAGCATCAAAAAACCTTACATTTAGTGTCTTTAAAGATGTTTCGTTTTTAAAAGTACCAGAGCAGTTTTATATAAGCATGGCAGTAGCTTTAGGTATTACTAAGGCATTAAAAGAATTACGGGTTCCTAAAATAAAGATAAAATGGCCTAACGACATTTTGTCAGAGAACAAGAAAATAGCTGGTATTTTAATTGAAAATGTCATAAAAAACAACAAACTAGAAGGTTCTATAATCGGTGTTGGACTTAATGTTAATCAGAAATTTTTTGACAACCTGCCCAATGCATCATCCTTACATTTACTAAAGACGAAATTTTTCATCATTTGCTTAAACATATTGAAAGCTATCTGAAACTTTTAGAAGCATGCAATCTAGATACCCTGAAAAAAGAATACGAAGCCTTATTGTTTCGCATAAAAAAACCATCAACTTTTAAAACTCTTGATAACCAGACTTTTTCTGGTTTTATAGAAGGTGTAACAGATGATGGTAAATTAAAATTACTTCTAGAAGATGATATACGCGAAGCCTACGACCTTAAAGAAATACAATTACTATATTAAAAAGCAGATGACATGT
>SHBX01000042.1 GCA_004211785.1 Winogradskyella sp.
GCCTCTGGATGGTTCTCGTATTTCTTTATAATCTCTAAAGCGGTTGGAAGTAGTGGAATATTACTTCGTGTATCAGTTTTAGTACGCTTTGTTTTTATCCACTTATCGCCATCAATACCAAATACCAAATTGTCTTTTGAGAGCTTCTTAACGTCGCTATATGCCAAACCTGTGAAGCAACAGAATATAAAAATGTCTCTTACTTGCTCTAATCTATTGGTGTGTAATTCTTTTTCGAGCATTGTTTGTATTTCTTCTTCTGAAAGGAATTGACGTTCCACTTCTTTTAAACGTACTTTATAATTTAGAAATGGGTCTTTTTTAATCCAATCATTGGCTATTGCAATACGTACTATCTTTTTAAAGTTCTTGATATACTTGATTGTACTGTTATGTCCGCAGTTTCTAACGGTTTTTAAATAGAACTCAAAATCTGTAATATACTTGTGGTCTATTCTGTTTACAGGTATATCACTTACATTGTATTGATGTTGCATAAACTCTTGCAGATGCTTACATACTGTTTTATAGCGTTCTAAAGTTCCTGCTGAAAACTCTCTACCAACTAATTTTTCAACTTGCTTGTTGTGATTTTTAAAGATGGTTATGAGTGTTCTTTGTTTTTCCTCAACACCTAAAAACTTGTTTTTAAGGGTTTCGGTTGTAACCTCTTTGTTATCTTGTATTAAGTCTCTTTGGCTTTGATATACTTTTGTAGTAAGTGAATCTAAATAGGCATTTAGTTCTCGTATATCTTCTGTTCTTCCAATAGCTTTATTGGCTTCAACGCTCCATTTCTCAATCTCAATGGTACGTTTTGTACTAATCTCTGTACGCTTACCATCTATGGTAATACGTAGGTAAATAGGGCATTTGCCCTGTGCATCTACTTTACTCTTTTTTAAGTAGAATAATAATCCAAATGTTTTGTTCATTCTGGTGACCTTTAATTATACATTAATTTACAAAATTTCGAGGTCTTTTAATTGATATATTGTGCTGATTTATAAACAGTTATAAACAATTAGGTGGCCTAATTAAGGTTGAAAAAAGGTCACCTAATAGGTCACCAACAGAATGGTTTTTAATACATATTTTGATGTTTTGGGTAAAATAAAAAGTCCCATAAACATTGAGTTTACAGGACTTTCGTCGATTTTGAATAAATCTTGGCGGAGAAAGAGGGATTCGAACCCCCGGAGGTGTGACCCTCGCCAGTTTTCAAGACTGGTGCATTCGACCACTCTGCCATTTCTCCTTGAGCGTCTCATTAGGTATTCCTAAATGCGGATGCAAATATAAAATCCTTTTTTGCTTTTGCCAAGGCTTTTTTCTATTTAATTTAAAATAATAATTCGACAACCTAATTATTCATCAAAATGTGCTCATTTTTAATAATCAATTGTATTTTCGGCACAATAAATGATTAATACTTCGTTATTAAAAAAACTTTAATCAATGAAACAACTATCACTCACCTTTATCCTTTTTGTTGGATTTTTACTTTCTGCACAAAACAAAACCATTGGCTATGGAGAGAAGTTAGTATTTACAGCATCTTATAACATGTCTGGTTTATTGACAGATATTGCCCAAGTAACAATGGAAACTAGCAAAGTAAGTACATCAAAAAGTACTTTAATGCGATTAAAATGTAGAGCGACCACTTTTAATAGCTTTGATGGTTTTTTTAAAGTTAGAGATTTATACGAAAGTTATGTAAGTCCAACGAGCTTAACACCATATCTCTATAAGCGTGATATTAATGAAGGTGGCTATTATAAGTTCATGCAATACAAATATCGACGTAAATCAAGGTCGGTTGAGAGTATTAAAAAGAAACGTCGCGGCGATGGTTCTATATGGGAAGAAAAGAAAATCCTTAATGTTAGTAGCTCTACAAAAGATTTGGTAGCTACATTATATACTTTACGTAATTTGGATATCCATAAAGCAAACATAGGAGACGCTTCTAGCTTTAAAGTACTATTTGATAATGAAGAATCTACAGTGGTTTTTAAGTATTTAGGAAAAGAAATTATTTCGTCGAATATTGGACGTAAAGAATGTTACAAAATTGCTATAAGTCTTAGGGGCTCAGATTTACTTAAAGGCAATAACTCAAATATTATTTGGTTAACTGCTGATGCAAATAAGGTTCCTGTATATGCTAAATTCAAAATTCCAGTAGGGAATGGAGAATTAAAGATAAAATCTGCTACTGGCTTAAAAAACTAATCTAATGAAAAAACTACTCATAATTCTAGGATTCATCTCTGCTATATTGGGTGTTGTATTATCAGTAACACCATTATTCAAAATAGCACTATTCCCAACTATTATTGCTTTTTTATGCGGCTTAGGATTGCTTTACTTAGCCAAGAAAAAGCAGTTAAAAACTAAGTTAATACAATATATATTTTTACTATCTATCGTTTCGCTATCATTTGTAATTTACAAGAGTATTTTTCAAGAAACTAAAGTTGGTAATACAGAAGAGCTTGAAAAATTAGATGAATCTTCTGAAGAAGATGCCATAAAAGAATTAGAAGATCTAGAAATAGATGATTAGATTATTTATACAAGTCTATTTTTTCCTTTATTTTTGAGCTTCAATAATTTAGCCGTAAATGAAGATATTAGTTGTTCCCCTGCTACTTTTAGTTGGTACATGTTCTAATCAAAGACATAGTGAAAAAGTTAATGACCTAAAAAATTCAATATCTTACTCTGATAAAAGCCCGGTTGAAACGTATCTAAATACAATTACCACCGAAGACTTAAAAACACATCTTCATGAAATTGCCTCTGACAAATATGCTGGTCGTAGAGCTGGTGCAGATGGCCATAATGAAATGTGCGATTATATCCGAAAATATTATAATTCACTTCAAATAGAGGCTCCAAAAGCTTACCCTGATTATTTTCAAAGCATACCAAAATCATATTTACCTGAAGAATTAAGAGCCTCACAAAATGTAGTTGCATACATAGAAGGCTCAGAATTCCCAGAAGAGTTTTTAGTTATTTCTGCTCACTCAGATCATATAGGTGTAATAGATGGTAAAATACATAATGGTGCTGATGACAATGCCTCCGGAACATCTGCAATAATGGAGATTGCTCAAGCTTTTCAATTAGCAGCAAAGAACGGACATAGACCAAAGCGTAGCATTGTTTTTTTACATTTAACTGCTGAAGAATATGGGCTATATGGTTCTCTTTTTTATACTGAAAACCCTGCTTTTCCTTTAGAAAACACAGTTGCAAATTTAAATACTGATATGATTGGCCGAGTTGATAAAAGACATGAAGGCAATGAAGATTATGTTTATTTAATAGGCTCTGACCGAATAAGTACAGAACTGGATTTTATAGTTAGGAAAGCTAATGAAGAATTTACTCATCTAGAGCTCGATTATAAATACAACGCTTTAAACGATTCTAACAGATACTACAGCCGTTCTGACCATTACAATTTTGCTCTTAAAAATATACCTGTAATTTTCTTTTTTAATGGAGAGCATGAAGATTATCATAAACCTACAGATACAGTAGATAAAATCAATTATAGAATTCTTCAGAAGAGAGCCCAATTAATTTTTGCAACAGCTTGGTATGTTGCAAATTCTGATAATCCACCTACAAAAGAAGTGCTTTGATGTTAAAGTATGTTAATCAAATATTGATTTATATTTATACTCCTGAATATTTGGTTACTTTTAAAGTCTTAAGACTTAATAAAGCCATATTAACCAGAAACAAAATCCAATTATATAATGAAAAGATTAATTCTTATAATATGTTTATCTACTATCTTATTTGCTTGCGGTAGTGGAAAAGGCAATAATTCTAAAACTGCTAATAAAAGTGTTGCTAATCCTGCTGATTATGCAAAAACAATAACTCAAGAAGAGCTTAAAACATTATTATACAAATATGCTTCTGATGAATTTGAAGGAAGAAATACTGGAGAAAAAGGTCAGAAAATGGCTGTTGAATATTTGAAGAATCAATACATCTCTATGGGAATCTCATCGCCATATAATAATGATGATTATTTTCAAGAAGTCCCGCTTCAAAAACAAAAAGTCGCTGAAGCAGAAATTATGGTTAAAGGTAACTCTTATGATGCTTACACAAATCATATTGTTTTAGTACTCTCAAAAAGCTTAGATTTAAAAACATCAGAAATCGTTTATGTAGGTCATGGTATTGATGCAGATAACTACTCTGATTATAAGAATATTGATGTTAAAGGGAAAATTGTTTTAGCAAAAGCAGGTGAACCAAAAGACGCTAGTGGAAACTACATTACCTCTGGCACTACAGAAAATACAAAATGGACAAATGGTCGTCAATCATTATCTAGCAAAAGAAATGCAGCCAAAGATAAAGGTGCAAAAGCGATGTTATATTTTGATGATACCCTGTTTTCTAGATATGCACCTTATTATAAAAGAGGGATTTCAGGAAGGTTATCTCTAAAGAGTAAAGGTGATGACTTTGCATTTCTTATGATTGAAGAAAATTTAGCTAAAGCTCTACATGCTTCTATCTCGGAAGATAACTCGTCAAAGATATTAAATACAGATCTAACGTTAAAGGCTGAAAGAAAAACTGAAGATATCATGTCAGAAAATGTTGTAGCATTTATTAAAGGTTCTGAAAAGCCAGATGAAATCTTAGTAATTTCTGCACACTTGGATCATGAAGGCATTAAAAACGGTCAAGTATATAACGGTGCTGATGATGACGGTTCGGGTACAGTTGCCATTTTAGAAATTGCGGAAGCTTTTCAAGAAGCAGTTAAAAATGGACACTCTCCAAAGCGTTCTATATTATTCTTACATGTTACAGGTGAGGAAAAAGGCTTATTAGGATCAAGGTATTACACAGATATGGACCCAATATTCCCACTAGAAAATACTGTTGCGGACTTAAATATTGACATGATTGGTAGAATTGACCCAAAACGTAAAGAAGGTGATCGTAATTATGTTTACTTAATTGGTAGTGATAAACTAAGTACAGAACTCCATGAATTATCTGAAGAAGTAAACAAAAAATATACTAATGTTGAATTAGATTATACTTATAATGATGAGAACGACCCAAACCGTTATTACTACCGTTCTGATCATTTTAATTTTGCAAAAAATAATGTTCCTGTAATTTTCTATTTCAACGGGACGCATGCAGATTATCACAAACCAAGTGATACACCAGATAAGATTGAATATGACTTACTTGAAAATAGAGCTCGTTTAGTATTTCATACAGCTTGGGAAGTTGCAAATAGAGACAAACGTATTATTGCAGATAAAGCTGAATAATATATACAACATATTAGATACAATAAAAGCCTTTCAATTTATGAAAGGCTTTTATTTTTGGGTGGAAGACCGGTCTCGAACCGGCGACCTCCGGTACCACAAACCGGCGCTCTAACCAACTGAGCTACAACCACCATTTTAATTAGGATTGCAAATGTAATTTATTTCCTATTTTCTGCAAAGGCTTTTTTTAACTTATTTTAAATCAAATAAGCTTTCTACAGCAGGATAACGTTCAACGGTGTAACCTTCAGCGTATTCAACTCCAACCATGCGACCAGTGTTTCTAGCGCGATACTCAATACTATCGGAAAAATTCTTACTAGATATTGGTGTTTCTGGCTCTTTACTGTCAGGGTTATAAAATTGAGTTTTATAGGCAAATACTGATGTCATTTTTTGTTCCATAAAACCTGTGATATCAACTACAATATCTGGTTTCAAATCTTTCCATTGGATATAATGATAAACCACTTTTGGTCGCCATGGTAATTGGCTCTCTCCATTAATTTCTGTCTCAATTTTAATCAAACCACTTAAAAAACAAGCATCACTAACTAATTGACTTCCTTTTCCATGGTCTATATGCCTATCATCAATAGCATTACAAAGCACAATTTCTGGCTGATACTTTCTAATCATTTTTATAACCTCTAATTGATGTGCCTTATCATTAACAAAAAAACCGTCAGCAAAAGCTACATTTTCTCTCACTGCCACACCTAATATTTTTGCAGCATCAGCAGCTTCTTGATCTCGAGTTTCGGCAGTGCCACGAGTTCCTAACTCTCCTCGTGTCAAATCAAGGATACCAACCTTTTTCCCATTGGCTACTTCTTTTGCAACTGTACCTCCGCATCCTAACTCTACATCATCAGGATGTGCGCCGATTGCTAATATGTCTAATTTCATCATAATATTTTTAAATATCGCAAACTATACTTCCATAGCTTGTTCAATATCTTTCTTTAAATCTTTAAGTTCTTCGATTCCTACAGAAAAACGAATCAATTGATCGCTAATACCAACTGCATTACGTTCTTCTTGCGTTAATAATGCGTGAGAGGTCAAATGTGGTGAAATAACTGTACTCTCTATACCAGCTAAACTCATGGACGATTTTATCAATTTTAAAGTTTTCTGAAATTTTTCAGAATCTAAACTTTTATCTAGTTCAAAAGATAACATAGCACCAAAACCTTTCATTTGTGCTTTTGCTAATTTATATTCTGGATGCGATTTTAAACCTGGATAATATACTTTAGAAACTTTTGGGTGTTTATGTAACCATTTTGCAAGTTTCAAAGCGTTTTTTGTTTGTGCTTTTACTCGCAAACCTAGTGTTTTCATACTACGTTCTAACATCCAAACCGTCATGTCACTTAGACTTCCGCCTAGATTCTTAGACACATTCCATATACGCTCTATATGTGCATTAGAACTCGCTACTGCTCCAGCACAAATATCACTATGTCCACCAAAATACTTTGTCGCCGAATGCATCACCATATCAACGCCAAAATCTATTGGGTTCTGATTTACTGGAGAAGCAAACGTATTGTCAATTGATGTTAGTATGCTTTTTGACTTTGCTAAACTCGTAACTTCTTTAATATTAGTAATGGTAAGCAAAGGATTTGAAGGCGTTTCAATATGAATCAATTTTGTGTTAGGTTGAATAGCAGTCTTAAAATCTTCAACCTTATAACCATTGGTAAAGGTATATTCGATGCCATATTTTGGAAATTCTTCTTTTATAAAATTAACGGTACCGCCATAGAGCGTATTCTGTACGACTAAATGGTCACCTTTACTTAAAAAAGCTAGAAACATATGGCTAATAGCTGCCATACCCGACCCAAAAATCATAGCAGCTTCTGTACCTTCTAATGCTGCAATTTTTTTTGATAAATACTCTTGATTTGGTGTATTGAAATAGCGAGGATATCGCTTTACATCCACATCCAGAAATTCATAGGAAGAGCTCAAATATATTGGAGAGACAGCACCTTTAAACTGCTCGTCTTTAATTTCACCAATATGAGTGCATATAGTATTTATACCTAATTTATCTTTTGACATAATGTGTATTTTGTTACTATAAAAGTAATGAAAAGTGTGTTATACTTTTACTGATTTCCAATATCCTTTTTTAAACCAAACAATACCTAAAACTACGATGAGAACTTCAGCCAAAGTTATAGCTAAAAATACACCTAATGGTCCAAAATCAAATGTCAACGCCATGAGGTAAGCAAATGGTAATTGAAATAACCAAAAACATATAAAGTTAATCCAAGTTGGTGTTTTCGTATCTCCTGCTCCGTTAAAGGCATTAATGACTACCATACCATAGCCATAGAAAATATAGCCAGCTGCAATAATTCTAAGACAAAGAGCACCATTCTTAACCACCTCAGTTTCTTGAGAAAATAATCCAACAATTTGTGGTGCAAATAATAAATAAATGACAGAAACTATGCCCATAAAAACAGCACTATACTTTCCGGTTTTCCATACAGATTGTTCTGCACGGTCAGGTTTCTTTGCACCTAAATTCTGGCCTACTAATGTCGCAGCAGCATTACTCATTCCCCAAGCTGGCATTAATGTAAACATCATCACTCTAATAGCAATTGTATAACCAGCTAATACTTCACTACCAAATTCGCTCATAATGCGCATTAAAAATACCCAAGATGACGTACCTATTAAGAATTGTCCAATACCTCCAAGCGAAACTTTTATAAGATTAACCATAACAGCCACTCTTATGACTAGGTCTTTGAAACCAACTTTTATACGGCTCCATCCGTAAAACAATACAAATAATTGAAAGATAACTGCTGCACCTCTACCAATTGTTGTAGCTATTGCAGCACCTTGTACACCATAAGCAGGAATTGGTCCAAATCCAAAAATAAATATTGGATCTAAGATAATATTCAAACCATTTGAAACAATTAAAGCCCACATCGCGACAGAAGCATCTCCTGCGCCTCTAAAAATGGCATTGATTAAAAAGAGTAACATAATTGTTACATTACCGCCTAAAAGTATTTGGGTATAACCATAACCTTCTTCTATAAGGTCTGCCTCTCCACCCATAAGACTAAGAATTTCTTTAGGATACATAATTCCAATGACACTAATAAAAGCAGCTACTACAACACCTAAGAATATAACTTGCACTGCAGCTTGAGATGCACCTTCATTATCTTTTTCACCAATTCGTCTTGCCACTATAGCAGTTGCAGCCATACTAAGCCCTATTGCTACAGCATATACAAGAGTAATAACAGATTCTGTAAGACCAATAGTAGCAACTGCATTAACGCTAACTTGAGAGACGTAAAAAATATCTACGATAGCAAAAATAGATTCCATGAGCATTTCCAATATCATTGGAATGGATAACATAAAAACGGCTCTTCGGATACTACCAGAAGTGAAATCTTGCTCCTTACCAGAAACGGCGATTTTAAAATATTTTAAAAATTGTTTTATTGAGATTTTATTTGATTGCATAGTTGAATAAGTTTAATATAAAATGCATCAAGTAATATTTTACTTGACAAAAAGACACCGCATGAAGAAGCGATAATTTTTCCTGAATGTTTAACTTATGCAATCATAATGGCAAATATGCACATTATTTTTGAATTAAAAAGAAATGCAAAAAATAATTAATATTTGCTTTTACCAATATTATTATAAACTCTTATTATAAAAAATGCCCAAAGTGCTACTAATGCAGAAACTACAATAGAGAACCAAAACACGATATCATCTGCCTCCATTGTTTAAAATTTTGAGGTAAATCATTACACCCAATAACGTTGGAGCCCAAAGACCTACAAAGATTCCGTGTAATCTATCACCAGTTAGAAATAAGTATTCTGCGACAATAATTATGACTGCACATAATGCTAGCATTAGGAAGTTTGCAGTACCTAACTTTTTGAAGTTATTCATTTAATGAGTTGGTTTTACGACAACAAGTTAATAAAAATGAATTTTACTTCAATAAATTCTGAATAAAATAAAATACTAATAATAACGCTTGTACTTTCTAAAAGCAAAAAAAGCAACTATAGCAATAATAACTATTGTTATAGCTATAAATTGAAAACTTAAAATTTGATCTCCACTTGCATAAGAATGTAATCCAGATAAGTAGAAATTAACTCCAAAATAAGTCATTAGAATACTTCCAAAAGCTATAACAGACATCAAGTTATATATCCATTTTCCTCTTAAACCTGGTACTAAGCGCATATGTATCACAAAAGCGTAAATCATAATACTGATTAATGCCCAAGTTTCTTTTGGGTCCCAACCCCAGTAACGACCCCAACTTTCATTAGCCCACATACCACCAAGGAAGTTGCCAATAGTTAACATTACTAAGCCAACTGTTAGCGCCATTTCATTAATAATGGTAAGCTCCTTAATATTAATAAGCATACGCTCTTTATTCTCTTTATTAGTGAAAATCATTAACAATAAAGCAACTAAACCTAAAATCATACCTAAAGCAAAAGGTCCATAACTCGCTACAATTACTGCTACATGTATCATTAACCAATAACTATTAAGTACTGGTTGAAGGTTTGCTATTGCTGGGTCCATCCAATTCCAGTGAGCTATCATTAAAATCATAGAAGTCACAAAAGCTGAAGAAGCTACTGTAATTTGTGATGAATCTTTTTGAAATAATCCATAAACAGGAATCATAAACGAAGTAATTGATTGTCCCAAACTATCAGATTTTTTCTTTCTTTTAGTTCTGGAAAGCAATAATCCGAACAACATTAATGACCATGCTACATATATCATAGATTCATAAGCATCACTCCATGGTGCATGTCCTGATAAATACCACCGTAATACTAAACCACCTGTATGCAACAAAAATAATAAGACAATAATTGCTACAAAGCCTTTAATAGCATAGTTCAAATATTTGCTTTTGTATTTAAATATTTGAGCAATGATTAAAACAAATAAAAGAGTGCCGGCATACATGTACCAGCTAAAGAGCTTCTTAAAAATGTCATATTTGTTGTATACTATTTCTGCATTAATCTTATCGTCCGAAAGCATCACTTCACTTCCATATTTTTTTTGTGCCTTACGAAAACCATCAAGTAATGCTTCAGCTTGAGAAAAATCTCCAGATTGCTTTGCTTGATTTAAGGTTAATAGGTAAGCACTAAAACCATTATTAATAAAGTTACCATAAAGTGAATCTTTAATCTTAGTTCTATATTCACCTAATCTAAATTCATCAGAGGATATCCATTTGTTATTTTCATCATTAGGTATAGGAAATACTTTTAAAGAGTTACCTTCAATAACATCAAATAATAAACGTATTCTATTATTAGTTTCTCTAAACTCTTTTTGAAAACCACTTGGTATTTGGGCCTTATAAGCTTCCGCTAAATATGGCTCAAGTTTGTACATACCTTTTTCGGTAAAGAAATCTACAAAACGAACATGTTTTTGAGATTTGTCGACTCCTATTATATTACGAATTGAGTCTCCCTTTTTTGGCTTTAGGTAAATGATTGGTGCATTAGTCCATAATTGTGGACTTTCTTGCATGGAAAGAAAAACTTGGGTAGCATCAAAATCTTCATAAGTGTCACTTTTACTAAGTTTTCTTAGTATTTCTGAAGCGAATGTGTGCATTGGCATCATACGACCACTAACGTCTTGGATAACCATTTTTGCAAACTTATCTGCATGCACTTTTGGTGTTATGTTTGCAGTTAGTATAGAATCTATCTGAGCTTTCTGCAACTCCTCTTTACCATGATTATGACCATCATTAGCAGAATGTTCTTTTTGAGCAAAACCAAACAAACCAAACATTAATATGAAAGCTGAGAGTATTTCAGTTTTTTTCTTCTTTATTTTTTCTAATTGCTTGCGTAAACTATCAAAACGTGTATGTCGTGCAAACATAATTGCCATAAGTCCAAAATATAACATGAAATAGCCAGCATATGTGATATAAGTTCCCCACATATCATGATTTACAGAAAGTATAGTACCTTTTTCATCTGGGTCAAACCCTGACTGAAAAAAACGATAACCGTGATGGTCTAATATGTTATTCATGTAAATATGATAATCGAAATCTTCATTTTGTTTGTCTAAAACTGTGACTTTACTTTCGTATGAGGAATATTGATTTTCAGTGCCTGGATATTTTTCGGCTATAAAATCATTAAGCTTAACAGAAAATGGTAAATCAATAATCTTTGAACCATATTGAATATCTATATCCAATCCGCCAACTTTAAGAATTTCAAAACCATTGTTGATTCCTTGGCCGCCTAATAAACCTACTTCTTTTGTTTCTCCATTTGCAGTAATATCTAGTATGACACCATCTTCGTCATTTTTAAGGATTTGCGATTTTTTGACAACAGCAAATTCACCTTTAATTACTGGTTTTGGGAATACCATTTGCATGTTCTCAATGATATAACGCGAACGTAATACCAAGCGTTGCAAGCTATCTTTCAATAGTTTACCTTCAGACATTGTTGCCATAGTCAAGTACTCACCTTCATAAGGCGAATTTATAAATATACCTTCATCTGTATTTGTAATGTTTATTGCACCTTCTTGATATTTATTGAGTGTAAATAGTATGTTGTGAATACTTTGCGTTTCGCCTTCCTTCAGAAAATGATTATGAGGTTTTCCGCCGCCGGCTTCAACAATTTTGAGGTAACTTTCACCATTTTCGTTAGGGATAATATCTTTTTCTGCTCCGATAATAAACTCTTTTACAGATATAGTAACAGGTGTTCCGCCATAATCATATCTCTCTTCAAAATCGTTATCTAATCTATCGGAAAAATCAACCTCTTCTTCAAAGTTCCGTTGCTGTAACTGCCCTTTCTTTTCGTAATCACCAACTATTCTTCCTTTGATATAAGTCTTTAAAGATAACATCTGACTTTCAGTAGCACCTTCACGAATTGCCATTGCACCTTCGTAACCCACATAACGTGTAACAAATGCGCCTAACAGAATAAAAATAAATGATAAGTGTAAAATAAGCGTTGCCCATTTCTCTTTTCGTAATAAGCGGTATCTAAAAATGTTTCCTGTAAAATTGACAATAAAAAAAGCCATAATGGCCTCAAACCACCAAGCATTATATATATAATGTCTTGTAAATGGTGTTGGCGAAGTATCCATATTACGGTCTAAAATAGTACCCACAGCCATAGCAACAGCAAAAACAATAAATAAGGTGGCAGTAAGTCTTGTGGAAAACAGGAGGTTAGCGATTTTCTTTTGCATAGTGTATGCTTTTTTAAGCGCGTCAAAGATAAGCCTTTTAACCGATTTTTCTAACCTCTGAGTAATGCTAAAAGTTGTTAAAATTCTATTAAGTATTACGAGCTTCGAAAATCTTTAGATACAAGAAAGTGCCCATTTTACGAGCACGACGCTTTGCGTTTTCTGCGTAATCACCTTCAAACAACTCATCAATAGTTTGAAACCATAAGTTTAACCACAGTCCAAAGTGTAATTCAGTAATACTATTATTATGTTCGGCATCAACTTTAATATGAGCTTCCAAAGGGTTTCCAGTAAACTTTGTTTTTAAGAATAAACTCGATTCCCAAAACGTCGTTAAATGCTGCAAATGTGTCTCCCAATTTTTAATAGTTTCATTAAAAAAAGGGGCTAAAACATTATCCTCTCTAACCTTTTTATAAAATGAAGACACTAGCAAATAGACATCTTCTCGGGTTTTAATATCTGGCTTTTTCATACACAATCAAAGGTAGGTTTTAATTTTAAGTTATTGAGGTCATGAGGATTTTTGTCTCGGTAGATTTCTTAGTATTTTAGCACTATGATTAAAGTAGTATTACTTGGAGCCGGCAATGTAGCTTCTCACCTGTTTAAAGGGTTTTCTGCTTCAGAAAATATCTCTGTTATACAATGGTATAATCGTACTTATGAAAGTATAAAACCATATAAAAACCAGACTGAAGTTATTGATGATTTATCGCAATTAAAAGAGGCTGATGTTTATATTTTAGCTGTTAGTGACGATGCTATTTCTGACTTATCCGAAGCGCTGCCATTTAAAGATAGGTACATAATACATACTTCGGGAACTGTAAGCATGTATGACTTGAAAATGAAAAATAAACGTGGCGTTTTTTATCCACTACAAAGTTTTTCGAAAGAAGCGGATGTGGATTTTAGAAAAGTGCCATTTTGTATTGAAACTGAAGATAAGTCTAAGATGCAAATGCTTAAAGATTTAGCTTCTGGTCTTGGAAGCAAGTTTTTTAAGGTTACTACAGAGCAACGTAAAACGCTTCATGTCTCAGCAGTTTTTATTAATAACTTTACCAATCAGATGTATCGCATTGCTCATGAAATTAGCGATAAAGAAAATATTGAATTCGATTTACTGAAGCCACTAATTATGGAAACAGCAAACAAAGTCCAAGACATGTCACCATACATGGCACAGACTGGCCCAGCAAAACGGAATGACAAAAAGACCATAAAAAAACATTTAAAGCTTATTGAAAACGAAGAGCATCGCGACATTTATAAATTGATGACCAAATCTATTCAGAAAACACACCGCATTAAATACCGCTTTGATATAAAACGAAAAAAGAATAATGGACGATAAAAGCTACAAAGAATACCTAAATGATATCACAACATTTATTTTTGATGTTGATGGTGTATTAACAGACGGTTCTGTAACTGTAACAACTGAAGGTGAGATGCTTCGAACCATGAACATTAAAGACGGATTTGCTTTAAAAACCGCTGTTGATGCGGGCTACAATGTCTGTATTATTTCTGGAGGTTCTAACGAAGGTGTTCGCAAAAGACTTAGTGGTTTAGGCATTAAAGACATCTATTTAGGCGCACATAATAAGATAGAACAACTCAACGATTACTTTAGTAAAAACAATATCACAAATAATCAGACGCTTTATATGGGCGATGATATTCCAGATTATCCTGTGATGCAATTAGTAGCGTTACCTTGTTGTCCTCAAGATGCTGTACCAGAAATAAAAGGTGTTTCTAAATATATTTCTCATAAAAATGGTGGTAAAGGTGCTGTTAGAGATGTCATTGAGCAAGTACTCAAGGTACAAGGCAAATGGAATAGTAATTTTAACGCCAAGTACGATTAAAACCTGTCTTCAGTAAGTGCATTTATGATATACTTTTTTAAACTTATTCGCTGGAAAAACCTTCTACTAATAATACTTACGCAACTTCTTATAAAATATGCGTTTTTAGAACCGTTAAAAGTAGACTACGGATTAGATACCGCATTAACACATTTGGGTTTTATTTTGCTTGTATTAGCTACAATTTCTATTGCAGCTGCAGGTTATATTATTAATGACATAGAAGATGTTGAAGCCGATACAATTAATAAGCCAAAAGCTGTAATAATCGGTAAGCATATTTCTGAAAAAACAGCAACTAATCTTTTTATTATATTAAATGTCATTGGAGTCTTTTCAGGGTTTTTGATATCACGAGCTATTGACAAACCCGCTTTTTTCATACTGTTTATTATCACATCAGGATTATTATACCTCTACTCTACTTATCTAAAACGCATAACATTAGTAGGCAATATTTTAATTGCTGGTTTAGTGAGTTTAAGTATCTTATTAGTAGGCATTTTTGATTTAATTCCTGTGATTGGAGATGGCAACAAATCTTCACAGTTATTTTTTCTAGGACTGATTAAAGATTACGCCGTTTTTGCCTTTATGATTAACTTATTGCGTGAGTTAGTAAAAGATATCGAAGATACAGATGGAGATTATAAAATGGGTATGCAAAGTTTACCCATACTTTTAGGTAGAAATAGAGCAACTAAATTAGTTTTTGTCTTATCTCTGATTCCGTTGTTAATTATTCTTTTTTATTTGTCAAATAACCTGTACAAACAGCCTTTGGCCATTGGCTATGTCCTTGCATTTATTATAGCGCCGTTGATTTATAGTACTATAAAGCTCTTTAGTGCTGAGCATAAAAAAGACTATAAGCATATTAGTAACGTTTTAAAATTAGTAATGCTGACTGGAGTTTTATCATTACTCTTGTTTCAATTTATTCTACTTAAATAATTGCTGGTCGTTGAGCGGAGTCGAAGCGACATAAAAACAGAAAATCCAAACATCACTTCGGCTCCGCTCAGTGACATAATCAAGAAATAATGCTGAAAGACATTCTAAAACCATATCGTCTTATTCTAGCTTCAGGCTCTCCAAGGCGTCACCAGTTTTTTAAAGATTTAGATTTGGAATTCGAGATAATTCTTAAACCAATTGAAGAAATCTATCCTGAACATTTACTTCGTGAAAACATCACGGATTATCTATCAAAATTAAAAGCAGAGCCTTTTATTTTAGAATTAAAACCTAATGATATACTAGTTACAAGTGACACTATTGTTTGGCATAATAATAAAGCGTTAGGAAAACCAAAGGACGACCAAGATGCTTTTGAAATGTTAAAGGCCATGAGCAATGCTACTCATGATGTTATCTCTTCTATTTGTTTCACACAAAAAGACAAACAAAATCTAGTGAATACAACTACCAAAGTGACGTTCAAAAAACTAACAGACGAGGAGATTTGGCATTATATAAAAACCTTCAAACCCTTTGACAAAGCTGGCGCATATGGCATACAAGAATGGATTGGAGCTATTGGTATTACTATGATTGAAGGTTCTTATAACAACGTTGTTGGCTTACCTACACATTTACTTTACGAAACGTTAATTAACATTTCAAAAGGTGAATAAATCGTATCTTTAAAACAAAAAATTAAAATGGATAATTCTGTAAAAAGCATCGCTGTTTTCGTGAGTTTTATTTGTGCTTTTGTCATTGCTATTTCTTGTAAGGACGACCTTGCAAAACAGAAATCAGAAAATCCAGTTATTGCTAAAGCCGAAATAAAATCTGAAACGCTAAAACCTGCTTTTCAACCTTCAAAAGACTTTAATGAATATTGGTATACTGGCAAAGCCGAAATTTCCTCATACAAATTAGAACAAGCGCGTTACGGAGAAATTAGAGATGGCAAAGCTGTTTTGGTTTTTGTTACCGAAGATTTTTTACCCGAAATACAAGTAAAAGCAGATAACTATAGTAAAGACAATATTCCTGTTCTAAAGTTAAATGCTACTAAGAATTTCAATACGGGTATTTATCCGTATTCGATAATGCAGAGTACCTTCTATCCAGTTTCTAATAACAAGCATGCATTAAAAGTCTCTGCTTCAATACAGGAATGGTGCGGTCATGTATATGCCCAATTAAATAATAGAGATAATTTTGAAATTATGTCTCACTCCTATTTTCAATCTGAAGCTGACCAAGAGCTAACTCTTAAAAAATCAATAACTGAAAATCAATTATGGACGCAACTCCGTATCAATCCACAATCACTTCCAACTGGAAATATCAAAGCCATTCCTTCATTAGAATACATGCGATTAAAACATGGAAAGTTTGGAGCCTATGACGCTAAAGCAGAATTAAAAAATAATTCATACACACTTTTCTATCCAGATTTAAATAGAACATTGACTATTAACTTTAATCAAGAATTTCCTCATGATATTTTAGGCTGGGAAGAGACATTTCGTGATGGTTATGGCCCAAATGCTAAACTACTTACAACTAAGGCTACCAAAATTAAGACCATTAAATCAGCGTATTGGAGCAAAAACTCAAATGCTGATAAAGGCTTAAGAAAAACTTTAGGTTTAAAATAGTCATATTCAGACTATAGTCTCAGAGATTTTTAATGGCGTTTCAAATCATAAATGAACTTCACCAGAGGAAAGAAATTTTAGAATATTATGAGAAAATAAAATCATTTAATTTTTTATTAAATGTAATATTTTACTTACTTGTAGTTCTTAATATCAATTTACCTCAACTAAATGACTAGACAAGAGCATCTTAAATTCTGTAAAACCTGTACCAACCGAGAAATGGATATCAAAGTTGGATTAATCTGTAAACTAACAAATAAAATTGCTGACTTTGAAGGAGAATGTAAAGACTATAGCATAGAACAAAAAGAGGTAGACGCAATTGACAATGAAGATGTTATTGAACATAATGAGGTAATCGGCAAAATATCTGAAAACCATTTAAATATATTCCGTTCAGAACAGAACCTAAAAGCTGGAATCTTTGCCAGTGTTTTAGTTGGCGTAATAGCTGCATTAGCTTGGGCGGCAATTACTGTAGTGACTCAGTTACAGATAGGCTTAGTTGCAATTGCTATAGGCGCGGCTGTTGGGTTGACTATGCGTTTTATTGGCAAAGGAATTGATCAAGTTTTTGGTATATCTGGAGCCATAATTGCTTTACTAAGTTGTATTCTAGGGAATTTTTTAAGTATCCTTGGTTTTCTAGCTAATGAATATGATTATGGGTACATAGAAACATTATTAGCATTTGATTATTCAATGACATTTGCAGTTATGCAAGAAACTGCTAATGCTATGGATCTTGTTTTTTATGCAATAGCTGGTTATGAAGGATATAAATTTTCGTTCCGTGCTTTTACAGAAAGAGATATTCATGATTTAAATCATAAGCAATCTGAAAAATTAAATAATTGATGAAAATAATTTACAAAAACTGGGCTTTTAGATTTACGATATGGCTAGTCATAGTTAATGCTATTATTTTTTACTTTACTATTAATTATGTGAACTTTCCTGGTATTCAAGATAATTCTATGCTGAGAATATTTTACCTAAGTGTTTTAGCAATAGTTCTCCTAGTTTTAAGCTTAGTATTTATAACTATTAGTACTATAAAAAAAGAGGAAAAGAATTATAAGTATTGAATTTCTATTGTCTGCATTTTTGTTTTTTGTGCATTACCCGTAATTGATTTCTTTATAACCGTTAAATAAATCTAAAATCCCATACACAGCATAGTAACTTTTTTACCTTTGAGAAGTAACTAACTAACACAACTATGCACCGCATAAAACTTAGTATTTTATTTCTACTAACAGCATTACTAACGGTAAATGCACAACAACCAAAAAAACTTAACTCATCAGAAATATACGAAGCCATACAAAAGCTTAATGTATTAGCTTCTGTACTTTACGTAGCTGCACATCCAGATGATGAAAACACACGCTTAATTGCTTATATGTCCAATGAAGTTAAGGCACGTACTGCCTATTTATCATTAACGCGTGGCGATGGCGGTCAGAATCTCATTGGTCCCGAAATTAGAGAACTATTAGGTATAATGCGTACTCAAGAACTATTGGCTGCACGTGGCGTTGATGGTGGCGAGCAACGTTTTACTCGTGCTAATGATTTTGGCTATTCTAAACATCCAGATGAGACTTTAAGTATATGGAATAAAGATGAGGTTTTAGCTGATGTCGTTTGGAATATCAGACAGTTTAAACCAGATATTATCATTAACCGTTTTGACCACAGAAGAGCTGGTCGTACTCATGGTCATCACACAAGTTCTGCAATGCTAAGCCTCGAAGCTTTTGATTTAGTAAATGATGCTTCTAAATACGCATCGCAATTAAAGCACACAGATACATGGCAACCACAACGTATATTCTATAATACATCTTGGTGGCGTTATGGAAGTCGTGAAGCTTTTGATAAAGTAGATAAAAGTAACATGCTCAACTTTGATGTTGGCATTTACTACCCATTAAAAGGATTGTCTAATAACGAATTGGCTTCAATTGCAAGTAGCCAACATTTATGTCAAGGATTTGGGCGTATGACATCTCGCGGAACCCAAGATGAATATATTGAATTCTTAAAAGGAAAACCTCTCGATGGCGATAGTCCGTTTGCAGGGATAGATATTAGTTGGAACAGGATTGAAGGCGGAAAAGCCATTGGTGACATTTTAAAAAATGTTGAAGCTAACTTTAATTTTTCAAACCCTTCTTCGCACATTCCTGAACTTGTGAGAGCATATCAATTGCTTCAAAATGTAAAAGATGAGCATTGGAAAAATATTAAAACTGAAGAGTTAAAATCTATTATTCAAGCTTGCACAGGTTTATATCTTGAAGTTTCAGCAAGTAGTCCAACGGCAACTAAAAATGAAGCTGTAGCGCTTAGAATTGAAGCTTTAAATAGAAGTAATACAAATATTCAATTAGTGTCTTATAACATGACTTCTCTTGAAGATGCGGTTTCTAAGAATATTAGTCTTCAAAAAAATCAACGTGTTAATTTAGAAGAAGGCATTACGATTCCGAATACTACCGATTACACTTCAGCGTATTGGCTAAATAAAAAAGGAACTTTGGGTATGTATAATGTTGAAGACCAATCTCTTATTGGTAAACCTGAAACATCAAGAGCTATCAATGTAACCTTCAATTTAAATATTGAAAATGTATTAATCCCTATAACAAAACCAGTAGTTTATAGATACTCAAAACCAGATAAAGGCGAATTATATCGTCCTTTTGAGATTGTACCACCAGTATCTGCTAGCCTTAAAGACAAAGTTTTCATTTTTGAAAATGATAAGCAAAAAGAAATCGAGGTTATCGTTAAAGCTGGCAAAAATAATATTGAAGGATAT
>SHBX01000043.1 GCA_004211785.1 Winogradskyella sp.
AGCTACAGAAAAGATAGAATGTATAAGATATCTAGAATATGGTAAGAAAATAAAAATGGTAGAGACATCTGTACAAGGTGTCGAAATTGATACACCAGAAGATTTAGAACGTGCAAAAAAACTTTGGAAATAGTGAGGACAAGTTTTGAAAACATAAAGGTTATAGGCTTTGATGCAGATGATACGTTATGGGTTAATGAAACCTATTTTAGAGATGCAGAGCAAGAGTTTTCAAAATTGCTTTCACAGTTTGAGACACCAAATAAAGTAGACCAAGAACTTTTTAAAATGGAGATGAAAAATCTTCCGCTTTATGGTTATGGTGTTAAAGGGTTTGTACTTTCTATGGTTGAGATGGCCTTAGAGCTTTCTAATTATACAGTTTCAAGTAAAACTATTGAAAAGATTTTAGATATTGGAAAAGATATGATAAACAAGCCAGTAGATTTACTTGATGATGTGGAGTATGTTTTAAAGCGTTTATCAAGTAACTATAAGCTTATACTTGCCACGAAAGGTGATTTGTTAGACCAAGAACGTAAGCTGGAAAAATCTGGTCTAATAGACTATTTTCATCATATAGAAGTATTAAGCGAAAAAGAAAGTGCCAACTATTCAAAATTATTGAATCATTTAGAAATTAATCCTTCAGAGTTTTTAATGATAGGTAATTCTTTAAAGTCGGATATTCTACCACTCATAAATATTGGTGCTCATGCAGCTCATGTGCCTTTTCATACAACTTG
The DNA here is from genome assembly GCA_004211785.1 of Winogradskyella sp. Taxonomy (GTDB): domain Bacteria; phylum Bacteroidota; class Bacteroidia; order Flavobacteriales; family Flavobacteriaceae; genus Winogradskyella. The sequence continues at coordinate 747 of SHBX01000043.1, forward strand.
GCAACATGAAACAGTTTCTGAGCAATCTGCAGCAGATGTAGATTTTCTAACATTAAATTCAATTAAAGATATTCTGGAGCATTTAGATGAATAAATCGAAAGTAGACATTGCAAACTGGAATAGAAGGGAACACTTTGAATTTTTCAATACGTTCCATGACCCTTATTTTAGTGTTTGCTTTAAAGTGGATGTGACCAAAGCATATGAGAAATCTAGGGATAATGGTGTTTCATTTTTTGCTTTATATTTACATGCATGTGCTCAAGCATTAAATACTATAGAAAATTTTAGATATAGAATAGATAAAGAGAATAATGTTATTTGTTTCGATAAAATTCATGCTTCACCAACAATTTTAAGACCAGATAATACATTTGGATTTTCTTTTATAGATTTTGAGTTAGATTTTGAAAAATTCAATAGTAATTATGAAGCTGAGAAATTTCGCATTTTTAATTCGAGTCACCTTTTTCCTCCAAAAAATTCATTAGATTGCTTTCATTGTTCTGCATTACCTTGGGTAAATTTCACAGGACATAAAGAGCCATTTTTTGGCGTTAAAGATTCAGTTCCTAAAATAGCTTTCAGTAAAACGGAAGTTATAGAAGAAAAACAAATGATGAATATTGCTATTTCCGTTAATCATGCTTTAGTAGATGGTTATCATGTAGGATTATTTTCAGAAAAATTTCAATATTTTTTAAATCAATAGGTAGAACGCAAGAGTATTTATATTTTTGTTTTAGAAAAAGATTAAATGAGTTTTAAAAACTTTCCAATGGTTTCTCGTGTCATCTATGGCAGAGGTAGTTTCAATCAATTAGATGAAATTATTTCTTCAAAGCGCCAAGGTAGAGATGCACCGTTTATTTACTTTGTAGATGATGTGTTTAAAGGTAGTCACTGGTTAACATCAAGAATTTCATTGTCTTATAAGGACAAAATCATCTATGTTCCTACAGAAGAAGAGCCAAAGACATCCCAGATAGATCAATTGGTAGAAGATATTATTCTTGAGTTTAGCGAGCATCCATCTGGTATTATTGGTATTGGTGGTGGTATAGTTTTAGATGTAGCAAAAGCAGTATCTATTATGCTAACAAACGAAGGTGAATCCAAAGATTACCAAGGCTGGGATTTGGTAAAAAACCCAGCAGTATATCATGTGGGAATTCCTACAATATCTGGTACTGGAGCAGAAGTTTCTAGAACCACAATACTCACAGGTCCAGAACGTAAACTAGGTATTAACAGTGATTATACACCTTTTGATCAAGTTATTTTAGACCCGGAATTAACTAAAGATGTTCCTAATGACCAATGGTTTTATACAGGGATGGATTGTTTTGTACACTCTATAGAATCTCTAAATGGTACTTTTTTAAATGCGTTTAGTCAAAGTTATGGTGAGAAAGCTTTTGAAATATGTAAAGAGGTCTTTCTTGAAGACCATTTGTCTGAAGAAGAATCTCAGGATAAGTTAATGATGGCCTCATGGCATGGTGGTATGAGTATTGCTTATTCTCAAGTAGGAGTTGCTCACGCTATGAGTTATGGATTAGGCTATCTTTTGGGTATAAAGCATGGCGTAGGTAATTGTATTGTTTTTGACCATTTAGAAAACTTTTATCCAGAAGGCGTAAAGTTGTTTAAACAGATGAAAGAAAAGCACAATATTGTATTGCCTACTGGTATTTGTGCAGATTTGGATCAACACCAATTAGATATAATGATAGATGTTGCTCTAAGTTTAGAACCATTATGGGAAAATGCTATAGGCAAAAATTGGAAGTCTAAAATTACGCGCCAAACTTTACAAGACTTATATTTAAAGATGTAGGATGAAAGCCTTAGCAAGATTCATCTACTTTAAACTCCTAGGATGGAAAGTCGTAGGGAATACTAATTTCTCAAAAGACACCATAAAAAAAGCGATAATAATTGCAGTGCCACATACGAGTTGGCATGATTTTTTTGTTGGTATCTATCTTAGAAAGGTAACTGGTGTTAAAACCAATTTCGTAGGTAAAAAAGAACTTTTTGTCTTTCCGTTTGGGTATTATTTTAGAGCTGTAGGAGGGAAGCCTTTAGACCGTACTTCTGGACAGAATAAGGTTGAGGCTATTGCTAAACTTTTTGAAGGGGAAGATGAATTTAGACTTACTTTAGCTCCTGAAGGCACTCGTAAAAAAGTTGAAGAATGGAAAACAGGATTCTACTATATTGCCAAAGCAGCTCAAGTGCCAATAATTATGTTTACTCTAGATTTTAAGAATAAACAAAACAAAATCTCAGAGCCATTTTACACTACTGATGATAAGGAAGCAGATTTTAGGTTTATGCGTTCTTTTTTTGAAGGTGTAGTAGGTAAGGTGCCAGAGTACTCTTAAATTTTCCTAGTTTTTAATTTCTTTTCCTTTGGTTTTTCTTCTCTTTTGTTTCCCGGAAATATTAAGGATGTACTTGCGTAAGTTGTACCAAAATTAGTATTAGCATAATATACTTGACTTATAGCATCTTCTACTTGCTTTTCAGATAATTCTTTTAAGGGATGAATAAATGCAGACCAAATTATGCCTTCTGAAATGGCATATTTTACGTCTAATGCAGAATGAAAATTGGCGATTAATGCATTTTCTAACATGTTTTTTTCTAAACTTATTGTTTCTGCAATAGGCGAAATAATGCGCATTCTGTTATTTGTAGAATCGGTAAGTACAATGAAAACAGTTTCCTTAATATTAAATTGCCATCTTCCATTCTCTCCTTCTACCTTATCACTTACTTCATTTATGATTTTACCTAGCTTATCATTAGTCATTTCTTGAGCAGAAATGTTAAAGGCAAAAAGGATTATAATTAATAATACAAATCTTTTCATTTTTATTGAATTTATAGTTACTATAAAGTAGTCGATAAATAATCTACAACTAACAATCATTTATGGCATAAGCTTTGATATATAATTAATAAAGCAATGAAACATAAAATAAACCCTAGTGTCACTAGAAAGAAACATTGCAAAATAAAAAAGGCTACCAATTAAATTTGATAGCCTTTTTTCTAATGTATTTAAATTATTATTTTACATCTTTTAGAGCATTGTCAATAAGAGTTCTTAAATGCTGTTTATGCGCTTTTGAAGATACATTTCCATTTGGCGCAGCCATAGTTCTAATATTCTTTAAGTTATAAAGTGCCATAGATTTTGCGTTATTAGTAAATCTACCACTTTGCTTACTGGTTAGCATATCTATAAGCATGTTTGTATACTCTAGTTGTAAGTTTTGTCTAAACGAATTTACATTGCCGTATATGTCGGCCTTAAAAATGGCATTATTAAGATCAGACATAAACGTAGATAACTTATACTCATTTCCATAAAGCTCACTATCTGTAATACGTTGTAGTGTATTTGGATGAAGAATATGTATTAACACACCTCTTTGGTAATTTAATACTTGTCTGTGGATTTTTGGGTCTTCTGGACCTCCAAAGAAATTATAGCCTCTTCTTTGCATCGCTAGATAATTGTACAAATCGCTAGGCGCATCAAAAGCATTTGGAGCAAAAACATAAGTCTTAAGGGCATTCATTGCTCTTTTTTGATCTTCTAAACTAACAGGCGTGTAAGGTTTTGTAGCACCTTGTTGACCTACCATAGCGCGATCAACATAAACTCCTCCAATAAATCTGGAAATCACATTACCTGCTGTAGCACGTTGTCCACTTAAGATATAGTATGCACGACGCATCTCTTGAAATGATTCACCACGCTTTGCAAACTTATTTTTGATGTTACCCATCATATCATCCACTAACTTAAATCTATCAATAGAATAACCAATTTGGTCGTTGGATAAATCTCCAATCATAACGCGGGGATCAATTGCTTTTCCTGGAGCACGCATATCATCTGCATCGTTACCAAAAATTAATTCTGGTTTTGTAGATTGATTCAATAATGCTTCTTTTTCTGCACCAGTTTTAAAAGGTGTGTAACCAAATCGGATAGCCCATACATCATATGGCCCAACTGAAGTATCATAGTACTGACCTTGCTTACTTCTATCATTTGTTAAATTAATACCTGCATAATCCATTACAGAACCTGTAAGACATTTGCCTTCTATAAAACTAGCATCTGCTAATTGTTCTGGAGAAAATAACTGACTGGCTTTCATGTTATGGTTAAGACCTAGAGTATGGCCAACTTCATGCATAATTAATGCTATCATAGCTTCTTTTTTCATTCTAGCCATTTCTAAATCATCAGCACCTGCAACCTCCAAAACAGCTTGGCCAAACATGGTGTTCTCATGCATAACATGACCTAAAGAACAAAACACTTTATTATCTCTTAAAAATTCTGATGCATCAAATGCTTTTGGTTTTGCAGATAATTCAAATAACTTATCATACATCACTCTATTTGTAAAGTGGACATACTCTAGCATAATATCTGCACCCATGATTTCACCTGTTTTTGGGTTTACAAAACTAGGGCCATAGCCGCCAAATGGTGGATTTGGAGATGAGGTCCAACGTAAAACGTTATAATTAATATCTCCAGCATCCCATGTTGCATCATCAGGTTGTAATTTTACAACCACTGCATTTTTAAATCCTGCTTTTTCAAAAGCTTTATTCCATTCTAAAACACCTTGCTTTATAGTTTCTCTCCATTCAACTGGTGTAGAGTTCTCCATCCACCAAGTAATAGGTTTTACAGGTTCTGAGATAGCAGCACTAGGGTCTTTTTTCTTAAGATTCCATCGGTGAACTAAGTCTCTAAAAGGAGTAGAATTTGTTGCTGTTTGGTCATTGATTTGAGTTGTAAAATAACCAACACGTGGGTCGTCCAGACGGATTTCATAATCATTATCTGGCATAGCAATAAAACTATGGAAAACTTGTACGCTTACATTTCTGCCATCTGCTATTGCGGCAGAACCACCATTTATAACCGAAGGCTTAGAATATACATACTCAACCTCAAGATTGGTATTGTCCTCATAATTATTTATGGCCTTTACTGTAGTCTTGTTTTTATCTAAATTACCAAGTGTAAATGCAAAAGGTGATTGACCAGGAAATCTAGGACGTTTTAATTGTCTCAGAGTTTCTTTCATAAAAATACCATCTGCTTTGATTAAGTATTCTCCGGTTTCTTTATCATATGCTTCAATTTTTAACGAAGCCATTTTACCGTTAGTAACATTTGCATCTTTTGAGCGAGATATTGCATTACTCTCATCAAAATAGAATGAGGTATTCTGCCCTTCAAATTCTAACTTATTAAAATGCTTATTAATTCGGAAAACTTTTGAACCGCCATAATTACCTCGATACAGGCCAGCATCAGTACTACCATTAGACACTTGACTAAAATAGATATAATCTTTCCCAATTTGCTCATCTTTAACAATCATGTGTAAAGCTCCTGTTATAGTATCTTCATAAACTGTAAAAAGACCTTCAATTTTTTTGCTTGATTTTGTGAGTTCTTTAATTGACTTTTCTTTTTTCTTAGGCGGCTTTGGAGCAGCAGCTTCAGTTTTATCTTTTTTTCTTTTCTTCTTTCGTTGTGCGTTTGCGTTTTGTGGCATTATAAAAGCACACAAAAGAAGAGCCATTGAAAAGTACTTAATGGCTTTGATTGATGTCATTCTCATAATTATAAATTTGGTTTAGCGATGTTCTAAATTCTGAAACAGAATAGTTTAACAATATATAAAATATGCGCCTTTCTATAAGTTAATGAGTGTTAAAAATCAGAGTTTTGCTTCAAATCTATCGAGCAAACTATTGGTTTGTTTTTGTAGTTTCTTTTTGAAAAAAGATGTGCCTCCAATTAATTTCCCCTTAAAGCCAAAAGCTTGAGATGCCCATTTGTGTAAGTTAAATGTATCTACATGCTTAATAATTAATCCATCTTTGAATTGAAACTCAGCGGAAATCTTATTATGAACTTTTCGTCCAGTTTTACTGAAATTATACTTTGCTTCCCATTTTGCAGAGCCAGTATTTTTATTTGTTTCAATATTAGAAAAGGTGACTTTAAAATCTTTTCCTTTTTGAGATGCACATAGCATACGCCACATGTTGCTAGCATGTTCGCCATGTAGAGTCCCAAAACCAGGATCTTCAAAGACAATATCCTCATGATAACAATTTGCCATTGCCTCTGCATCTAAATTCGCAAATGCGGCATAAAAAGTAGTAACTATTTTTTCCATGTTTTAAAGCTACAAAATTTAATTTTTTTGTTAAATAAATCTAAAATCAGATTCGCAGCGTATATACAGCATCCCCTTTTTATTTTAATGGATTAATTTAAAAAGAAAAAAGGCTATCATTAGTTTGATAGTCTTTTTGATTTTTTAATAATTTAGAAATTACTCTTCTACAGATTCATTCTTCCATTGTATGATATACATTCTGTACATCATCATCTTCTTCAAGTTTTTCTAGTAGTTTTTCTACATCTTCTGCTTGCTCAGCTGAAAGAGATTTAGTCACTTGAGGAATACGCTCAAAACCAGAAGATATGATTTCGATTTTGTTTTCTTCTAAATAAGATTGAATATTTCCGAAGCTTTCAAATGGCGCGTATACCATAACACTCGTTTGCTCGTTGCCATCTGCATCTTCATCAGTATCTTCAAAGATTTCTTCGACACCAAAATCTATCAATTCTAGTTCTAGTTCTTCTAGATCTAATTCCTCACCTTTAATTTTAAAGTTACACGTATGGTCAAACATAAATGCCACAGAACCAGAAGTCCCTAAACTACCATCAGTTTTATTAAAGTAACTACGCACATTAGCAACGGTACGTGTATTATTATCTGTTGCGGTCTCTACAAGTACTGCGATACCATGCTGAGCATAACCTTCAAAAAGAACTTCTTTATATTCACCTTGACCTTTTTCACTAGCTTTTTTTATAGCACGTTCTACATTGGCCTTTGGCATATTAACAGCCTTGGCATTTTGTATTACAGCTCTAAGTCGCGAATTACTATCTGGGTCGGGACCACCATCTTTTACTGCCATTACAATGTCTTTACCAATACGTGTAAAGGCTTTGCTCATAGCAGACCAACGTTTCATTTTACGTGCTTTTCTAAACTCAAAAGCTCTTCCCATTTTTTAATATTTAAGGTTATTGTATGTTTTAAAACCGAAGTTGCACAAATTTAAAAAAATAAGTGTGGTTTAAAAATGATTTTAATCTTCAGGCTCAACAATATAATCGATAGCTTTTGCAAGCTCAAAGTCATTATTAGTTACGCCGCCAGCATCATGTGTGCTTATCGATATTTTTAAGACATTATAGACATTAGACCAATCAGGATGATGTTCTAGAGCTTCGCATTCAAAAGCGATACGACTCATAGCGCTAAAGCAATCTTTGAAATTTTCAAATTCAAACTCTGCATGAAGCGCATTATCAAAATAATCCCAATCTGGAAGTTGTAATAATTTGGCTTCTATAGTGTCTTTATCAAGTTTTTTCATGAGAAATAGTTTGTATTAAAATTAACCAATTACAATAAGTCTCACAAAATTACTTTTGGAGTTCCTTTAAAACAATATCGCTGGTTATCTGAAGATGTTTAGGCAACTTATTATACTTTGGTAAAACTGCTAGATAACGATCTTCGTTAGTGGTATAAACCTGTTTTAGAGATACTTTTGTTTCTGTAATTTTAGAGATGATTTGTTGAATAAATTCATCATGATGTACCAAATCTGTACTTCCTAAATGAAATATGCCAGATTTATTTCGGTTGATGATATAATGTATTTGCTGCGTCACTTTTTTATCTAAAGTGACATTCATTATTAAATTCGGAAAAATTTCAACGGCTTCTTTTTCTGATATAAGTTGCTTTATTTCTTGAATTCTAGGACAGTTAGTCCCAAATACCATTGGTAAACGCAAAATGGCGACTTGTCGCTTTGGCATGCGCAGTAGCATATTTTCAATCTTAATCTTAAAATGCCCGTAAATACTGTGACTTAACGTTTTGTCAGTCTCATAACTTGGATATTTACTGTAAGCATCAAATGTATTAGCTGATGATAGGAATATAATTTTGCTACCATGTTCTTGCGCATATTCTACGATATGATTATGTGCTATAGTTTGGGCATGAAAATCACCTCGGAGTGCAGAAATAACAATATCTGGTTTTGTGGCTTCAAGAACTTCGTAAATGTCATCTTCTTCAACATTATAGTGAAAGAATTGTTGATTTTTTTCGAATTCACTTTTAATAGTAAAGTAGGTTCCATACGTTCTAAAATAGTCACAAAGCTCTTTGTAAATAGCATTACCTATATAACCACTAACACCAAGTATTAGTATTTTGTATTTACGTTCTGTCTTCTTCATTAGTCTAACAACGCTCAGAAACGCATTTTAGCTTTTGTAAAATGGTAATTTTACAACTGTAGCAGGAATTGCTTTTTTACGGACTTGGATATTAATTTTGCTATCTGCAGAGGCAAATACTCGTGGCACATATCCCAAACCAATACCAATACCTAAACTTGGACTCATCGTACCCGAAGTCACACGACCAATAGTTTTACCAGAGCCATCAACAATATCGTAGCCATGGCGAGGAATGCCACGGTCATCCAATTTAAAAGCAACTAATCTGTTTTCTGGTTTGCGTTCTTTTTCGGCCTGTAAGGCTTCACTATTTGTAAAGTCTTTATTGAATTTACAAACCCAGCTTAAACCAGCTTCAATAGGTGATGTTGAATCGTCTATGTCATTACCGTAAAGGCAGTAACCCATTTCTAAACGTAAGGTGTCTCTAGCAGCTAAACCTATAGGCTTAATACCAAAGTCAGCGCCAGCTTTTAGAACTTTGTCCCAAATTTGTTTTACTTCAGAGTTTTTACAATAGATTTCAAACCCGCCACTACCTGTATAACCTGTTGCCGAAATAATAACATGCTCAATACCAGCAAAATCACTTACAACAAAGTTATAGAAGCCTATTTCTGATAAATCATGACTAGATAAAGACTGCATCGCTTCAACAGCTTTTGGACCTTGAATAGCTAGCAAAGAATAATTTTCACTTAAATCGCGCATCTCTGCACCAACATCGTTTTTTGATGAAATCCAGTTCCAATCTTTTTCAATGTTACTAGCATTAACTACCAGAAGATAAGTTTCGTCTTTGATTTTATAAATGATTAAATCATCGACAATACCACCATCATCGTTTGGTAAACAGCTGTATTGTGCTTTTCCAACTTCTAATTTTGAAGCATCATTACTCGATACTTTTTGGATTAAATCTAAGGCATTTGGACCTTCGATTAAAAACTCACCCATGTGAGACACATCAAAAACACCAACTGCTTGTCGTACCGTTTCATGCTCTATGTTTACACCTTCATATTGTACAGGCATATTATAGCCGGCAAAAGGCACCATTTTGGCACCTAAAGATTCATGAGTTGCAGATAATGCAGTATTTTTCATAATAATCTACTTCAAAAAATTGATGCGCTAAATTAAGGATTTTTTACTTGATACTTTTATTAAATAATTCAATTATAATTCCTCCAATTGCATGCGATAATCATACTGCAAATCTTCATGAAATAAAGCAATTTTTTTCTCTATTGCTATAATTTGTCTTTGGTACAGATTGTCAAGCGTTCGGTTACGATGAATGTTTGGATTTAGCTGGTTGAGGCGTTCGCAAAAGTAGAGGAGAAGTTCTACCTCAGTAGTTTTAGTGATGCTGTAACGGCTAAAGGTTTTAATCTGTCTTAGAATTTTGCGAATGGTCTTTTTCATGTAGAAATAGCTATCGGTATTCATGCCTTCAAAGAGTTCGTCTAGGGTTTCTTTAATGCTTTCGATATAACTTTCCTCGTCATGCGCTTGGAATAACAAATAGGTGAGTAGCTCTTTATTTTCTTTTTTAAAACGTCCTAAGCGCAGACATAGTTGTAATAAATCTTCCTTAGGCAGGTGTTGCAGTTCTTTTTTTATGGTAACTATGGTGGCTGCCTTCATCTTAAATATTTAAAGCTTTTAGCACTTGTACTTTATAGGTTTGCCCAATTGGGACGTTATGCGAATCTACGGTAATTTGATTACCTGAGAGGTGATTCATCTTATTTAAATTGATACTAAACGATTTGTGAACCCGAATAAAATAAGCAGGTAATTGCGCAATAAAACCTGAAAATGTGCTGTGTGTTACTATCGTTTTATCTTCCATATGCACTTTAACATAATCTCCAAAGGCCTCAATAATAGTAATATCTGAAAAGAAAACTTTATGTAAGGCCTTATTCTCTTTTAGAATTATGAAATCTTGTTTTGGTTGAAGTAGTTTTTCATTTAAAACTTTATTAATTGCTGTTAGAAAACGTTCATAAGGAAAAGGTTTTAGTAAATAATCGGTAGCATTAACCTCAAAACCTTCCACGGCATACTGCGGATACGCCGTTGTAAAAATAACCGCTGGTGGACGCTGCAAACTTTTATAAAAATCCAAACCTGTTTGTTTAGGCATATTAATATCTAAAAACAGTAAATCTATAGCTGTATTAAGCTGGAGGTATTTAAAGGCTTCTGCGGCGTTATTGCAAATCTGTTTTAATTCTAAAACCTCGGTTTCTGTTATAAAATGTTGCAAGACTTTTTGTGACGATAACTCGTCATCCACAATAATACAAGATATGGTTTTGTTATTGCTCATCTTTAATTTCTATAACAACGGTGAAACTATCGCGTGTTTCTTTTTTAGTAAACTTATGCTGATTTGGATATACTAAGCTAAGGTTATTCTTCAGGTTTTCTAGTCCAACACCTGAGTAATTATCGTCTAAGTTATGCTTGATGTTTTGATTTGAATTTTGAATTCTAAACTTAAAATAGGATTGTTTTTGAGTTAATTCAATGTCTATTTTTTCTGAAGTGTCATTTCCGGAAAAGCCGTATTTATAGGCGTTTTCTAAAAGCGGTAATAACAACATTGGATATATTTTGAAGTTTTCATTTTGTATATCGATATTAAAATCAACTGTATTTTCAGATTGTCCACGATACTTCTGAAACGATATATAGTTTTTGAGAAGTTTTAGTTCTTCTTTTAAAGTGACACGTTCTGTATCAGAATCGTAAATAACATAGCGCAACACATCTGACAACTCTACGATTGCCGTTGTAATGTTTTCCTTTTTTTCCAAAGCCATAGCGTAAATAACATTGAGCGAATTGAATAAAAAATGTGGATTTATCTGCGCACGTAATGCCGTAAGTTGGGTTTGTATTTGCTGATTTTGAAGTTTTAAAACTTGATTTTGATTGGTGTTGAAATAGAACCAATCTTCAGCTAATTTAAAAAGGGTAGTGGCTATTAAAAAAATACTGTAAGTCACGTAGATGTTGACACTCGAAAAATAGGATACGAAAAAATAATTTGGAAATAAAGCATCTAGCAAATTATTGAAAAACAAGCTATTTAGTAATGCAAATCCTAATAAGTTAGCAATGAATAAGGCAATGTATATTGGATAGCGTTCCTGTTTTAAAAACCTGGGAATTAGTATATAAAAGTTAATGCATACAGGTACCGCAATCACCAATAAAAACACTGATGTATAAATGTAATCTGCAGTAATTGGTGGTTGTCCTTTTGAGAAAATAAAGAGTAAAACCAAGAAAGACAACGACCACAAAACACCATTAAATAACAGCGGCCTGTGGTAATTGCTACTTTTTAATATGTTGTTGATATTAAGGTTTTGCATTATTTGGTTTTAATGTATAAATATCATCATTGTCCCATTTGCCCTCAAAATCTGAAGCCATAAACTTCTTTAAGAAGTTATATAATTCTTCACTACTTGCAGTTAATACGAGGTCTTCGTCTAAACCTGTTATTTCATGTTTTAACCTCAGTTTCTTTTGTTCAAACAAAGCACCAACTGCTTTTTCTGATAACCATTTTAAAGTGATAGAATCATCGTCATTAACTTGAACCAAAGCAGTAGAATGTGTTTTTAAAAGGTGTTGTCCTACGAGTTTACTAATGTCATCACTATCAAACTCAAAAGGTGCAAAGTCTATGAAAAGATGATTGTCAACTTTAAAAGGAATTCCCATAAATAATGCTTCACTTTCTTTTTTAACGTACTTTATAAAATACCCATTTTTATAGGTTTCGTAGGCCTTAATATCTTCTTCAGATAGTTTTATGATGCCTTTTTCGTTCTTATTTTCTTTTTTAAATTCTTCTTCAAAAGATAATACTTCCCAAGTACCCTTTTTGTTATCTGACCATGTGCCTATGAGTTTTTCATTAAATGATTCAGAATTCTTTACGTAAAATGGCTGAATAGATTTTACAATACATGAGCTGAATAATAAGAGGCCCATTACTAATACTACAATTCTAGATTTCATAATTCTTGATTTTAAAAGTTTCAGCCAAACTCTTATAAAAGACAATAAGTTGCAACGAATTTCGACAAACACGCTGCAACTCATGCCAAACACTTTTAAGTGCTATTTTATGTAAATATTATCTTCCTTTCCGTCCATCCACAGAAAAAGAACCTGGACCAGCTAAAAAGATAACCAGAAAAGCAAAAAGATATAGTATTGCCATTTCTTTTCTAGCTAATGGGTCACTAGCATGAACTATAAAAACAGCTACTGCCATTGTTATTGCAGCAGGGATTGCGGCTAATTTGGTTTTTAATCCTATGATGATTAAAACGGGAGCTAAAAATTCTCCAATTAGACAAAGAATTAAAGATGCAGTAGAACCTATGCCTAATGGGTCAGGAAATCCAGAAGAGTCTGATAATTTGTCTAACTTAGGTACACCATGTCTAATAAGCATCATTCCTCCAAATCCTAATCGAAGAATCAATAGGGCTAAATCGTTATAATTTTTTTTCAAAATTGTTGGTTATTTGGGTTAGTAATAGCCTAAAGATATAAAAAAAGCACCTTTGATAAAAGATGCTTTTTGTTTGTTTATATAACCTATTGATTTATAAATGGATTGCTCCATTTTTCATTGGTATAAATATCATTACCAGCTAAAGTTCTAACAAATGCAATAACTGCGCTACGTTCTTCATCTGTAAGATTAAGCTGTTGCCCATTTCCGTTTGGTCTTAATCGTGGGTCTAGATTATTATTTCCAGCCAGATTAATGTCATTATAATGATTAAGTACAGTAGCAAAATTGCTGCTAACACCAATATGCATAAACTGTCCGTTACTAGTACCATCTGCTTTTACAACATCTCTCAACGTTGGTGAGCGTGTGACATCCAAATCTGCACCTGAATTATCAATAGAACCTATAACACCATTATTTCTGGAGTTTGGATCAATACTAAATTCTGGAGCTTGATGACAACCGGCACAGCCAATACCGCCATTTGTTCGTATCCCCTCGTTATTGAACACTGGCGGTTGTAAAAACAGCTGTTTGCCTAAATTTTCTTGTTGAGTAAAGTTGGCAAATGGTTGCCCATCGTTATTTGCATTGGCTCTGCCTTCGTCATACTTGCTGTCAAAAGATTGTATGCTTCGTATAAATTGTGCTAAGGCATCTTGCATACGTGCCTCATTAATTGTTTGGTTTCCAAAAGCGCGATTAAACAATTCTGGATAATAATCGATAGCTTCTAATTTTGTAATTAAATCACTGAATGCCAAATCACCATCTTCACCACTAAAGCCCATTTCTACATGATCTTGGATTGGCATTGTGGTTTGTGTTTCTAAAGTATTGGCACGCTCGTCCCAAAAGAATCTTGCTTCGTCAGAGAATCTTGCATTGACCAATCTCATGGAATGTCTTCCTGTTACACCATTAACACCTAAACTCGCTTGCACATCGTCACTAAAGGCAAATTCTTGTTTGTGACAACTAGCACAAGAGACACTGTTGTTTACGGATAAGTTTTTGTCGTAGAATAATACACGGCCAAGCATGGCACCGTCATCAGTAATACTATTATTTCCAGTATTATCACGAGTGATGTAATTTGGTATTGTTTGATTTGAATAATCTGGTAAAACGTCGAAGTTTGCTGTGAAGGTTTCAGAAAAATCGAATTCAGCATCTGGATTTGTAACATCTACAGGCGTCATTTCGTTATCGGAAGAACAAGAAAAAAGTGCTAGAGCAAAAAGGAAAAAACATGCGTTTCTCATAGAGTGATTAGATTGAGTTTGTATCTAAGACTCTAGCACTTTTAAAAGGTTTAATGGGTTGAAGCTATTTTCTTATAATTTTTTCTTCTTGGTTATTAAATGTGGCTTTATAAGTAATCGTTTCTGGTTTGTATTCAAAAACAATACTGCGGTTGTTTTGATTTTCTAACTCAAAGAAATCACTGTTTTTTACAAATTTGAACTCTAGGTCATAACTTGCTGTATTGATACTGAACGTTTTTTGATAGATGCCATCATTATCTTCATCTGTAAGAAATATGGTTTCTTTCCAAGATAACGGTAAGTTACTGCCGCGAACACCAACGTTTTCAACATTTTCAATACCATTCATATCAACAGTTAATGTTATGGTTTTTGACTTTGTGTCTTGAACACAGTTCATAAATAGGACTAGAATAAATAATGAGATTATAAGTTTTATGATTCTCATGATTATTTAATTTTAGTGTATTCGTATTTGTTTCTAACAAATCTTGTTTCAGAACCTTCGATTTGCACTTCTTTAGTAGCGCTGTATGTAGAATCTGTCAAAACCCGAGTCACATACATATCTGCTTTTTCGCCATTATCTTTTCCCTGATACATAGTTACCAATGTTTTTGTTCCGTTTTCTTCAGTGAAGCTAATGACTTTTTCGTTGCCGAAAACAGTACCATCTTTTTTAATTTTTACTTTAGAGATGTTATTCTTGTTAGGTTCATAATCATACTGAACGCTATAAATAATCTTATCGCCCTCAATTTTAAGATTCATTGTTGACGGAATTGTCTCCTGTTTTCCAGATTGGTAATCTTTATATGTGAGTTTACCTTTCCAGCTGGTATTATTCATACTTTCAAAATCTGAAATTTTAATGGTGTCTTGCGCGTTTGCAAAAAGTGTTACAAATAATAATACGAGTGTTGTAAATAGTGTTTTCATAATGTTTGTTTTAATTGATTATTTTGAAATTATTTTAATTTTTTACTGATTAGAAAGTCCAAACCAAAACGTCCTGAGCCTAATACAAGATGATAGATGGCAACCCATAGGAAGCCCATTGCAGGAAGCATTGACCATAAACCTTGATGCCATTTTTGCATAAATATGGCAACAAGCATTGTGCAGATAATTAAGAAAGAAGCGATACGTGTTTTTAGCCCAAGCATAAATAGCAGTCCGCCTACGGCTTCACTAAAGGCACCCATCCATGCAAAGAATACTGGTGCCATAGCAAAAATACCACCATATGAAGCTACATCTTCTGGGAACCAAGCAGAAACTTCGAATAAGCTTAAATTTTGACTATCTGCGGTCCAAGGCATGCCAAATTTATCTGCACCAAAACTTACGGTTAATAATAGACCACATATGATTCTTGGAAGTGCGATTAATAAGTCGGCATACCATTTTTTCTGTATTACAGGAACGATTAGAAATTTGATAAAAGATTTTAATTGTATCATCACAAATTGGTTTTGTTGTTTATTGATACAAATTTGCGAGATAAGCGCTGCGTGAACGACTTATAATGTACTAGAAGGACTTAAATACGATTTGAGACGTATTAATTAAGTTGCGATTTCAAATATTCGGTAGGTGAGTGGTTAGTGAGTTTTTTAAAAACACGATTAAAAGTAGCTTTACTATTAAAACCACAATCTTGTGCAATACCAAGTAGAGACATTTGTTTGTGTTTTTCTTCTTTGAGCATACTTTTAAAAGCTTCTACACGATAACCATTTACAAAGTCATTAAAGTTTTTGTTGAAGCCAGAATTGATGATTTCTGATAGTTGTCCGCGAGTTAAGTTAGCTTGTTTTGCTAAATCCGCCAGATTAAGTTCTGGGTCTAAGTAAGCTTTTTCATTTTCCATAAGGTTCTTGACTAGAGCCAATTCTTCTTCAGATATGGATTTGTCTTCCATTTCGTTTTTAGACTCAGGAATACCTATAGTTTTTGGTGAAAAGCTAAACTGAAGCTTATTTAGCTTTGTTGTATCAGTATAATAGCCTTTAATACCAATAAACAAAGTGATAACTGCGAGATATAGATTAAGCCACCAACGTTCTTGATAACCTAAATCCGTAAACGACATGCCAACGATACTTTGGATGGTATCATACAAAAATGAAATTGTAAAAAGCACTAAGAATGTTAATATCCAATTAAGCTCTAGCTTGTATGTGTTCGAGAAATACTGAATAATTTTTTTACGGTAATTATAAAATAACTGAAATGTAAATGCCAAGTACAAAAGCATGTGCGTTGGCGATATATAACTTAACACAGGTTGAATTATAGCTTCGTCCCAAGCGAGTTTTAATATTCCGTTTTGTACATCTTCAAATCCTGGTTGTAGAACATCATAGGTGTAAACACCAAATCTTAGCGCTACGACAATAATGGCTAAAGCAAAATGCCACCAATAAACTTTCTTAAATTTAAAATTACTTTCCGTAACTGACTTGACATATAGATAAATCAATGGTGCTAATACCACACCAATATTAATGAGAAAGTAATTGATTTTTGTGGTTCTAAAAGCGTCATACCAACCCATAAAGCCAACTGTGTAGCAGGTTTGTGTGTAACAGGTGAGCAACAAAATAAGCCCCAAAAACAAGTCAGAGTAGTTTCGTTTTCTAAAATAGCGTGTTAGCAGAAGCACTACAAAGATGAGGCCTTGCAATACAAGAATGAGTAAAGGCAAACTCCAACGGTTAAAATCTGGAAACATTATGTGTTTAGTTTAAAACCTAAATTTATCTATTTTCTTAGAGAATTGAAAAATGGATACGGCTCAAATTGTTTCAAAGCCAAACTATGGGAATAATTCCATCAATTATCACAATAACTTTCATAATCATCAGCTATTTTTCTTAAAGCTTTTCCACTTCTTGGAAAATAATCACCATTTTGAGCATTTTCAACAATTTTTGGGCAGGTTTTAAAGAACCGTTTTACAGATTTTTTAAATGCTTTATGATTATTATAATTTAAAAAATAGGTGTCACTTTCATATACTGGTTTTTCTTGCTTTTGAAAGTAAACTATTTGTGAAGTGGCATAATAGTTTGAAGTTATATCTTTAAAAACTCGTGCCTTGTTGTTTTCATAATATAAGGTACGTAGATTATTTGCTATAGCACCTTTTATATTTCTTAGAAAAAATACATTGATAGTGTCATCTATAGTATAATTTTTAGATAATATTCTTTTTTTCTGAATAGCATCTAGGTTAGGATCTAAATCTAGCATTCTATATGATAACTCTTTGAGTTTTGAAGTATATATTGTTGCTGACTTTACTTTTATATCTTTCCAACCTTTAACAACATTTTCTTTAGGTTTTTCTTTTATAAATACAATTGATTTAGCATCTATAGGATTAACAAAACCAAAACCTGAAACAGTTTCGTTATTAAGAGATGTGTAGGTCAATGAATCAAAAACTATTCTTGGTTGTTCTTTTTTTAGACTTCTACTAGTAATATAGAATTGTGCATGTAGTTTATCTGTACAAAAAAGAAGCGTTAATGTAATAAGTAATAGATTATAGACGTTGATAGACTTTTTGAGCATAAATTATTCTTTTCTAATTACTGCCAATATTAATAAATGATTTTTTATTATTCAAATGCACTTTTATTATATCAATCGTTTGTTTTTTTAGGTGGATTTTTATTTAAAAATAATAAAAAACGCCTCTAATGTTAAATTAAAGGCGCTTGATTTTATAACTAAATGTTTTGTTATCTCAGCTTTGGGAAATCTTTAGGATTTGCCTCATGCATTACATTATAGATGGCTTCAAAAATATCTTCTACAGAAGGTTTAGAGAAATAATCACCATCAGTACCATAAGCAGGTCTATGTGGTTTTGCAGCTAGTGTCCTTGGTTTGCTATCTAAATACTGGTAAGCGTTTTGTGTATTCAAGATTTCGTCCAAAATATAAGCAGATGCTCCACCAGAAACATCCTCGTCAATAACCATTAAACGGTTGGTTTTTGCAACACTTTTTACGATATCGTGGTTTAAATCAAAAGGTAATAAAGACTGTGCATCAATGATTTCGGCATCAATACCAACTTCTTGTAATTCTTTTGCAGCTTGCTCTACCAAACGTAAGGTTGAGCCATACGACACTAAAGTAATGTCTTCACCTTCTTTAATAGTTTCTACAACACCGATTGGTGTTTTAAATTGACCAATATTATTCGGCATTTTTTCCTTGAGACGGTAACCGTTTAAGCACTCAACAACCAATGCAGGCTCATCACTATCTAAAAGTGTGTTGTAAAAACCAGCAGCTTTAGTCATATTTCTTGGGACTAATACATGGATACCACGTACTAGATTAAGCACGCCACCCATTTGTGAGCCAGAATGCCAGATGCCTTCTAATCGATGTCCTCGTGTTC
>SHBX01000044.1 GCA_004211785.1 Winogradskyella sp.
CTCAGTTATGGCTACTCAAGCCAGTGCTATTACATTTTTATCTACCACGGGACAGGCCTTTTCTGATGGAATGGGTTTTGTGCAGTTTTACTTTGGCTTACCAATAGCCATGGTTATTATTTGCGCCATTTTTATTCCGTTGTATCATCGTTTAAAGGTCTACACAGCTTATGAGTTTTTAGAGAATCGTTTTGATTTAAAGACACGAAGTTTAACGGCTATTTTATTTTTAATTCAGAGAGGTTTGGCTGCAGGTATTACCATATTTGCTCCAGCAATTATTTTGTCTATTGTATTAGGCATTAACATTGTTTACCTAAACATCATAATTGGTGTCTTAGTAATCATTTATACCGTTTCTGGTGGTACCAAAGCTGTAACAGTGACTCAAAAACAACAAATGTTTGTGATTTTTGCGGGGATGTTGGCGGCACTTTTTATCACTTTAAATTTAATTCCCGATGAAGTGTCTTTTGGTGATGCTTTAGAAATTGCTGGCGCAAATGGACGTATGGAAGTTTTAGACTTTTCATTTGATTTGGAAAATAGATATACGGTTTGGTCTGGTTTAATTGGTGGAACATTTCTGGCACTCTCCTATTTTGGAACTGATCAAAGCCAAGTACAACGTTATCTTTCAGGGAAAAGCATGAAAGAAATGCAGATGGGTCTGCTTTTTAACGGTTTACTTAAGGTGCCAATGCAGTTTTTTATTCTACTCGTTGGTATTATGGTATTTGTGTTTTATCAATTTAATCCTGCACCCTTAAACTTTATTGACGCTTCTACAAAAACGGTACTTGCTTCAGAATATGGTGATGAATATAGGTCTTTACAACAAAAACAAAACCTCCTTTTTACTGAGAAAAAAGAATTAAGTCTTTCATTAGCTAAAAACGACAATGAAGCTATAACCAAAGAGATTTCAAAATTAGATAGTATTGAAAAAACTTACCGATTAGAATCCAAATTCCTTATTAAAAAAGCAATTGACCCGGAATATACTTCAGAATATAATAAATTGAAATCTGAAGTAGAAACACTAAAATCTAATCCTGAAAACGAAGCATACATAACTAAGTCTGAAGAATTATCTGCACTATATAAGTCCGCAGCAAAGGATACACAAACTAATGATAGAGATTACATGTTCATTAGATTTATCCTTAATCAATTGCCTATCGGTCTTATTGGCTTACTCTTAGCAGTGATTCTATCAGCAGCCATGTCATCCACAGCTTCTGAGATTAATGCGCTTGCTACCATTACTTCTATAGATTTATATGGTCGTAATGTAAAAGGAAAAAAAGATGATGCATCAATGGTCAGAGTCACAAAATGGTTTACACTGGCCTGGGGAATCATAGCCATTATTATCGCTTGTTTTGCAAATCTTGCAGAAAACCTCATTCAACTTGTAAATATAATTGGCTCAATATTCTATGGAAATGTACTGGGTATTTTCTTACTAGCGTTTTTCTTTAAACATATTAAAGGCAATGCTGTATTTACTGGAGCTTTAATCACTCAAGTTATTATAATAGCTGGTTGGTGGTATGATTGGATGCCTTATTTATGGCTCAATCTTTTTGGATGCGTACTTGTAATTGTAATTACTAATCTTATCCAAGGATTTACAAAAACACAGAACTAAACCCTGATTATTAAGTCTTTATCTTCAAGAATTAAAGTTTGACATGCATAATTTGTAAGTAATTATGGATATTTTTTACTAATATTACGTGAAAAATTACCCAAATTATACTATGAAAATAACTACAAAGTCCCTATTAATGCTAATGATGCTTTTAAGTCTTCAGGCATTTGCCCAAAAAAATGATGTGGTTCTTAGAGAGTTTATAAGTGCTACAGATGCCAAAATCACTATAAATGATGACCTTGGTACGGTAAAGTTTATAAAATTCCCTAAAGCTTCTGCCTATGTTTCAAAAGGAAACAATATTAAGGCTAAGTCAATGAGCTTTATTGAAAACACAAAGCTTTTTGGTGAGATAACTTCTAATGATTTCGCTATTGAAAAAATAAGTACGGATATTTATGGATTTAAGCATGCTACATTTAACCAATTACACAATGGCGTACCAGTTTTTGATGGCAAACTAAGATTTCACTACAATTCTCAAAATAGAATTACGTCTATCAACGGAAATGTAATACCTAAAATAAAAGTAAGCGCTACACCTAGTCTAAGTGTTTCAAATGCAAAAATTATTGCACTAAACTTAATAGAAAACAAAAACCTTAATAACTCAGGAAAAGCTTTATTTATTGAACAAAACGATTTGGTAATTTACCCAAAAGGCCTAGTAAAAGGTAGCATTTCCTCCAACCATTTAGCTTATCATATCGAGGTTAGAAATAATCTAGATGTAAGAGAATATCTTTTTATCGATGCACATTCAGGAGAGCTTTTAGATCAATTTACAGGAATTGCACATGCTATTGACAGAGTCGTTTATGAGGGAAATACTGATCCAACAAATCTAATTTGGGAAGAAGGAGATGCTTTACCAGGAACACTAACAAATTGGCAACAAAATGAAGTAATTGCTTCTGAGCACACTTATAATTTTTTTAAAAATGCATTTGGCTATATATCGTATGATGGCGCAGATGCACAAATGATTACAATAAATAATAACCCTAATATAAGTTGTCCAAATGCAACTTGGAATGGTTTTTCTGCAAACTACTGCGATGGTACTGCTTCAGATGATGTTATCGCTCATGAATGGGGACATGCTTATACTGAATTTACTAATAATCTCATTTACGCATGGCAATCTGGGGCTATTAACGAGGCTTATTCAGATATTTGGGGAGAAACTATTGATTTACTTAACAATTATGAAGATGCCGATGACGATGACTCCCTTAGAAATGCATGTAATAGTTCTGATCGATGGCGCATGGGAGAAGATGCTACTGCTTTTGGAGGTGCTATAAGAGATATGTGGGACCCAACTTGTAATGGTGACCCAGGAAAAGTAACAGACGGTATATATTGGTGTTCAACAGGAGATTCTGGCGGTGTGCATATCAATTCAGGCATTCCTAATCATGCATATGCTCTACTTGTTGATGGTGGTACTTATAATACATATACAATTCCAAGCATAGGGTTTACTAAAGCTGCACATATTTTCTGGAGAGCGCAAAGTGAATATCTAACATCTACAAGTAATTTTGTTGATTTAGCAGATGCATTAGAAATGTCAGCCCAAGATTTATTAGGTATTGACCTTGAAGGTCTATCTACTACAAGTACGCCTGCAGGTTTATCTGGTGAAGTTATTACTGCTACTGATATACTAACGGTAATGGACGCAATTTTGGCAGTAGAAATGCGTACTAATCCTGATGCATGTAACTTTCAACCGATTTTAGGCCCATCGCCTTCACCTTGTGGTGCATCATCAACAAATCCTATTTTCTCAGAAGATTGGGAAACGGGTACTGATGGTTGGGTATTTACTCAGCTACCTGAAAATCCAGGAACTTGGGAAAGCAGAGATTGGGCACTAAGTAATACATTGCCTAAGAATAGAACTGGGAATGGTATTTTTGGAACTGACCCAATAAATGGTAATTGTAGTTCTGATTTAGAAAACGGAATCATCCGCTTAGAAAGCCCTTTAATTACAATACCTAATTATACAACTGGAATAACTGAGCTATTTTTTAACCATTACATTTCCACTGAAGCAAATTGGGATGGCGCTAATATTAAATATCAATTAGATGGAGGCGCATGGGAAATATTACCAGCAACTGCCTTTACTACTAACCCATACAATGGTACAATAAATGCCGCTTCTGCAGGAAACGATAATCCAATGGAAAGTCAAGATGCTTTTACTGGTTCTGATGAAGGCTCTGTGACTAGTACTTGGGGAACAAGTATTGTAGATTTAAGTCAAATAGGTGTAGTTGCTAATTCAACTATTAAACTAAGATTTGAAATGGGAACTGATGGCTGCAATGGTAGAGATGGTTGGTATATTGATGAAATTGCGATTTACAATTGTAACTTTGCATTATCACTAAAAGACTTTGATAATTTGACTGAGGTCATAAACATTTACCCAAATCCTTCAAACGGTGTATACAATCTTGTAAAATTAAGTCAAGTAGATTTAACTCAAGCTACAGTTTATGACATAAACGGAAGACTGATTAAGAAAGTTGATTTACAAAACGTCTCAATTGAATCACAAATAGATATGCAATCAGCAGCTTCTGGACTCTACTTTATTGAAGTCAGATCAAAAAACAATAAGCACGTATTTAAAGTTTTTAAAAACTAAATTATGAAAACAAAAAAAGCGACTTAAAAGTCGCTTTTTTTTAGCTTAAAATTAAATGATTATAATGCTCCCCATTCTTTTAATGAATCTTCATTCATTTTCACATAACCTGCATTATTTGATTTCTTTGCATCAGCTAATGACTCCTTAGCTGCTTGGATAGCTCCTTTTTTATCACCTGCAGCAGCATACACTAAGGATTTTTGTCTTAAATGCCAGAAACGAGGTGTATCTACCATGCTTAAAGCTTTATCCATCCATTTCTTAGCGAGTTGAGGGTCTTTCCCTTCAGCAGCATAAAAAACTGCAGCATTATAATAATCTGCCATAGCTGGTCCAGCTAATGCTTTATCTATAGTAGCCTGAACTTTATCTCCAGTAGGAACTGTAAATGGAACAGCTGCATAGCTTTTTTCCCAGATTAACTCTAGATTAGCACCATTATTGGTAATACTATTAATGTCTATAGCAAATGTTTCAACATTAAAAGGAATTTCCATCACTTCAACTTTTGCCGAAGCTACTACTTTACTATCATCCCACTCACTTGGTGCTCCCCAGTTTTCTGTATCTGCATAAAGCATAACATCCCAATCAGTTTTAGAATTCAATCTTGTAAAAATGGCATAAGAACCAGCTTTTACATCTTGTCCAGCAACAGTAACATCATCACTAAAAGTAATGATTGTATTCTTATTTGCTCCAGTTCTCCATATATTTCCTCCATAAGGCTCTAAAGAACCAAATATTTGACGTCCTTTAACACTAGGTCTAGAATATTCTATAGTAATATCTGTTAATCCGACTTTCTGCTCGATTTTAGAAAAAGGGCTTGGTTGTGGTGTTTCTACTTGAGCATTTAAGCTAAACATTAGAGTTAAAGCAAATGCTAATAATGCGATTTTTTTCATTTTAATAGGTGTTAGTGTTTAATTTTACCCGTAAAATTACGACTTCATCTAGGCTGACAATGTTAAGAAATCCTTAAAATCGATTCAATAAAAATCAAATAAACTTTATTTTTTTGGATATATGTTGGACATAGAATATATTAATCGTAATATTGCAATAAACAAATTAATGTGGTATGGGATTAATCAAATCTGAAATATTTACAGATGAACAAAACAAAATTTCTCTTCTAGCAAAAGCTTTTGCACATCCTGCTAGAGTAGCAATATTGCAACATATTTTTCTATCAAACTCTTGTATTTGTGGTGATTTGGTTGAAGAAATTGGTTTGGCACAATCTACCATATCTCAACACTTAAAAGAATTAAAAAACATTGGATTAATCAAAGGAAATATTGAAGGCACAAGTGTTTGCTACTGTATTGACAAAACCAATTGGTCTGGTATGAAAACGACTATAAATGAATTTTTAAATCAAGACGCATTAGATAATAATTGCTGTTAAAACATACAAATTATGAAACTATCAGAAATAAAAACACAATTAAAAGAGCTTGAAACTATTGAATTTAAGCTCCCAAATGGCAACTTAGTACCACGGCATTTTCATGTGACAGAAGTTGGGAAAATTTCTAAAACATTTATTGATTGTGGTGGAAAACTAAGACAAGAAAGTGTCATTAATTTTCAACTATGGGAAGCTAATGATTATGACCATAGATTGCATCCAGAAAAATTATTAAACATTATTAACCTCTCTGAAGAAAAGCTAGGTTTAAAGGATGTAGAAATTGAAGTTGAATACCAATCAGAAACCATTGGAAAATATGATTTAGGTTATTCTGAAGGCAGCTTCCTTTTGCTTTCTAAACAAACAGATTGTTTAGCAAAAGACAATTGTGGAGTGCCTACCTCTAAACCAAAGTTAAAACTTTCAGAATTACAAAATCAAACCGCTAATTGCTGTACTCCAGAATCTGGATGCTGCTAAACTTAATCTATGGATTTCACAAAACTTAACCAATTTATTGATGAGATTGAAACAAATTCAATTTCAACAGAACGAAAAGAAATACTTGATGTCTTAAAAGCTTTTATTCAAAATAAAAGAGACCAAAAACAAGATATTAACCTAAATTTTATATGCACTCATAATTCGCGTCGTAGTCATCTATCACAGATTTGGGCACAAACTATGGCATCATACTTTAATATAAAAAATGTGTATTGCTATTCTGGTGGTACTGAAGCTACAGCAATGTTCCCTGTTGTTGGAGAAACTCTAAAAAAACAAGGTTACCATATTGAAAAGCTTTCCGAAGGCAAAAACCCAGTTTATGCTGTTAAATATGATGAAGATTTACATCCTATCATTTGTTTTTCTAAGACCTTTGATGCAGATTTCAATCCTAAAAATAATTTTGCAGCAGTAATGACTTGCTCACATGCTGATGAAAATTGCCCATTTATAGCTGGTGCTCAAAAAAGAATACCCGTTAGGTACGATGACCCAAAAGCGTTTGATAATACACCACAGCAGTTAGAAAAATACACAGAGCGTAGTATTCAAATAGCTACAGAAATGAAATACGTTTTCTCAAAAATTAAGTAATCATGAAAAAAGAAATAGGCGAATTAATAGGTACTTTTGCTATGGTTTTTTGTGGTTGCGGCGCAATGACAATTAATGAAATCACTGGTGGTGACATATCTCATGTTGGTGTGGCCATAACTTGGGGACTAATTGTGATGGCAATGATTTATGCTTTTGGAGAGATTTCTGGTGCACACTTTAACCCAGCTGTAACAGTCGCTTTTGCAGTTGCCAAAAAATTTAGCTGGAAAGCTGTACCAAGATACATCCTATTTCAAACTGCTGGTGCCTTTTTAGCAATTGGTATATTATGGTTTTTATTTCCAGATTCTAATAGCTTTGGACATACATATCCAGCAGAAGGTTTTGCACCATATAAAGCCTTTGTTCTAGAACTTTTGCTAACCTTTTTTCTAATGGTCGTTATCATTAATGTATCTACAGGCAGCAAAGAAATTGGGACTATGGCAGCCGTAGCAGTTGGTGGAATTATTCTATTAGAGGCTATGTTTGCAGGTCCAATGACAAAAGCTTCCATGAATCCAGCTCGTTCTATAGCGCCGGCAATAATTTCAGGGAATTTGCAGCATTTATGGCTTTATATAATTGCACCTTTTGCAGGCTCTATTTTAGCAGTTATTAGTTGTAAGCTTGTTAAAGATGACAACTGTTGCAATGAGGATTGCTAATCTAATGTCTATAAGAAAATTCACTTAGCTGTTAAATTTTGTTTAACCATTTTTAAAAATGATTAAACATTATTATATTTACATTGTAAAATTCAATACAATGGCAAAGAAAACTACTATCGCACAATCGGATTTAATCTCATTTTACATGGATTATATTCTAATCCACAACCACAGGCCAAAATCTGTATATGCATTTGCAAAGGATAACAATTTTGATGAAGCAAAATTTTATGAGTTTTATGGCTCAT
The DNA here is from genome assembly GCA_004211785.1 of Winogradskyella sp. Classification (GTDB taxonomy): domain Bacteria; phylum Bacteroidota; class Bacteroidia; order Flavobacteriales; family Flavobacteriaceae; genus Winogradskyella. Next base: position 7,775 of record SHBX01000044.1, read on the forward strand.
TTGATGCCATAGAACAATCAATTTTTAAAGCATTTTTTGATAATACGCATTCATTATTAAACAAAAGCGAAGAGTACCAATCTTTTGATGCACGTAATAAACTATTAAGCTTTTACTTCACATTTTTTGAAAATTTGACTACAAACAGAAGTTATGTTGTTCAAGCCCTAGGTAAGCATAAAGAAAGTATGAAGTTCCTTAAAACACTTTCACTTTTAAAAAAGAATTTTAATAACTACATAGAACATCTAGGTATTAATATGCTTGACTTAAAACAAGATAGACTAGAAAAAATTCAGAATAGAGGTCTTAAGGAATCTGCCTGGCTTCAATTATTAATTACAATCAAGTTTTGGCTAGATGATACTTCTCCATCTTTTGAAAAGACAGATATATTTATCGAAAAATCTATAAACACAAGTTTTGACATAATAGACACCATGCCTTTACAAAGTATTATAGATCTGGGTAAGTTTATGATTAGGGAAAAAGTAAGAATGAATTAGCTTATGAAAACAATAGACAGTATACCAATTACCAAAATATCAAGAGCGACAAAACTAGTATCTACAGGTGCAAAAGTTGGTGTTAACTATCTAAAATATTACGGAGATAAATTAGTCAATCCAAAAGAGGAAGCTAAAGAGCGTTTAAATCAAAATAACGCTGAAGACATATACGACAGCCTAAAAAAGCTAAAAGGTAGTGCGCTTAAAGTTGCACAAATGCTTAGTATGGAAAAAAGTATTTTACCTCAAGCTTATGTCGAAAAATTTTCTTTATCACAATTTTCGGTTCCACCATTATCGCCTCCATTGGTGATAAAAACTTTCAAAAATTATTTTGGAAAACACCCCGAGGATTTGTTCGATACTTTTAACGCTACCTCAGTTAACGCTGCCAGTATTGGGCAGGTTCACCTTGCAGAAAAGGATGGGAAAAAATTTGCTGTGAAAATCCAATATCCTGGGGTCGCGGAAAGTATTGCTTCAGATTTGGCTTTAGTAAAACCCATTGCCATTAAAATGTTTAATATCAAAGGTAAAGACTCTGATAAATATTTTAAAGAAGTTGAAAATAAGCTCACTGAAGAAACCAATTACATTTTAGAAATAGAACAAAGCAAAGCTGTTGTAAATGCTTGCAAACATATTCCTAATCTCGAATTCCCTAAATATTATGAAGAACTATCGTCAGAACGGATAATCACGATGGATTATATGAAAGGTGTTCATCTTTCGGAATTTGTAAAACATAATAAAAATCAAGAGATTACAAATAAGTTAGGACAAGCACTTTGGGATTTTTACATGTTCCAAATTCATAATATACGAAAAGTTCATGCAGATCCTCATCCAGGAAATTTTCTAGTCTCCAAAAAAGCTAAGCTTATTGCATTAGATTTTGGATGCATGAAAGCTATTCCTGATGAATTCTACATACCATATTTTGAATTGGCAGAAAAAGGCAGCATTGATAACCCTAAGATTTTTAAAGAAAAATTATATGAGTTAGAAATTCTTCGCCATGATGATTCACCTGAAGAAATAGAATTTTTCAGTGGCATGTTTCATGATTTATTGAGCTTATTTACACAACCATTTCATAGCGAGACTTTCGATTTTTCAAACCCAGAATTCTTCAATCAAGTTGCAGAAATGGGACAGCGTTATTCAAAAAGCACAGAACTTAGAAAAATGAATGGTAATAGAGGTTCTACACACTTTATATATATTAATAGAACATTCTTTGGCTTATATAATCTCATGTTTGATTTAAAAGCAGAAAACGTAAAGATTAACAATTTTATAAATCTATAAAATTACACCTCAATTTATTAGCTAATGTCTGAAAGCTTTTGTTTAATTCAACGACATATTATATATTATGGAATCGAATAGATAAGTACGCATTAATTATAAATTTAAAGTACTCATTTCTTCTTTCATAATTCTCTGTTAATTTTGTTTAATTTATTATGTAAAAAATTAAACATTTATTAGATTTGAGTAGTTATCATCTAAATGTTTTCAATTGCAATATTGGCAACAAATAAAATATAACTGACATTATTGCTACTTCATTTCTTTGGTATGGAAATTGAATACGCATAACTAAATATAACTCTGTATCAATATGATAAACCGTGCTTTGATTTAAGATTGGAGTTCTTAAAGACAGCACATTAAAAAGATTCTTATGGAAACAAAAACAATTCCTAACAAAAATGGTCACACTTTAAACGGATTCAGTATTGAAGATATTGGAGACGACCATTTATTCACAAGTTTAGACACACCAATGAAGCCAAATGCTTTTGACATGTCTGACAAAGAAAAAAAAGAACGTATCTCTATACTATTTTCTGAAATAATGGACGTTATAGGTTTGGATTTAACTGATGATTCTTTACAAGGAACACCAGACCGAGTTGCAAAAATGTATATCGAAGAAATATTTTCAGGCTTAGACCCAAAAAATAAACCTAAAATAGCATTGTTTGATAATAAGTATCAATACAACCAGATGCTGCTAGAAAAAGACATTACCTTCTACTCTAACTGTGAACATCACTTTGTACCAATTATGGGTAAAGCTCATGTGGCATATATTTCATCAGGTAAAGTCATAGGCTTGTCAAAGCTTAACAGAATAGTACAGTATTATGCAAAACGTCCTCAAGTACAAGAACGTTTAACTCAGCAAATAGCAAATGAGCTTAAAACCATTTTAAATACAGAAGATGTAGCAATTATAATAGATGCAAAGCATCTTTGTGTATCTTCAAGAGGTGTTAAAGATGATACTTCTACAACAATAACAACGTATTATGGTGGAGCGTTTAATACACCTGAAAAAATCAATGAACTTCAAAATTATATAAACAGTTAACTATGGATATATTAAAAAGAGCTGTTGAATTTGAAAACAGAAAGTTTTCATTCAAAACCACAAGTGATAGAATTGTTGCTGCAAGAGAGGCTAAAGAAATAATACTTGCCGTAAACGAAGTCTACAAGCAAAAGAAAGATGCAAAACTTATGGACTTAATGAAGCGTCTTACAGTGATAAAACAAAAAATTGAAAAGCGCCTCAAAGGACGTCCATTAACAGCTGCATAAAATGAATCCTTTTAAAGCTTTTGTTGAAACTCTATCAACATCAGATAAACATGTAAAACAAAATGCGACAGAGTCTCTATATCCTATTGCTATTAATTCTTTACAAGGTCATCCGATTGATTTATCCGAATTCAAAGACAGAAAAATCTTATTCGTAAATGTAGCTTCTAAATGTGGTTTTACACCGCAATATAGAGCGCTTCAAAAATTACATGACACATACAAAGACAAACTTATAGTAATTGGCGTTCCTTGTAATCAATTTGGAAAGCAAGAACCCGGAATCTCTGGCGAAATTCAAGAATTTTGTAAAGTTAATTATGGTGTTACATTCTTGATTACAGAAAAAATAGATGTTAAAGGTAATCAACAACATCCATTATATGCTTGGTTGACTAAAAAGACAATTAACGGCAAGCAAAACTCATCTGTAAAATGGAATTTTCAAAAATATTTGGTTGATGAAAAGGGTGAATTTTTAGACTACTTCTACTCTATTACTAAACCCTTGAATTCTCGCATTACGTCACACCTTAAGTAAAAAAATTATGTTTGGGTTATTCAAAAAAACGTCTGAATTAGAAAAGCTACAAAAGCAATATGAAAAGCTAATGGCTGATTGGTACAAATTGTCTACAACTGATCGTGCTGCTAGCGATGAAAAATATGCTGATGCTGAAAAAATTTTAATCAAAATTGAAGCTTTAAAATCATAGACGTTGAAGAAAGCACATTACTTCCTAATATTCTTAATCATAAACTTTGGAGGTTTAGCCGTAGGAAGTTGGCTCATGGATGGAGGTTCATCTGGAGATTGGTATAATACCCTTAACAAAGCACCTTGGACACCACCAGGTTGGGTTTTTGGAGCAGCTTGGACAACAATAATGCTTTGCTTTTCATGGTATCTCGCTGAACTTTTCCATTTAAGAGTCTCAAAATTTTTATGTGCTCTATATGGTTTTCAGGTGCTGCTCAACGTAAGTTGGAATTGGATTTTCTTCAATCAACACTTAATGCAAGTAGGCTTGGTCACTATTATTCTACTAACGTTAGTCCTTTTCTACTATTTTATAACATTTAGAAATGAGCGATTAAAAAATTTCAAATACCTACTGCTTCCCTACTTGGTTTGGTTATGTATTGCCACATCACTCAATGCGTATGTAGTATTTAATAATTAGAAAACATTATCAACTATATATTGTAGATGAAAATATACACCCTTCATAAAAAACAAAATCTCCCAATAACAAAAGAACAAGCTTGGGAATTTCTCTCTAGTCCAAAAAATCTAAAGACGATTACTCCAGATTATATGAGCTTCAATATTCTTTCTGGTGCAGAAAAACCAATGTTTCCTGGGCAAATAATTCAATATATTGTAACACCAGTTTTAGGGATTAAAACAAAATGGGTGACTGAGATAACACATGTCAAAGACCATGAGTATTTTGTTGACGAACAACGTTATGGCCCATATGCACTATGGCATCATAAGCATTTTATAAAAGAAATTGATGGCGGTGTTGAAATGGAAGATATCATAGATTACAAAGTGCCTTTTGGGATTTTAGGACAATTAATACATCCTATATTAGTAAAACCAAAGCTGGAAGAAATATTCAAATACAGAACTACCAAACTAGAAGAGCTATTTGGAAAGTATTAAATTCGATGAGACGTCACTTCGAGTGATTTTTGAAGATTGAAAAAATTGTATCGAGAACTAACGAAGCCCAATAAATTATGAGTAAACCAATCAACATATTCTGGTTTAGACGAGACCTAAGACTAGACGATAATGTGGGTTTCTATAAAGCTCTTATGGCTGAACATCCTGTAATGCCTATTTTTATTTTTGATACAGAAATATTATATAAACTTCCTAGAGATGATGCAAGAGTCACATTTATTCATGAGACCTTGCAAAATATGCGACAAACTTTACAGGATACATACAGCAGTAGTATAGCAATATATAACGGGAAGCCATTAGAGATATATAAGCAACTCATAGAAACGCACACTATAAATACAGTATATACTAATCATGACTATGAGCCTTATGCTACAGAACGTGATGGAGAAATAAAAACATTCTTAGAATCAAAAAATGTTGGATTTAAAACCTTTAAAGACCAAGTAATTTTTGAGAAAGATGAAGTCGTAAAAAAAGATGATAAGCCCTATGTTGTATACACACCATACATGCGCACTTGGAAAGAGCGTTTTAAAAATTATGACTTCAAAATATATAACGCAGATGATTATTTGAATAACTTGATTAAGCATTCATTTTTACCAAACTTAAGCTTATCCGAAATTGGTTTCGAGATATCTACTCAAAAAATTATACCATGCAATGTATCTCCAACATTAATTCAAGATTACGAAGCCACACGTAATTTTCCTGCTATGGACAATACCTCACGACTAGGTCCACATTTACGTTTTGGAACTGTTAGTGTCCGGAAAATGATGAAAAAAGCTATGGCTGAGGAAAATGAAACATTTATGAAAGAGCTTATTTGGCGTGAGTTTTTTATGCAAATACTATGGCATTTTCCACATACAAAAGACCAATCGTTTAAGGCAAAATACGACCGTATAGAATGGCGAAACAATGAAGACGAGTTTAAAAAATGGTGTAACGGACAAACTGGTTATCCTTTGGTGGATGCTGGCATGCGACAATTAAACACAACTGGTTTTATGCACAATCGTGTACGTATGCTAGTCGGTAGTTTTTTATGCAAACACTTATTAATTGATTGGCGTTGGGGCGAAGCCTATTTTGCCGAAAAGCTACATGACTACGATATGTCTAGTAATATTGGTAATTGGCAATGGGTTGCTGGCTCAGGTGTTGATGCGGCGCCTTACTTTAGGATTTTTAATCCAACAACACAAATTCAAAAGTTTGATAAGCAATTAGCCTATATCAAAAAATGGGTGCCAGACTTTCAAGAGTTAACGTATCCACAACAAATGGTAGATCACAAAATGGCAAGAGAACGTTGTTTAGAAACCTATAAAAGTGCTCTAAACTAGATATTTAAAAAATATTTTACAATCTATATAATAAAACAAAATAATCAACGTTACGATATTAAGACATTAATGTCTTAGACGGAATAACCATTTCAAAAACAATTTAAAAAGCTCTGATTTTCAGGGCTTTTTATTTACCCAAAAGTAAAGTTCTCATATTAATGTATCACTAAATAATTGTTATAGCGCATCTAGAGGACATTTACTTTTTATCGTATCTTCGATACACATAAAGTAAATCCAAACGCAGAACTCCACATAGCGCTGCGTTGTAGTTAATTAAAAAATGACATTAGAAGAGCTTAAATCGAATATAAAATGGTGGGAATCCAAAAGATGGATATTTAACCTGTTGGTTGGAGCTTTTGGATTATTTGCAATTTTCAATGCTTTAGCTGAAAGCCCATATGATTGGACATCTGAAGATACAATAGGAGTTTTAATATGGGGGATTGGAGCAAATATATTTTATTCTCTCGGCACTTTGTTTGAATTGTTTGATTGGTACTATTTGAATAACAAAATTGGAATTAAAAACTTCAGGTGGTACTTTTTTATTTCTGGTACATTTTTGAGTTGTATCTATACCTTCTGGTGTGTTGTAGCGTATTTCATTGGAACTGTTTGGTAAAAAACTAACTACAACAATGCCTGTAATTTATAGCTGAGCTGCTAAAAGGCTACTCAGGAAATCCTAACGGGTTTCCTAAACTCAGTCCCTTTTTGCTAACTTTAGTTCTTCGGCTACGAAATCATAGCCGAGACCGTTGTGCAACATATGAATAAACGCAGAAGACATACCGAAAAACGAAAGAGATTTTCAATGTTATTCCCAATTTTAATAATTGTCGGAATTGGAATTGTCGTCGTTCTGTCCTCGTTTTATGAAAAAAGTTGGACTTATAATTGGAATGGGATTCGGGAACAAATAAAGGATAGTGTAAAAGTCGCAGAATATGGCGGAATTTCGACAGGAGTTGTTGGATATGACGCTCGTAAACCAGTTCAATTTGACAGACGACGCTGGATAATGATAAATGCAACTGAATCAGAATTATTAAAGTTGACCGAATATCCAAGTGGAACTATAAAAACCATAGCCTACGAAGGACTAATTAAAAAAACGGAATTTAAGGGCAAAACCAAATTAATATTGGACGCAATTGCGGATACAGAATATCATATGTATTTACAATCTGGATGTACTGGAACACCAATGTATATTGGCGAATATCTTGTTGATTTTGTACTTCAGATTGATGATAAAAGTCCACCATTTGCTGTAGAAAAACCGAATTTCGGACTGACTAAAAATGACGAGGAAATAATACTGACTGAATATAGAAAAGTCCCAAGTTTATGGAAATAAAAAAACGTTTGCTAACAATGTATAAATGCAATTACGGCGGATTCGACTACGTCCGAATCCACTCGGAATTGCTAAAGCCTGTGCCAAACCGAAAATTAACGCATATTAACCCGTAACTGACGGTTATACGAGACCGTTGTACACAATTATGAAAAACATTTCAGTATTAATATTATTAGTTACAATCACTTTTCTAAGTTGTGGTGAAAAGACAATACTTGAAAGAAGTTTTGCAATTGAAAAACCTGACTTAATGTTTGGTGGAATGATAGTTTCAGCAAACCCATTTCAAATTGAAGGTGAAAACGGAAAAAGATACATACGTGATAAAGGTGGCGTAGGCGGAATTAATCTAGCAAGTCCTGAATTAGATAAATTATATTGTGGTGATTGCAAGGTGACTGATAGTATAAATGCTGTTCTTATAATAGATTATCCATTAAAAGAGATTATTGGATATAAAATTCGGAATGACCAAGGATTCAGTAGAAATGACCTAACCATTGAATTAAGCAAAGTATATTCTGAATTATATGCAGAGAAAGATAAATACGAAATATGCTGTGATGAACTTTCTGACTTGGAATTAAAAATGATTATGGTTTACAATGTGAATGGACAAATCTATCTTGAATCAAAAGTGGAATCAAAAAAATAACTGTGCACACCAACGTGTATAATTAATTGCGAGAGTTTCTTTCTGCTAATCGTAACTAACCATACACAAACACGTTGGCGTGCATTTGAGAAAACTCGATAGAAATATTTGAATAAGATGAAAATTGGAGATATTGTTGAATATGATAATGAGTTTGGATTAATTATTGAAATTCCAAAAACAGACAATAGCGGAAAGTATTTATCTGGAGATTTACTCGTACAATGGGATACTGAAAATGAAAACGATATTGAGAATTGCATTGGAAATTTAGAAGGATTTCTAAAGATAGTAGATAAACACGAATTCAAGTTTATAAAAGTAAATGAGCTATTGAAAAAGTAAAAACATTATGAGTCGCTCAAAAAAGAAAACTAAAATACACGGAATTACAACTGCAACGTCTGAAAAAGAAAACAAGCAAGACGCAAACAGAAAGTTTCGGAGAATTATTAAGCAAAAAGTTAAATCAGAAGAAACGGAACTACCAAAATTGCGTGAAGTTTCGAATGTTTGGAGCTTTGACAAAGATGGAAAAAGATATAATCCTGAAATGACTGACAAAGAGTTACGAAAATAAAAAAACGACGCCCGAACACTGTTGGTATGCATTTATAAATGAAGTATTCTAAATCAATAATTTCAACTTTAATATTTTATTTTTCTCTACAATTAATGAGTTTGTGGATTCTGATTATACCAAAAACAAATTATGAATTTTTAAGTGTTAATGCCTCTTCTCTGATTACTTCGATAATCGCTTTAATATTATTAATAATAATATTCAGAAAAATCAACAAACAGGAAATTTTAAATTTTAACGGAACGAAAAACGTATGTTATTTGTTCGCCATAATCTTGGGAATTGGATTTGTGATGACTTTTCCTGTTCTCAATGCAATTTACGGATTAGGAGAAAATGAATATATATCATCCTACAGTATTTCTTTTGAAAATCTTTGGAGTCTTTATGCGATAGATATAATAATTGTAGTACCTGTTTTAGAAGAATTATTCTTTAGAAATTATATTCAAAAAGGATTGTCGAAATTATATAATCCCATAACTTCAATAATTGTAACAGCAATACTATTTTCTTTCATTCATATTCAGGTTTTCGCATTGTTTACATATTATTTAGATTTTAGTCTTTATTCGTCTTTTTTCGCTTTTTTCGGAGGATTAATATCAGGTTACTTATATTATAAATCAAAGTCATTAATTCCATCTATTTTATTTCATATGACTTGGAATTTATTGGTAACCATAATAGTTTAAACGACACGCCAACAACGTGTATAGTTAATTGCTAGTTCTGTGTGTACTCGGAAAATCCTACGAATTTTCCTCAGGTTTGTTTTTGTTTATTAACTTAGTCCTAGCCAACGCAACTACTCATAGCGCTGCGTTGTACAACATTCGAGAGACATTGAAAAAAATAACATTCTGGACATATAGCGAAATAGAATTAGACGATTTAATAGAGCCTTTATCGGAATTATTTAATACGACCGAATTAATTCATGATTATGAAAATGTATGGGAATGGATTCAAGGAAATAGTACTGAATTTAAATCAAATATTAATGTAAGTCGTGAACACGATTGGGAAAAAGGAAAATTTGACAAACCTCTTATCTTAACATTTGATTATAGAGGGTTAAATAAAAATAAAACTATTGAAAAAATTGGACATATTCTTGCGGAATATTTTGAACGAGAAGTCAATTTTGGAAGAATTCATATTTTAAGTAATGATGAATATAAACAAAAAATAGAACAAATATTTAAGCCGACAGAAAAAGAAGTAAAACCCATCTGGACAGTAATAGCAAATATTGTAGCTGAAAGACAATTTGGACCAAATGGAAAGGAAGTCAAATACGGAACAAAAGCATTCAGGCCTAAAACGAAAGTTTATATCATAGGTTGGCATCCTGGAACATGCGAATCAATAATTGTCGTTGGACTTGCAAGAAAACCGAGAAAATTTGTGACAATGACAATACGTGCTGATTGGGTCGAAAATTTAAGAGTAAAGTTAGCTTATAATCCAGCTGTCATTAAAAAAATACACGAATTTCACGGAATTGACCAAACCCATTTGACAGAAGAATTTGCAAATGAAATGTGTAAAACTATACCAATTTGGCAAACGGAATTGAAAAGAAAAAACTAATGCCAACACCGCATATAATTTATTACTAGTTCTCGCCTACTTACGAAAATTGCTAACACCAGTTCGCTACGCTCGTGTCTCGCGGATTTTCTTTTCGGTTTGTATTTGCTAAATTAGTTGCTGAAACACGCAACGAAATCATACACAAACACGTTAGCTACTATTTAACCAACCAGCGATTGAAAAAGAAATTAGTAGAATATACTATTTACAAATCAGCGGATGAATTCTATAAAACTGTCCGAACTGAATTAAATCGAAAAACGTTCGGAAAGAAATTCAATCTATCAGGCGATTATCCTGATAATGGCGGAATTGATATTTATAGCACTATTTCGTTTGCAGTTTTTAAACCAAATCTTGGCCCATTAGTAAAACTGAATTTGAACTGTGTAAGTACCAATCAAAACGGAACTGAAAGCAAACTGACTTTAAATCGTGTAAATGGAGCAACATATAAGATGCAGTTTTGGTTTATGATTTTCTTTGTGGCACTGACTCTGATTATAGCATTGTATCAAATTATAGTTGGAAATGACATTGGATTTGAAATGCTAATGTTACCGCTTTTTGGACTAATATATATTCTGATTATCGAACTGTTTTCTGAATTTACTATCAGCAGTCTGAATAAAAAATTGGAAAAAATTTTAAACTCTGAAAAACTAAAATATAAAAAACTGTAGTTAACAATTTGTATAATTCATTGCTAGTACTCGCCTACTTACGAAAATTGCTAACACCAGTTCGCTACGCTCGTGTCTCGCGGATTTTCTATTCGGTTTGTATTTGCTAATTTAGTTGCTCAAAGACGCAACGAAACCAT
>SHBX01000045.1 GCA_004211785.1 Winogradskyella sp.
CTTACCTGAAGCAGAAGAGTTTGATGTAGAATTAGATATGACCGAAGTACGTATTGAGCGTACAACATCGACTGGTCCTGGTGGTCAATCTGTAAATACAACGTATTCTGCCATTAAGTTACATCACGAGCCAACGGGAATGATTGTAAGCTGTCAAGACCAGAAATCATCTCATAAGAACTTAGAGAAGGCATTAAAGGTATTACGTTCGCGTTTGTATGAGTTAGAGTTAGCCAAAAAGCAAGCTGCAGATTCTGAAAAGCGTAAGAGTATGGTAAGTTCTGGAGATAGAAGTGCAAAGATTAGAACCTATAACTATCCGCAAGGACGTGTTACAGATCATAGAATTGGATTGACACTTTATGATTTATCAAATATCATTAATGGCGATATCCAAAAAATAATAGACGAATTAATGTTAGCGGAAAATACAGAGTTATTAAAAGCTAATGACGATGTAATTTAAGTTTTAAGCCTCTTTTCGAGGCTTTTTTTATAGAATGACAACACAACAACTCATAACTCAAATTAAAAAGAAGCAATCATTCCTTTGTATAGGTTTAGATGTAGATTTAAATAAAATACCAAAGCATTTATTAAAAGAAGAAGACCCAGTTTTCGCTTTTAACAAAGCCATTATTGATGCAACACATCATCTTTGTGTAGCATATAAACCTAACACCGCATTCTATGAAGCTTATGGCATTAAAGGTTGGCAAGCTATAGAAAAGACCATTAATTATCTTAATAAAAACTATCCTGAGATTTATACCATTGCTGATGCTAAACGTGGCGATATTGGTAATACAAGTACCATGTACGCAAAAGCATTTTTTGAGGATTTAGGTTTCGACAGTGTTACGGTGGCGCCTTATATGGGTAAAGATTCTGTAGAGCCTTTTTTAGCGTTTAAAGATAAGCATACTATTTTGTTAGCATTGACATCAAATCAAGGCGCTTTTGATTTTCAAACGCTAAATGTTAATAATAATGAGTTATACAAGGAAGTACTTAAGGTGTCTAAGACTTGGGAGAACTCAGAGAACCTAATGTATGTCGTCGGAGCTACAAAAGCCGAATATTTGGTTGACATTAGGCAAATCATTCCTGATAATTTTTTACTAGTTCCTGGAGTAGGTGCTCAAGGCGGAAACCTTCAAGATGTTTGTAAATATGGAATAACAGATGATGTTGGTTTATTGATTAATTCTTCAAGAGGTATTATTTATGCCTCGCAAGACGAGGATTTTGCTCAAGCTGCCGCAAAAAAAGCGGAAGATTTGCAGACCCAGATGCAAGAGATTCTAAAAGGTTAACTATTTGTCATGTTGAACCTAGATTCAGCATCTCATTATGATATACAAAGATCAACTAAATCGAAAACTTCAAATTGAAGAGACCCCAAAACGTATTGTGTCTTTGGTGCCTTCTCAAACCGAGTTGTTGGTAGATTTAGGTTTAGAAACTTCGATAGTTGGTGTCACCAAATTCTGTATTCATCCAAAAGAGTTAAGACAACGGAAAACCATTGTTGGTGGCACAAAAAGAATCAAAGTTGATAAGATAAAAGCTTTAAAACCAGATATCATTCTTTGTAATAAGGAAGAAAATAGTAAAGCTATTATTGAGAGTTTATCTGGTATTGCTCCAATTCATATTAGCGATATGTATAATTTGAAGGATGCGTTTCAATTAATTTCTAGCTATGGGGAAATATTTCAAGTTCAACAACAAGCGTCATTGTTAATCATCAAAATTCAGCAAGAGCGAGCACAGTTTCGGCATTATTTAAAAGAAAAGCCAAAGAGAAAAGTTGTTTACTTTATCTGGAAAAACCCATGGATGGTTGCCGCTTCAAATACATTTATAGATTTTATGCTCAACGAAGCTGGTTTTATAAATGTTTTTAATATTGAAACACGGTATCCAGAAATTTCTTTAGACCATTCTAAATTAAAAGATGCTGATGTAATTATGCTTTCTAGTGAACCTTTTCCTTTTGAAGAAAAGCATATAGAAGAGTTAGCTAGCTTATACCCCGAAAAAGAAGTTATACTTGTTGATGGCGAGTTATTCTCTTGGTATGGTAGTAGGTTAGAAAAATCTTACAAATATTTCGTAATTTTGCAGAATAACCTTACATGTAATTTATAATGAAAAACAAATTATTACTAATTGCTTTGCTATTATTTAGCATATCTTATTCGCAAATTAATTTTGAACCGGGTTTCATTATCGATAAATCAGGTAAAAAAATAGAATGTCTTATAAAAAATTTAGATTGGAGTAATAACCCAAAAACAATTGATTATAAAGTCAATGAAAATTCAGAGACGATTACTATAAGCCCACAACTAATTAAAGTATTCCAAATTGGAGATAAAATTAGATATATAAGTGAAACTATAAATGTTGATCAATCTTCGCAACAATTTTCTAGTCTTTCTAATTTTGTAGAACCAAATTTTACTATACAAACATTATTTATCCGTCAATTAGTATCTGGAGCGGCTAATTTGTATATGTATAGTGATAATAATAAGAGTTTGTTTTTTTATTCGCTAAATGAAGGACAAGTATTTCCTTTAGTATATAAAAAGTATTTTAAAAATAATCAAACAGTAGCGGAAAATAATAGCTATAAAAAAACATTATATGATAACTTTAAGTGTAAGGAATTTAATCCTAATAAGATACGTGGTGTTGACTATAGTGAGAATGATTTGATTAATTTTTTCTCAGATTTTAATTTTTGTAACACAGAAAGTAATCTAATCTATAAGAAGGAAGGTGCTAAGGGCAGAATAAATTTAAGTGCAAAGTTAGGAGTGTCCTTTTCTAATTTAGAGATAGATTTTGACCCTGGGCTTATTGGGTCAGACATACAATCTGCAAGTTTTAGTAACGAAGTTACTTTAAGATTTGGTGCGGAATTTGAATATATTCTACCATTTAATAAAAACAAATGGGCAGTGTTTATAGAGCCATCTTTTTTAAGCTATTCCTCAACTGCAGATATAAGAGTGCAAAGAACAAGTACAGTTTTTGAAGACACAGTATCAATTGATTACAAGGTAATTGAGATTCCGATAGGTTTGAGACACTATTTTTATTTAAATAATAAATCAAAACTTTTTATAAATGCAGCTTTTGTTGTCAGTAATGATTTATCTGACTCTATCGAATATGGGATTAGCCCTGACCTTGATGTTAGGTCTGGAACTAGCGGACTTATTGGTTTAGGTTTCAATTACAATAATAAATTTAGTGTTGAAGCAAGGTTGTATTTCCCAAGAGATATAACATCAACATATCCTTTTTTTAATAGCCCTTTGAGTATCAGTAGTATAATATTGGGTTATCAGTTTTTATAATTTTTAAGAAGCTGTTTTTCTTTTTATTAAGGTAATACTCATTTGTAAAATTAACTAAAAAGAAAAGCCGATACTGATATATCGACTTATCAACTAACTAACATAATGTGAAATCTAATGCATTTCTGACTCTGCAAAGATGAGGACTTTTACTCTTGTAAATGTTATGTTAACATTAGGAGATAATTAAATGTGGTTTAATAATTTAGAACAAACTAAATCATCATGAGATATTCTACTTTTGCATTTTTGGCCATTATTTTCATGTCGCAATTACCTGCGCAAAATAAAAATTGTGCCTGTTGTACTGAGAAACATGCCGAGTTTGCCTTTTGGGAAGGCCAATGGAGCGTTACATTGCCAAATGGAAATAAAGCTGGGGAAAATGACCTTAAATTAATTGAGAACAAATGTGTGTTACAGGAAAAATGGACTAGTGCGACGCCTGGTTATACAGGAACAAGTCATAGTTTTTATAACGCTGTAACTAAACAATGGGAACAGGTTTGGATTGACAATCAAGGCGCTACTTTACATCTTAAAGGAAATAAAAAAGGAAATCAGATGATTTTGCAAACTGATGAGGCTTTGAACAAAGATGGCGATAAGTTTGTTAATAGAGTTACTTGGACTGATAACGATGATGGAACAGTAAGACAATATTGGGAAGTCATTACACAAACTAAAGAAGGCGAGAAGATATCTGTAGCTTTTGATGGACTATACAAAAGAAAGTAATACTGTAAACTCTAATGACTTTTTTAATCTTGTAGCGCAAATACTTTTTTAAGTAAGTCTGTAGTTCTAGAAGATATTTTTGTTCGTATTTGTTTCTCTTCTACTGCAATCATTGTATATACACCTTTAAGAGCTTCACCGGTAACATAATCTGTTAAGTCTGGATTTACATCACTTGTTAGAGGCAATGCATTATATTTTGTGATAAGATTTGACCAAATTTCATCTGCGCCCACTTTACTAAAAGAGTTATTAATTACAGGTTTAAATTTGTTGTAGAGTTCTGTTTGTGTTCTAGAAGTCAAATATTGTGTGGCTGCATCATCATTTCCTAATAAGATGTTCTTAGCATCATTAAAAGTGATACCTTTTACGGCATTTACAAAAATAGGTGTTGCTTCTTTTACAGCATCTTCAGCAGCACGATTTAGAATTTTAAGACCTTCATCTGCTAAACTGCCTAAGCCTATATTTCTTAAAGTCTTATCAACTTTTTGAAGCTCTTCCGGAAGTAAAATTTTTACCAATTCATTTTTAAAGAATCCATCCTTTTGGGTGAGCTTGTTAACCTGTTTATCTATACCTAGGTCTAATGCTTGTCTAAGTCCTGAAGCAATATCTGTGTTGCTAATAGTTCCTGTTTGCGGGAGTTGGTTAACGACTTGTTGTAACTCCGCACAAGACGAAAATATAAAGACTAGAACAACAAATAGAGCAGATTTTTTCATGACTTGAGTGTTTTTATTTAAAATGTGTTTCAAATATATGCATAAAACCAGCGTTTACATCTTAGTCTTATTTATATTTTGGATTATAAGCATTAATTTTAGCACGGTATTTGATTTAGAGAGTTGAAGATTTAATTACGAGAGATTTGAAATTAAAAATTATAATATTAGGGTTAGTATTTTCATTAGCAAGTTTTTTTTCTGATGCTCAGATAAGAGTGTCTGAGGTGTTGCAAAAATCAAAGATTGTAGAAACTGAATCTAACAAACTCTATTTTGTTGATTTTTGGGCAACTTGGTGTGGACCATGTGTTTATGCAAAGAAATTGCTTACCGTTTTGCAAAAGCAGTATCCAAAAGATTTTCATGTAATTTCTTTATCAGAGGAAAATCCAGCAAAAGTCGAGCGGTTTGTCAAAAAGAATCCTACACTATTAACTATAGCTGTAGATGATTACGGAAGTACTTTTAAACAATATGGTGTTAGGTCATTGCCGCATGGGATTCTTTTTAACGCAAAAGGAGAGAAGTTATGGCAGGGTCATCCTTCGGATTTAACACCTAACATGTTAAATAGATTTCTTAGAGAAAATAGAACAAGAAAACCCCTCTCAAGTTTTTTAAAAGTTGTAAATACAGAGGAGTCTTTTAAAAAAGACTACATACCAAAAAAGGATATCGAAGTTAAGTTAAGTAAAGAAAGTTCTGAAGATTTTAATTTTAATTATAGTAACGGTTATTTAAAATTGAATGGAAAAGTAACAGATATCTTAAGTTACTTGTCTAAGATTAACAAAAAACAAATTCAGGTATCATCAAACTTAAACAAGCGTTATGATATTTATATAAAGAAAACTGAAGTAGATAAAGAAGATATAGATTTACGAGTCTTAAGTAAATTGGGACTTCAAGTTACTGAAGGTATTACGAGTGGTAAAGCTATTACTCTACGAGTTAAAAATCCAAGTTTTTGGAATTCCACACAGATTAATTGGGAAGATGCTGAATCAAAGTATTTGGTTAGTGATAGTGATATACAAGCTGATAATGTAAGTATTAAGGATATGGCTTATCAATTGTCAAAAGCTTTAGATATACCAGTAATTGTATCTTCTTCTAACGATAAGCATCTTTATAGTATACACGATTGGCAAATACACTATAAGTATTTTGAATTTATGCAAAGTAACCTTGAGGAATATGGTATTAAAGTCAAAAAAGAGGATGTTAATTACCCACAATATATTATAACAAAAAAAGCACCTTAAAAAAGGTGCTTTTTCAATTTAAAAAAGGGTATCACATTAATTAGATATAACTCTAAATTCTGTACGTCTATTTCTTTGGTGCTGTGCTTCTGAGCAATCTACACCGTTAGAACATCTATTTGTTAAACGAGATTCTCCAAAACCTCTTGCAGATAATCTACTTCTTGAAATTCCTTTAGATACTAAGTAGTTAACTACAGAGTTTGCACGCTGCTGAGATAAAGATTGATTAAAATCGTCATTACCTCTTGAATCTGTATGAGACATAATCTCTACACTTACATTAGAATCTTTCATTATTGGTAATAATGTTTCATCAATAGTTTTCTTAGATGCACCCGTTAAACGTGCGCTTCCTAATTGATAAAATACAGGTAATACGTTAGGGTCTAGTAATTCACAGTCAACTTCTTCCCATGAAGAAATTCCACCTTTTTGATCCATTACTGTTCTATTTACTGTATCGGACTTAGAAGAAATGTTTGTTGGAACTGCCTTTGCAGGAGTATCAACAACTTGTCTCTTAATTGTAGAATACTCAGCTGGTATTTCAATTTCATCAACTCTAGCAGGAGTTTTTATAACTCTTTTCTTGTATGATGTAGTTTGCTCTGGAACAGGAACATTACTCGTAGCAGCATCAGAAGTTAAAGTAGTAAAAGACACTTCTCTAAATTGTGCTGGATACTCCACAAAACAAGCAGCAACACAGTCATCTTTATTTACAGATGGACAATCTTCTAAGATTTTATATTCCCATCCTGAAGTTTTAGGATAAGTTTCATAAGTTTTTGAGTCTTTACCAAAAGTAGCAGGAATTACATTTAAATCTGTACGTCCTTCTTTCTTAACAAAAGATACATCTACTGTTTCATAAACAGCAGGTACATAAACAAACTTTTTTGTTGCCTCCTTAACTAAAACACGCTCTTCTACAGTTTTGTATGTAGCAGGAGTAATTTTTAGAGTTGAGTATGCAGGATATGATTGATATGTATCTGTAACTTCTTTAAACGTGTCTTTTGTAATACATTTCACGTAACATTTCCCTGGTGTTGGGTTTGATGGTAAGTCTTGAGCATAGGTGAAAACTACACTTGCTAAAAAGCAGACTAATAATAGTTTTTGTTTCATAAATCGTGGTGTTTAAAATGGTTTGTGTTAATTAAGATTTTTATTCTTTAGGTACTTGATTAAATTCGCAAAATGTTGATTTTTAGATAGGAGCAATTTTAAAAGTAAGAAAATTGACAGATTTTAACAAATTTTTTAGAAAATAAAAATTCATAATTATTATTTAATTCAAAGAACAAAAAAATAATAACTGCTAGGCGCAAGAAACACCAGATATCGAATACCACATTTTTTTCGATTAAATACCTTTTTACCTGATGAGGTGCAATAAATAAATAGTAAACTCTCTTTTTTCTTCTTTTTTGCAAAAATCGAATTGCCCATGATTTATTTTATTCCGTCATGATTATAGAGAGAATATTCAATTTGACTTTTTATAATAAAATTTTTTGATTTAAACATTTCATAACAAAAGCTTATGATTTTTATAAATTCAGTAAATTTGTGGCTCTAAATAGCAATTGTATTACGAATGAAACAAGTCGCACCATATAAACCAAAACATAAAGTACGTATAGTAACAGCAGCTTCTCTTTTTGATGGGCATGATGCTGCAATAAATATTATGCGACGCATTATACAATCTACAGGCGTTGAGGTAATTCATTTAGGTCATGATCGTAGTGTAGAAGAAGTTGTAAATACAGCTATCCAAGAAGATGCTAACGCTATCGCAATGACATCTTATCAAGGTGGACATAATGAGTACTTTAAATATATGTATGACTTGCTGAATGAAAAAGGAGCTGGTCATATCAAGATTTTTGGCGGCGGTGGCGGCGTTATTCTTCCTGAAGAGATTAAAGATTTAATGGATTATGGTATTACACGTATCTATTCTCCTGACGATGGAAGAGAGTTAGGCCTTCAAGGTATGATTAACGATTTAGTAGAGAAGTCGGATTACGCTATCGGTGACGACCTAAATGGTGAGGTTAACCATTTAAGCAAAAAGAACTCAAAAGATATTGCTCGTGTTATTTCTTCAGCAGAAAATTTTCCTGAAGTTGCAAAAGATGCTTTATCTATTATTGAAGAAAAAAATAAAACATCGAAGACACCAGTTTTAGGAATTACTGGAACAGGAGGTGCTGGTAAATCCTCTTTAGTTGATGAGCTGGTAAGACGTTTTTTAATTGACTTTCCTGAAAAAACAATTGGCCTTATTTCTGTAGATCCATCAAAACGAAAAACAGGTGGCGCTTTATTAGGTGATAGGATAAGAATGAATGCTATTAACTCGCCTCGAGTATACATGCGCAGTTTGGCAACACGCCAATCTAATTTGGCCTTGTCTAAATATGTAAGTGAAGCGATTGAAGTTCTTAAGGCAGCAGAATACGATTTAATAATTCTTGAAACTTCAGGTATCGGTCAATCTGATACTGAAATTATGGAGCATAGCGATGTAGCGTTATATGTTATGACACCAGAATTTGGCGCAGCAACACAGCTCGAAAAAATCGACATGTTAGATTTTGCCGATTTAGTTGCTATAAATAAGTTTGACAAAAGAGGAGCATTAGATGCATTACGTGATGTTAAGAAACAATACATGCGCAACAACAATCTTTGGGATGTGCATCAAGATGATTTACCTGTTTTTGGGACAATCGCATCGCAGTTTAATGATCCAGGAATGAATACGCTCTACAAATCCATCATGGACAAATTAGTAGAGAAAACAGAATCTGAGTTAAAATCGACTTTCGAGATTTCTAAGGAAATGAGTGAGAAGATTTTTGTCATTCCACCCAATCGTACGCGTTATCTTTCTGAAATTGCTGAAAGTAATCGTGCTTATGACCAGACTACTCTGACTCAAGTTGAGGTGGCTCAAAAATTATATGGAATTTATAAAACTATAGAATCTGTTGTTGAAGCGAACCCTAAGCTTGATAAGTCTGGTATAGATTCAGAATCCATAAGTTCAATTCCAGAAGATAATAAAGACTTTTTAAAACTACTTATCGGAGAATTCGACCGTGTAAAAATGAATCTTGACCCATACAATTGGGAAGTTATCACTGGTTGGGACGAAAAGGTGAACCGTTACAAAAATCCTATCTATACTTTTAAAGTAAGAGATAAAGAAATAAAAATTGATACGCATACTGAGTCATTATCGCATACTCAGATTCCTAAAGTCGCATTACCAAAGTATAGTGCTTGGGGAGATATTTTGAGATGGACTTTACAAGAAAATGTACCTGGAGAATTTCCTTATACTTCAGGATTATATCCGTTTAAACGTACTGGCGAAGACCCAACTCGTATGTTTGCGGGAGAAGGTGGTCCAGAACGTACCAACAGGCGTTTTCATTATGTAAGTTTAGGTATGCCTGCCAAGCGTTTATCTACAGCTTTTGATAGTGTGACATTGTATGGTAACGACCCAGATTACAGACCAGATATTTATGGTAAAATTGGTAATGCAGGTGTTTCCATCTGCTGTTTAGATGATGCTAAGAAATTATACTCAGGTTTCAATTTGGCAGATGCGATGACATCTGTGAGCATGACTATTAATGGTCCTGCACCAATGCTACTAGGGTTCTTTATGAATGCAGCAATAGATCAACAATGTGAGATTTACATCAAGGAAAACGGTTTAGAGAAAGAAGTTGAAAAGAAAATAGTTAATATTTATAAAGGGAAAGAGCGGCCAAGGTATAATGGAGATTTGCCAGAAGGTAATGATGGACTTGGCTTAATGTTATTAGGTGTTACAGGAGACCAAGTGTTATCAGCAAATGTATATGCTGAGATTAAAGCAAAAACTATTGCTCAAGTAAGAGGAACAGTACAAGCAGATATTTTAAAAGAAGATCAAGCGCAAAACACATGTATTTTTTCAACAGAATTTGCATTGCGTTTAATGGGAGATGTGCAAGAGTACTTTATAGATAATGGTATTCGTAATTTTTACTCGGTGTCTATTTCTGGATATCATATTGCTGAGGCAGGTGCTAATCCAATTACACAGTTAGCATTAACACTTTCTAACGGTTTTACTTATGTAGAGTATTACTTGTCTAGAGGAATGGACATCAATAAGTTTGGGCCAAATTTATCTTTCTTCTTTTCTAACGGAATTGATCCAGAATATTCAGTTATAGGTCGTGTCGCAAGACGTATTTGGGCAAAAGCTTTAAAGAATAAATACGGCGCTAACTCAAGAGCTCAGATGCTTAAATATCACATTCAGACATCTGGACGTAGTTTGCATGCTCAGGAGATAGATTTTAATGATATTCGTACCACCTTACAAGCGCTTTATGCCATCAATGATAACTGTAACTCTTTGCATACAAATGCTTATGACGAAGCTATTACAACACCTACAGAAGAGTCTGTGCGTCGTGCAATGGCAATTCAGCTAATTATCAATAAAGAGCTTGGTTTAGCTAAAAACGAAAATCCAATTCAAGGTGCTTTTATCATTGAAGAGCTTACCGATTTGGTTGAAGAGGCAGTACTATTAGAATTTGATAGAATTACTGAGCGTGGCGGTGTTTTAGGTGCAATGGAAACCATGTATCAACGTAGTAAGATTCAAGAAGAAAGCTTGTATTACGAAACCTTGAAACATAATGGTGAATTCCCAATTATTGGTGTAAATACCTTCTTAAGTAGTAAAGGTTCTCCAACGGTTCAACCGGCAGAAGTCATTAGAGCTACTGAAGAAGAAAAAGAATTTCAGATACAGACTTTAAAGAGTTTGAATACAGCTCATGACACTTCAGAATTATTAAAAGATTTACAACATAAAGCCGTGAATAATCAAAATATTTTTGAAGCCCTAATGGAAGTTTGTAAAGTGTGTTCTTTAGGACAAATCACTAGTGCATTATTTGAAGTTGGTGGACAGTATAGACGTAATATGTAAGCAATGTCATTCAAAAAACTCAATCCACTACTCAAGAAATCACTTGAAGATTTAAAATTTGAAACACCTTTGCCATTCCAAAAAGATGTATTGCCTATTATAAAAGGTGGTGCTGATGCTTACATCATTGGTAAAAAAGGAAGCGGAAAAACAACAGCTTTAATTATACATACTATTCATAAGTTGAAAGCTGAAGCATATGAAGATTCGCCTCGTGCTTTGTTTATTGTTGAAAATCAACAAAAAATAGCTGAGCTTAAAGACGAATTTTCAAAGTATACCAGAAACACAGATCTGCGTATTTATGGTACAAGTGAACGCTATGATTTTGAAAAACAGAAAGTAGAAATCTATTACGGACAAGACATTGTTATCGGTACGCCAGCTTTTATTTCAAAGCTTTATTTTCAGAATGCATTACACATAGGGCAGATTCAATTATTTGTAATTGAAGATGCTGATTATATGGGACGTAACAATGCATATAATCATATTTTAAGACTAACTGAAAGTATGGATAAATTTCAATCTGTAATTATAGCTGATGAGTGGAATTCTAAAATTGCCAATTACCAAAATGGTTATATGAATAATGCAAGGCTTTTAAAACTTAAAGATTAGATGTCTATAACGTAAGCATCCAATTACGCTTAAGCTTTCTAAATTTTTTTAATTCACTTCGTAGGATAGGTAAGTAATCTCTACCGTTACTTTTTGTGTTTTCTAAGCGTCTACAGTTTTTGTAAAGACGATATGTCAAACGGTCTATACTCTCGATATGCTTATGCTTTTTATCTGAAAAGCGTTCGCGCTCTGCATTGATAATCTCTGGAGCAAGGTTTGAAGACTGCTGAATGATATCTCCTGAAAAATAGATATCATTATTCTCTTTTCCATCAATTTCTAGTACACACAAATCATCATTAAGATATGTCGAAATACTTCGAGATAAAATAAAGATATCCATCGCTTTTTGGTAAAGCGGAATATTAGACAAGTGTGATGGAATTGAGTAATTCAATTTAATAGCAATTTTTAACGAATTTAATCACTCATAATCACTTTTAGCTTTTATATCTAAAGTAAATGATTATATTTACTTTAAATTATGTGTTAATTTGTGCAAAAAACATTAAATGAGTATAGATTCTCTTAATTGGCAGATTTTAAAGTGTTTACAGGAAAATGCTAGGATTACTAATGCCGAAATCGGAAGGCGTGTTGGAGTTAGTTCTCCAGCTGTTGCCGAGCGCATAAAAAAGATGGAAGATGCTGAGATTATTCAGTCTTATAAAACTCTGATTTCACCATTTCAAACAGGATATCAATTAAAAGCAATCATCACTTTGCGGGCTTTTATGGGAATGCTAAAACCTTTTCTTGAAAAAGTAAAAACCTATGATGAGGTTATTAATTGTTACCGAATTACTGGAAACGAAAACATAGTCATGGAAGTGGTGTTGAAAAACCAGCAACATCTTGAGAAATTTATAGATCAGCTTATTGTTTATGGCGAAACTAAGACACAGATAGTACTATCTGATGTGGTAAGTCATAATTCAGTGAAACCCTTGAAATAGTTTAGTCTACTATGAAATGAGGTACATCTTCAACATTCCAATCAATGACTAGTCCTCCAGCTAGACTTCGGGCGATTTCTTTTCCGTATAAATATTCGCATAAGTATAAGGCAGCTTCAAAACTTTTTGCACCACCAGCAGAAGTAATATATTTACCGTCATGGACAAAAAGTACGTCTTTTCTAATATCTAAACTTGGGTAACGTTTACGCATTTTATCAATATCGCTTGGAAATGTTGTAGATACTTTTTTATCTAAAATACCAGCTTCTGCCAAAACAAAAGCACCATCACAATGAGACGTCATAAATTCTGCTTCTTGGTCAACTTTCTTAACAAAGTCAATCATCGTTTTATTTTCCAAATCTGTATCTAAATGATGCTCTGCACTTGGTACAACGAGTATATCGATTTTTGGTAGCGAATCTGTTACGTAATTAAAATCGGGTAATATTCGCATACCCTCAAAAGTAGTAATTGGCTCATCAGTATTAGCAACTGTAAACACATTCATGGCCTTAATATTCTCTCTAAAAATGGTGTGCTGAAAGATATCGAAAGGTGCTGTTAATTCAGTATTATAAGTGCCATCCATAATTAAGAAAGCCACATTATAACGATTGGGTTCTAGCTTAGGATACACTTTTTCTGTAAAGGTGTTTTCTACTTCTATTTGAGTAGTTTCTGCTTTATTATTACAACTTACAATGCATAAAACAGTAAGTAAAAAGACTAATTTTTTCATTTTTTTGATTTCAATTATAATTTCTTTTTTACACGATTATTGAGCCAATAAGCTAAAATTACAGCTATTAGACCATAAGTTCCTGTTACCAACCAATTAATTTGATACCCAAAACGCTCAACAATACTCAACCCTATTTTAGAGCTAAAGATATGAGATAAAGAAAACGCCATGGCGTAAAGTGCCATATAGCTACCTTCAAAACCTTCCTTAGCTCTACTTAGCGCAAATCTATTGGTGTACGGGAAACCTAGCATCTCTCCAAATGTTATTAAAGCCATACTAATTACAAGAATACCTATCCAAAAATTTTGATAGAGTATATAAAAGCTAATACTCATCAATAAACAAGCTATAAGAATGAGCTTTGTAACCGTAATAGATTGTTTTTCAAGATAACTTAAAAAGGGCATTTCAAGAACAATAATCAAGCCTATGTTTATCATCCAAAATAAACCTATTTGAAACTCATTAAGTCCAAATACACCTTCGTAATATAAAGGCATTGTAATTACGAGTTGAAAAAATAACATTCCCATGAAAAAGAACATGGCTATAAAAATCCAATATGTAAAATCTCTGTAAACAATATTCTTTGGTTTATTTATGACATCAGATTCTGACTCAATCTCTAAAAGTTGTTTTTTAGGTTCTTTAACCAAATAGCTAAATAATAAAATAGCCAATATACAGGTGATACCATCTATCCAAAATAGAATGGTATAACCTTGAGAAACAATAATTAACCCAGCTAGAGTTGGCCCAATTCCCATTCCTAAATTAATAGCTAGACGTAGTAAACCTATTGCTCGAGTTCTATTTTCTTCTGTGGTGTATGACTTTATTGAAACATAGATTGCTGGTCTAAATGTATCGGCAATACTCATAGTAATAAGTATACCAAAGCATAATCCCCAAAATGAGGACATGTATTGCAATCCTATAAAGCAAAGACCAGTTAAAAACAGACTAACAATCATTACCTTGTAAAACCCAAATATGTCCGTTAATTTTCCGCCTAACCAGCCACCAATAACTGAACCAATACCAAAAAAAGCTAAAATCCATCCAGCATCGTCTTTACTAAAATCTAGATTTTTAGTTAGGTAAAGTGATAAAAAAGGGATAACCATTGTGCCAGCTCTATTAACTAGAGATATCAATGATATGTACCAAATTTCCTTTGATAAGCCTTTAAAAGATGCTATATAATTTGCATACAGTTTTTTCATTTCAGTTATTATTATAAAAACAAAAAGTCCAACATTGCTGTCGGACTTTTTAAGTTTTGGTTGGTTAAATATATCAACATTACAACACACAAAAAGCACGACTCTTTTGTAAAGAGGTTTGTCTCTGCTTATATGTCACAATTGAAAATTTCATGTATAGGATTTTTTAAAATCGAAATCAAAACTATGAAAAAAAAGTTTAAGTTGTATTTTTGAAATTGAAAAAGATAATAATGAAGATTCTAAAGTACATTATCCTATTTGCTTTTTTTACAACCTGTTCTCAGAGAAAATCAGCAGTGACTGGAGAGACTGCATATCAGATACAACAGAATAATATTTTTAAAGACGCATCAACTTCGCCTTTAAAGGCGAAAGATTTAAAAGTATTTAAAGGTTTAGATTTTTTTCCTTTTGATTCAACTTATATCGTTTCTGCAAAAATTAAACGCACACCAGATGCTGAATGGTTTAATATGAAGACAACTACAAGTCGTTTATCTCGTGAGCGCATTTATGCTATTGCAACTTTTGAACTAAAAGGACAGCAGTTTAGTTTAAATATCTATCAAGGTGAAGAAAACATGAACTCAGAAGACTATAATGACTATCTGTTTTTACCTTTTATAGACAACACTAATGGAGGGCAAAGCTATGCTGGCGGACGCTATCTAGATTTAAGAATACCCGAAAATGATAGTATAGAAATAGATTTTAATAAAGCCTACAACCCTTTGTGTGCTTATAACGAGAAGTTTTCTTGTCCTATAGTACCAAGAATTAATTATGTAGATTTAAAAGTTGAAGCAGGTGTAAAAACGTTTAAGAAGCATTAATTTACTTCACCAAATACATACCTCCAAAAACTGCTAGAAATCCAATAATAAAACTGCCAATTGTATAAAAAGCAAAACTTGTAAAATCTCCTGATTTTAAAAACACGTGATTCTCATAAGCAAAAGTTGAGAAGGTTGTAAAACCACCACAAAAACCTGTAGCTAGAAGCAAAGTTTGCGAGTCTGAAAGGCCATCGTTTTTAGCTGCTAATCCTAGAATAATACCAATAAGCAAACTTCCAATAATATTAGCAGCAAAAGTGCCATAAGGTATTCCACTTTCAGAACTATTCAGCCATTTTCCAACTAAAAATCTGAGTGCGCTTCCAAAGCCACCACCTACAAAGACAAGTAATAGTTGCTTCATTTATTTTATAGGAATATATACTTCAGTTACCCAATCTGCAGGATTTGGATAATTGCCTGGGTCTGTTTGGTATATTTCAAAAGGCTTTATATCTGATTGTTGTAAATTGTTTTTTGCGATATAAGTCATCGCGCTTTCCCATGCTTTTGGTAAATTAGTGTAATTGCCTTTTAAAGTAGTTTTAAAAACTTTAGTTTTTGGTATATAACCACACAGTATCTCAGAGTCTTGAGCAATATCAACTTTGTTTTGTACAGGAATTGCTTGACTCATAATTATATTATTATTTGCATCATTCATTTCGTTATAAATTGTAAATGGCATACCAGTTTGTACAACGTTATTCTTTGCCATGTAACTCATAATTTCACCATATTGTTTACCCATTATCTGGCTTATATTAGAGCTGGTAGCTGATGTGGTCTTGTACATATAAAAGCCTCCACCATATTCGGTAATTCCATCTGTTTTTACGCTATAGGCTTTCATACTATTTACAACTACACTATCAAGCATTTCTAGCCCTCTTTCGTAATGTGGGCTAATTTGTTTTTCCATGCCGCCCATTAGTGTAGCAAAGGCTTTAAAACCAAATGGTAAATCTTTTCCGGCAATATTCCATGTTACTTCTGTACTGCCATCATCATTAGGTGTAAAAGACCATTTTATATCAGATTTTGGGAAATCACCAAATTGCATTTCTTGAGTTATTGACGCATTCTGTTTAGCATCAAGAGTTTTCATGGTACCAATGCCATCCTCATCTTCCCAAGTATATGAGCCGCCAATACCTTTTGTCTCTTCAGGAAGTGTAATTACAATTTCAGGCTTTTCTTCTTTCCATGAATTCCAAGCTTCCCAGTTTTTAAAATCTATAACATTATTATACACAACTGAAGCTGGTGCTTTGATGGTTCTACTTCGTTCTACTTCAAATGAATTGGGTTGGACAGCTATGAAAACAGCAAGTCCAATGACAACAATAAGAAGCACAAAAAGGATGTATTTTAAAGCTTTCATAGAGGATTGATCTTAGTTATTATCCAAAGATAGCAATTTTATGGTATGTCTTTTTAATGTTACATTTGTGTACAACTAAAATTAAATCAAAATGAAATTAAAATCGATATTAGGTATTGCTTTAATGTCTACATTATTCTTTTCTTGTGGAGATGATAAGAAAGATGATGTTCAAGAAACTCAAGAGTTTAGTTACAGTGTAGAGCAATTTGCAGATATTAAAATCTTACGTTATAAGATCCCAGGTTGGGAAAACCTAACTCTAAAGGAGCAAAAATTGGTTTATTATTTAACACAAGCTGGTTTAGCAGGTCGTGATATTATGTGGGACCAAAATTATAGATATAATTTAGCGATTAGAGATGCTTTAGAAAATGTTTATAGCAATTATTCTGGAGAAAAAACATCAGACAATTGGAAGGCTTTTGAAGTATATATAAAGCGTGTATGGTTTAGTAATGGTATTCATCATCATTATTCTAACGATAAATTAAAGCCAGGTTTTGATGAAGCTTATTTTAATGAATTACTAAAAGTAACAAACACCAAATTAGATGGTACAGCATACAATGCTATTTTTAGTGATAACGATGCTAAGAAAGTTAATCTAGCTAAAGACATCGATAATGTATTAGAATCTGCTGTAAATTTTTATGGACCAGATGTGACAACGTCTGATGTCGAAAATTTCTACAAACAGAAAAAATCTCCAAACCCAGAAAGACCATTATCTTATGGTTTAAATTCTCAATTGGTTAAAGAGAATGGCGAATTAAAAGAGCGTGTGTATAAATCTGGAGGATTATACGGAAGTGCCATTGATGAAATCGTAAAGTGGTTAGAAAAAGCAAAAGGTGTTGCTGAGAATGAAGCTCAAGGTAATGCACTAGGTCTGCTTATTGACTATTACAAGACAGGAGATTTACAAACTTGGGACGATTACAATGTGGCATGGACAGCAGCTACAGATGGTAATGTAGATTATATTAATAGTTTTATTGAAGTCTATAATGACCCTTCTGGTTACAGAGGAAGTTATGAAACTATTGTACAGATTAACGATTTTGACATGTCTCAAAAAATGTCAGTATTGTCCGAAAATGCACAATGGTTTGAAGATAATTCTCCGCTAATGGAAGAGCATAAAAAAGATAGTGTAGTTGGTGTTACCTATAAAGTAGTTACCGTTGCTGGAGAAGCTGGTGATGCATCACCAAGTACGCCAATAGGTGTTAATTTACCCAATGCAAATTGGATAAGAAAAGAAGTAGGTAGTAAATCGGTTTCCTTAGGAAACATTACGGAAG
This sequence comes from Winogradskyella sp., assembly GCA_004211785.1. Taxonomy (GTDB): domain Bacteria; phylum Bacteroidota; class Bacteroidia; order Flavobacteriales; family Flavobacteriaceae; genus Winogradskyella. The sequence continues at coordinate 18,219 of SHBX01000045.1, forward strand.
CCTATAGTAATGCAGGTAGTAGTGGCCGTTTAAAAGAGTTTGTACATGATGATGAAGAGTTAGAGTTAGAGGAGAAGTATGGTAAAATAGGAGATAAGCTTCATACAGCTTTACATGAAGTTGTAGGTCATGCATCTGGACAATTAAATCCAGGCGTAGGAGAAACCAAAGAAACACTTAAAAAGTATGCGTCTACATTAGAAGAAGGTCGTGCAGATTTAGTAGGGCTTTATTATTTATACAATCCTAAGTTACAAGAATTAGGATTAGTTGATGACTGGAAATCAGTAGGAAAGGCAGCTTATGATGGTTATATCAGAAACGGTTTGATCACACAGTTAATTCGATTAAATCTTGGAGATGATGTTGAAGAAGCACATATGGTAAACAGACAATGGGTATCTGCTTGGGCTTTTGAAAAAGGAGCTGCAGATAATGTGATTGAAAAAGTAACTAGAGATGGAAAAACATATTTTAATATTAATGATTACGATAAGTTACATGAGCTTTTTGGACAGTT
>SHBX01000046.1 GCA_004211785.1 Winogradskyella sp.
AAATTGATAAGTCATCTACAAAATTCCATGTACTACTACAGGCTCCACCTGCAAAGAATTCGAAAGTATATGTACCACTTGTTGGCACTGAAAATGTAATAGAAGGTCTTGTCCACACATTTTCTACTGGTGGTGGAGGTGGTGTCGCAATAATCGTCCCGTCAAGTATAATTTCTAATTGCGGTGTACATGAAGTACCTAATGGCACAGTTTCTATTAAATAATCCCAAGAAAAATTATATGTTTCGCCGCCTACAAGAACAATATCTTGTGCAATTCCTTCAGAATTTCCACCAAGTGCTCTAAATCCATAATAACATCCCCCACTTGGAGATGGTCCTCGTGTTGCTGTTGTTCCATCCCACGCTCTTTCTTGTTCAGTTGATCTATCCGGAGTAAACGTTTTCACCCAACTATCGGGCACCTCATCTCGAGCAGCATCGGCACCTGTGCAATTTGCACTAGCTTGATCAAGTCCTGGATTTACAAATAAATTTTGAGAAAAACCGCTCCATGAAAAAAGAAGCATAAGTATACACACTACTTTTAAAAAGGAAAACTTATTTTCTAATGATAATCGAGTAAAAATTTCCATAAGCCTAACACTAAAATGTTACTATTTAAATATGTTATTAATCTATAATCAGCTTTATAAGCGTCATTTATTTTTTCATTCTATGGATACAAACAAAATGGTTCATACTCATATTATATAAACTCATACTATATACTCCATATACTCCTATTTATTAGGTGTATTTGATTTTATTCAATTCGTTCTCTAAGAATATAGAAAAGCAATCGGAATAAACTCTTATAAGGACGTAGCAACCAACATTTACCGTTTGAGAAATACCTTCTGGTGCACTACCTAGTGCACGAAAACCATAGTAGCATCCACCACTAGGAGAAGGACCTCGCTTTGCCGTAAAACTATCCCATGCACGTTGGTTAGCTGTAGATCTATCGGGAGTAAATGTCTGACCCCAACTATCGGGTGCGTCATTACGTACAGCATCAGACTCTGCACAATCTGCAGTCGATTTATTGAGGTCTGGGTTACTTACCAAGTTTTGACCTGATACAGAAAATGCTATTGAAATTACAAATAGAGATGCAAAAACATATTTTTTAAAATACATTAAAGTCCTTAAGATAAAAGCAAATTCTTTTTTTAATACGGAAGAAAGTGTAGTTTTCCCCATAATTGGTGTCTGGTTAGGTTACTTTAACTCACAAAAAGAAATACCAAAAACACAAGAATTGCTTCCATAAAATGCCCTCAGAATTATCTAGCTTGCAAAATTTGTTTTATATATTATAGTTGGTAAGAAAAAATCATACAATTCATTATTGTAATCCTTTTCTTCAATTTAGTTAGCGTTATTGATAAGTTAATATTATAAAAAAATGTTAATAATTATGACATAAATACATTTTTTATAACCTAAAATCGTTGATGTGTCTTATAAAATCGTTCAAAAACATATCTTTTTATAAATTATTGAATTAATAATTTTTTATTCTTTTTAATTTATTTTCAAAAAAAAAGATATCAATTAGTAATGAAAACACTTATGAAATGAATAAATAGTGAATAAAATAAGACAATTATATATCCTACTTACTCAAACAAACGAATTAATAATTAAAAAGTAAACTTTCAAAATCTAGTTTAAAAATCATAGGCAAAAACTCACATATATATTATTTTTTTGTAAGTAATAGCACTTGTCATCACAAAGTTTATTTCTAAATACAATAAGAATAAAAATAACCCAACGCTAATAAAATAGTCCCAAATATTTATACTTTGCGTTGGGTAAATTAACTAATCCATTTATGACATTTTTTAGTCTTATGTCAAATGTATCTGTCTATAAGCTCATAAATATTCTTAAGTTTTGACAGATAAACATATTATAGATAAAATTCCATTTTCTTCGACGAAACTTCTTTTCAATTCAAATTAAACAACATTCAAATCTTTTTTGCAAAAAAATAGAGAACACAAAAAGAATTGATTTTAATTCTCCCTATATAATATCATTTAAATCATTGTTTTATATCTTGCATATTAAATGACTTATCAAGATGAAAACAAAAGTAAGCGACAAATTAAAAAGCTAACTATACATCTTAATGAAGAATTTAGTATGTAAATTTTCGAAAGATTACTATAAAAAATTCCAAACTCCCTAACGCTCAAAAAATTAGTTGTTATTAAAATGTCTACTTCAAAAAAAATAGTACTATTAGGGCATTTCGGTGTTGGAAAAACATCTGTAATGCGCAAGTATGTAACAGATGAATTTAAGTCTGACTATAAAGTTACTATTGGTGTGCATATCTTAAAGAAAGATGTAGAAGGCATGTCATTAATTTTATGGGATATTGAAGGCACAAAAGATATAAATCTAATAAGTAAATCCTATCTATTAGGAGCGCATAGCTTTATAATCACTTACGATATTACTCGTCCATCAACATTTCAAAATTTAGAGAGTCAGATTACAGAATTAAGAAAAAACTTTCCTAATGCCTTAATTAAAGTTATAGGTAACAAAGTAGACCTTCTTGAAAAAACAGCAATACAAGAAGATAGGGATAAAAAAATTATATCAATAACAGATTACTTAACCAGTGCAAAAACTGGTGAAAACATAGAAACTTTATTTAATAGTATTGCGTCAGAACTATCAAAATGAGCGCCTTAAAAGAACTTAGATCATTATACCAAGAGGAAAATACGCAATTTATCCTTACAAATATTCATGGTGAAATTTTAGAAAGTGATCATGTTTTGTTTCATGCAGAAGTAGGTGAAAAGATGGAAGACATTCACTTATTTTTCACTAACATTTTTAACTCAATTAATGAAGAAAGTATTCATTTTTCTTGTGTACATTTTAATATTGAAGACAAAAAACTAACCTGTGACATTACTATAAAAAAAGTTGTCACTTCAGATAGTTTTGTTATTATAATTTCAGACTTCTCCAAACACTATAATTCGTTTCATAGCCTAACTCAATCAAGAAATGAGACAGCTATCAATGCAGAAATATTAGCGCAAGACAACCTAAATCTTAGTCGAAAAGAAGATTTAAAAAACAAGTTTATAGCAAATTTTAATCACGAAATAGTTAGTCCTATTCAGAGCATACTAACCTTTACTGGAATGCTTAAAAAAACATCTTTAAACTCTACTCAAAAAGAGTATATAGATATTCTTAGTAATTCTTCTGATGTGCTTAAATCTATGGCTAACGATATTTTTGATATATCACTCATAGAAACTGGTAACCTGCAAATAAATAAAACTCGTTTTAGCCTAAAAAGACTTATTAATGTATTAAATGTTGAGTATTCAAAAAAATGTGCTGAAGCTGGTATATCTTTTGATTCTAATTATGATGAAGGCATGCCAATATATGTTGTAAGCGATAAGTTTCGCATACAACAAATTGTAAAAAACTTGCTTAATAATGCTCTAAAGTATACGGATTCAGGAAATATTTCGCTAAGTGTCAAACCTGCATATAAAAGAGCAAGGAAAATTACATTTTCAATTACTGTAAATGATACAGGTATTGGTATACCTAAAGAGCATCACGATACTATTTTTAGAAGTTTCACCAGATTGGATCAAGGGAAAAAAACACCAGGCAATGGCTTAGGTCTTACTTTATCAAAAGAGTTAGCCGAACTTATGAACTCTAAAATAACCCTAGAGAGTGAAGTAGGTAAAGGATCTACATTCTCTTTTATAGTAAGAGCCACTACTCCACTTACTGAATACAAGGGAGCGCTTTCTGAAAACTCATCAGAAAACAAAGAAATTCTTTTGGTTGAAAACAACCCTAATGATCAGTTAAGTGTTTTTAAAATGCTCGCGCAACATAAATCATATTTTCTAGATATTGCTCCTGATGGAGAACAAGCCATAGCGCTCTGTAAAAAGAAATCTTATGACCTCATTTTAATGGATCATAAGATGGATGGTCTCTCAGGTCTCGAGACAGCAAAAATTATAAATTCAAAAAATAAAACACCATTAGTTCTTACAACCGGATTTAAAATTGATAAAAATACAGCCAAACTCTTCAAAGGTTATTACGACTCCGTATTATATAAACCTTTTGATGAAGAAAGCCTCATTGAGCATATAGAATTGCACATAAAATAACTACTTTTACCTTCGATTTTTATATGACTTATGAGCTTTTTATCTGAAATAGAACGCCGACGTACGTTTGGCATCATATCTCACCCAGATGCGGGTAAAACAACACTTACAGAAAAACTGTTATTATTTGGTGGCGCTATACAAGAAGCTGGTGCTGTAAAAAGTAATAAAATAAAAAAAGGTGCTACTAGTGATTTTATGGAAATAGAACGCCAAAGAGGTATCTCGGTAGCTACTTCTGTATTAGCTTTTGAATATAATGGTATTAAAATAAACATTTTAGATACGCCTGGCCACAAAGACTTTGCCGAAGACACCTTTAGAACATTAACTGCTGTAGATAGTGTTATTGTTGTTATTGATGTTGCAAAAGGTGTTGAGGAACAAACAGAAAAATTGGTAGAAGTTTGCCGCATGCGTAACATTCCTATGATTGTTTTTATAAACAAACTAGATCGCGAAGGTAAAGATGCGTTTGATTTATTGGATGAAGTAGAACAAAAACTAGGGCTTAAAGTATGTCCTATGAGTTTCCCAATTGGTATGGGTTATGATTTTAAAGGAATTTATAATTTATGGGAAAAGAACGTCAATATCTTTACTGGCGACCCAAAGAAAGATATCGAAGATACTGTTGAAATTAATGACCTAGCATCTACTGAATTAGAACGACTCGTTGGCGAATCTCATGCTAACGATTTACGTGATAATATTGAACTTGTTAGTGGTATCTATCCAGAATTTGATAAAGGAAATTATCTAAACGGAGAGCAACAACCCGTATTTTTTGGATCTGCATTAAACAATTTTGGTGTTAGAGAGCTACTAGACTGCTTTGTTGATATTGCACCAAAGCCAAGGCCAAAACAAAGTGAAGAGCGTCTTGTAAAGCCAGAAGAAGATAAGTTTACTGGATTTGTATTTAAAATACACGCCAATATGGATCCTAATCATAGAAACCGTTTGGCATTTATTAAAATAGTATCTGGAGAGTTTAAACGTAACACACCTTACTTACACGTAAGACACAATAAAAAATTAAAATTCTCTAGTCCAAATGCTTTCTTTGCCGAGAAAAAAGAGATTGTTGATATCTCTTATCCTGGAGATATTGTGGGTCTACAAGATACTGGAAACTTTAAAATTGGAGATACCCTAACTGAAGGCGAAATCCTTAATTATAAAGGTGTACCAAGTTTTTCTCCAGAACATTTTAGGTACATAAATAACGCAGACCCGATGAAATCTAAACAACTTTATAAAGGTATTGACCAACTTATGGATGAAGGTGTTGCTCAATTATTTACCCTTGACCTTAATGGCCGAAAAGTAATTGGTACCGTTGGTGCCTTACAATATGAAGTAATTCAGTATCGTTTACAACATGAATACGGTGCAAAATGTAGTTACGAAAATCTTAATGTGCACAAAGCGTGTTGGGTAGACGTGGAAGATGAAAAGAGTGAAGAATTTAAAGAATTTAAACGTGTAAAACAACGTTTCTTAGCAAAAGATAAAACTGGGCAATTGGTATTTTTAGCAGACTCCATGTTTACGCTACAAATGACCGAACAAAAATACCCTAGCTTAAAATTTCACTATACTTCAGAGTTTAATTAGCACTATTTTAAATAATTGTTAGCACACGAATAATTGCTTTTTATCGTAAAAAAATAACATTTTATCGATTATTTTTATATATTAGCATCATAAATTGAATTTTTAAGACAGATTATAACCCCAAAATTAATCTACTTATGGCAACAAATCCTAACGTTTTCAGTAATGATAAAATTACTGTAACCTACCAGCCACAATGCTGCATTAATGCTGAGCTTTGTGCGCAACAACTTTCAGAAGTTTTTAGACATTCTGTAATCCCTTGGATTGATCTAGATGGTGCAAAAACCAAGTGTATTATAAAGCAAATACAAAAATGTCCATCTGGTGCTTTGAAATATCAACTTAATAATAGCAAAACACAAAAATCAGCATAACATCATATAATTAATTATATATATAAAAGGCCGCTATTTGTAGCGGCCTTTTTATTCAGAAAATCATTCTAACTATCTATTACAAATTATTAATAAGTATAAATTATTAAGAGTAGTTATTTAATGCACTATTTAATAAGTAGTAAAAGAAATATATTATACAATTTTAAAGATGTCTTAAACAAGCTTAAAATCAATCATACGTAATAAATTAAATCTATCCAAAAACATATTGTGATAGATAAATTAAATATTACAAGTTTTAGTGATTGGTCTAAAACCTAGTCATCTTCTAAAAAATTTCGAGCAAATCAAAATTCTAATACTTTACGCTTGACCTGTTGGTCCGAAATTCAATGGAATGTTTGGTTGCTCTCTATAAACATGTCGAGCAAATCAAAAATTCTAATACTTTACGCTTGACCTGTTGGTCCGAAATTCAATGGAATGTTTGGTTGCTCGTAATCCTTAATTTCACCATGGGCTTTTTCAAAACGTTTTACATTTTCGTTCAACGCTTTTACCAAACGCTTTGCATGCTGCGGTGTTAAGATTATACGAGATTTTACTTTGCTCTTCGGAGTACCTGGCATAATATTTACAAAATCTACCACAAACTCAGAAACCGAATGGTTAATTATTGCCAAGTTAGAATATGTGCCTTGAGCGACTTGCTCATCTAATTCAATATTTATTTGCCCCTTTTTAGGATTATTTTTTTCGTCAGCCATTGAAAATTTATTTTCACTTCCAAATAAATTGGAAGCCAGATTGATTATTACTTTTTATTTAATTTAAAAAGCCTTCATACTATAATAGAATGAAGGCTTTTAATTTATACTCTCGCCTTCGCGAGATTGATTACAATCTAATTGTAATTCATTTCTTCTTTTTGCTTCATCATTTCATCAAATTCAGACTTAGAACCTACAATAATATTTTCGTAGTCTCTAACACCGGTTCCGGCAGGAATTCTATGACCTACAATTACATTTTCTTTAAGACCTTCTAAAGTATCTACTTTACCGTTTACAGCGGCTTCATTAAGTACTTTTGTTGTCTCTTGGAAAGATGCAGCAGAGATAAATGACTTAGTCTGCAGCGATGCTCTCGTAATACCTTGTAAGATTGGTGTCGCAGTAGCTGGACTAGCTTCACGAGCTGTTGCTAACTGCTTATCTTCTCTTCTTAGGCTAGAGTTTTCATCTCTTAACTGGCGTGTCGTTACAATCTGACCTTGTTTTAAGTTCTCAGAATCTCCAGCATCCTCAACCACTTTCATACCAAAAATCTTATCGTTTTCTTCAATGAAATCTGATTTGTGAACCAATTGGTTTTCTAAGAAAATTGTATCACCAGAATCAATGATTCTAACTTTACGCATCATTTGTCTTACAACAACCTCAAAGTGCTTGTCATTAATCTTTACACCTTGTAAACGATAAACTTCTTGAACCTCATTAACTAAGTACTGCTGTACTGCTGATGGGCCTTTAATGTTTAATATGTCGTTTGGTGTAATAGAACCATCAGATAATGGCATACCAGCTTTTACATAATCATTCTCTTGTACAAGAATTTGACTAGATAATTTCACTAGATACTTCTTAATCTCACCTAACTTAGATTCGATGATGATTTCACGGTTACCACGCTTAATTTTACCAAATGATACAACACCATCGATTTCTGTTACAACAGCTGGATTAGATGGGTTACGTGCTTCGAATAACTCCGTTACACGAGGAAGACCACCAGTAATATCACCAGCTTTAGCAGATTTACGAGGTATCTTAACTAAAATCTTACCTATTTCAATTTTCTCACCATCGTCAATCATAATGTGTGCACCTACTGGTAAGTTGTAAGAACGGATTGTTTCACCTTTCTTATCTTCTATAAGTAATGTTGGAATTAACTTCTTGTTTCTAGACTCAGAAATTACTTTCTCTTGGAAACCTGTTTGTTCATCAATTTCAACTTGGTATGTCACACCTTGTTCGATGTTTTCGTACTTCACCTTACCAGCAAATTCCGAAATAATTACACCGTTATATGGATCCCACTGACAAACTACAGTGTCTTTCTTAATCTTAGCACCTGGCTTGACAAAGATATGAGAACCATAAGGAATGTTATTTGTACTTAAAACAATACCCGTTTTAGCATCTGTTAATTTAAGCTCAGAAGTACGAGAAATTACTACGTCTACTTCATTACCTTCACTATCCTTTGATTTAACTGTTTTTAAATCTTCGATTTCTGCAACACCATCAAACTTAGCAATTAACTTATTCTCTTCGGAAATGTTACCTGCAATACCACCTACGTGGAATGTACGTAGTGTTAACTGTGTACCTGGCTCACCAATAGACTGTGCAGCTACAACACCAACAGCTTCTCCTCGTTGCACCATTTTACCAGTTGCTAGGTTACGTCCGTAACACTTAACACAAATACCTTTCTTGGCCTCACATGTTAATGGCGAACGTACTTCGATAGATTCCACCGGAGAATCACCAATTCTTTTGGCAACAACATCATCGATATGAGATCCTGCTTCAACTAGTAACTCTTCAGTCAATGGGTTATATACATCATTTACAGATGTACGCCCCACGATTCTAGCTTCTAATTTCTCAACAACTTCTTCATTCTTTTTCAATGCAGAAACTTCGATACCTCTTAACGTACCACAATCTTCTTGGTAAACAATAACATCTTGAGATACATCTACTAAACGACGTGTTAAGTAACCTGCATCGGCAGTTTTAAGAGCCGTATCTGCAAGACCTTTACGAGCACCGTGTGTAGAGATAAAGTATTCTAAAATTGAAAGTCCTTCTTTAAAGTTTGAAAGAATTGGATTTTCAATAATTGATCCACCTCCTGAAGTAGATTTTTTAGGCTTAGCCATTAATCCACGCATACCGGTTAACTGACGAATCTGTTCTTTAGATCCACGAGCTCCAGAATCTAGCATCATAAATACTGAGTTAAATCCTTGCTGATCCTCACGGATACGCTTCATAGATAACTCTGTTAATTCTGCATTGGTAGATGTCCATATATCAATAACTTGGTTATAACGTTCGTTATTGGTAATAAGACCCATATTATAGTTCCCCATAATACCATCTACTTGCTTATTAGCAGCGGCAATCATAGTATGCTTTTCTTGTGGAATAATAATATCTCCTAATGAGAATGATAAACCACCTTGGAATGCAAACTTATAACCTTGAGTCTTAATCTCATCAAGGAATGCTGCAGTTTCAGGAACACTTGTCTTCTTTAAAATACCATGGATGATATCTCTTAAAGACTTTTTAGTTAACACTTCATTAATATAACCAGCTGCTTCAGGTACTTTTTCGTTAAAAAGTACACGTCCTACAGTCGTTTCTATAATTTGGGTTGTTAACTCTCCTTCTTCGTTAAAGTCTTTTGTACGTACTTTAATACCAGCATTTAAGTCAACTTGCTTCTCATTGTAAGCAATTGTTACTTCTTCAGGAGAATAGAATGTTAACCCTTCACCTTTAATAACTAATTCCTTAGTAGATTTTCTGTGCTTGGTCATGTAATATAAACCAAGTACCATATCTTGAGAAGGTACCGTTACTGGCGAACCATTTGCTGGATTTAGAATATTATGAGACGCCAACATTAATAATTGCGCTTCTAATATAGCTTCTGGTCCTAATGGTAAATGTACAGCCATCTGGTCACCATCGAAATCGGCATTAAATGCAGTACACACTAATGGGTGTAACTGAATTGCTTTACCTTCGATAAGCTTTGGTTGGAATGCTTGGATACCTAAACGGTGAAGCGTAGGCGCACGGTTAAGTAATACTGGATGTCCTTTAAGAACATTCTCCAAGATATCCCAAACTACAGGCTCTTTTCTGTCTATAATTTTCTTAGCAGACTTAACTGTTTTTACAATTCCTCTTTCGATTAACTTACGAATAATGAATGGCTTGTATAGCTCAGCTGCCATGTTTTTTGGTAAACCACATTCGAACAATTTCAACTCAGGTCCAACAACAATTACAGAACGTGCAGAATAATCAACACGCTTACCTAGTAAGTTTTGACGGAAACGTCCTTGCTTACCTTTAAGTGAATCTGAAAGTGATTTTAATGGTCTGTTTGAATCTGTTTTTACTGCCGATGATTTACGTGTATTGTCAAATAATGAATCTACAGATTCTTGAAGCATACGCTTCTCGTTACGTAATATTACTTCTGGCGCTTTTATCTCAACCAAACGCTTAAGACGGTTGTTACGGATTATTACACGACGGTATAAATCATTTAAATCTGAAGTCGCAAAACGACCACCATCTAAAGGCACTAAAGGTCTTAATTCTGGTGGGATTACAGGAACAGCTTTCATAATCATCCATTCCGGCTTGTTCTCTCTATTTACGTTAGAATCCCTAAAAGCTTCTACAACTTGAAGGCGCTTTAAAGCTTCTGTTTTACGCTGCTTAGATGTTTCATTATTTGCCTTGTGACGCAAGTCATAAGATAACTGATCTAAATCGATACGTGCTAAAATGTCTATTAAACATTCAGCACCCATTTTTGCGATAAATTTGTTAGGATCTGTATCGTCTAAATACTGATTTTCCTGCGGGATAGATTCTAAAATATTTAGATACTCTTCCTCAGTTAAGAAGTCCATTTTTTGCAATGGTTCTCCTTCAGCATTCATAGCAATACCTGGTTGAATTACTACATATCTTTCGTAGTAAATAATCATGTCTAATTTCTTAGAAGGTAAACCTAATAAATAACCTATTTTATTTGGTAACGAACGGAAATACCAGATATGAGCTACAGGCACAACTAAATTGATGTGTCCTACACGATCTCTACGTACTTTCTTTTCTGTTACTTCTACACCACAACGGTCACAAACAATACCTTTGTAGCGTATTCTTTTATATTTACCACAAGCACACTCAAAATCCTTTACAGGGCCGAAAATACGCTCGCAAAACAAACCGTCACGTTCAGGTTTGTGTGTTCGATAATTAATAGTTTCTGGCTTTAATACTTCACCTCGAGATGCTCCTAAAACAGACTCTGGTGATGCTAAACCAATAGAAATTTTATTAAACTTCTGTACTGTATTCTTATCTTGTTTTCTTGCCATTTTATTTATGGTATTCAGCACATAGTTTCAGCTATAAAAAGCTGAAACTATACACCTAAGTTTTACTCTTCTAATCTAATATCTAATCCTAATCCTTTCAATTCGTGCATAAGTACGTTGAAAGATTCAGGTAGTCCTGGCTCTGGCATTGGCTCACCTTTTACGATAGCCTCATAAGTCTTAGCTCTACCAATTACGTCATCTGATTTTACAGTTAAGATTTCACGTAGTGTACTTGACGCACCATATGCCTCAAGTGCCCAAACTTCCATCTCACCAAAACGCTGACCACCAAACTGTGCTTTACCACCTAATGGTTGTTGCGTAATTAATGAATAAGGACCTATTGAACGTGCGTGCATCTTATCGTCAATCATATGACCTAACTTAATCATGTAGATAACACCAACAGTTGCAGGCTGATCGAAACGATCACCAGTTCCACCATCATATAAATATGTATGACCGAAACGTGGCACACCAGCTTCATCAGTAAATCCATTGATTTGTTCTAATGTAGCCCCATCGAAAATAGGCGTCGCATAAGTTCTACCTAATTTTTGACCTGCCCATCCAAGAACTGTTTCATAAATCTGACCGATGTTCATACGAGATGGTACACCTAATGGATTCAATACGATATCTACTGGAGTTCCATCTTCTAAGAATGGCATGTCTTCTTGACGAACGATACGCGCAACAATACCTTTGTTACCATGGCGACCTGCCATCTTATCACCAACTTTAAGCTTACGCTTCTTAGCGATATAAACTTTAGCTAATTTGATAATACCAGCTGGTAACTCATCACCTACAGAGATTGTAAATTTCTCACGACGAAGTGACCCTTGAAGATCGTTTTCTTTAATCTTATAGTTATGGATTAAATCTGCAACCATTTCGTTAGTCGTATCGTCAGTAGTCCATTTTCCTGAAGTCAAGTGCGTATAATCATCAACAGCGTTTAACATCTTTAAGGTATATTTCTTTCCTTTAGGTATAATTTCTTCCCCCAAATCGTTATAAATACCTTGAGCTGTTTTACCATTAACGATAGCAAATAATTTCTCAACTAAAACATTCTTAAGATCATCAAAACGGTTATCGTAAGCATCTTCTAACTTCTCGATATCTTCTTTGTCCTGTGCTCTTTTACGCTTATCTTTTATTGCTCTTGCAAATAACTTCTTATCAATAACTACACCGTTTAATGAAGGTGAGGCTTTTAAAGAAGCGTCCTTAACATCTCCTGCTTTATCACCGAAGATAGCACGTAATAATTTTTCTTCTGGAGTTGGATCAGACTCACCTTTTGGTGTAATCTTACCAATTAAAATATCTCCTGGTTTGATTTCTGCACCAACGCGAATCATACCATTCTCATCCAAGTCTTTTGTAGCTTCTTCAGAAACGTTAGGGATATCATTAGTTAACTCTTCGTTACCTAATTTTGTGTCTCTAACTTCTAAAGAATACTCATCAATGTGGATAGAAGTAAATATATCGTCACGAACAACTTTTTCAGAAATCACAATGGCATCTTCAAAGTTGTAACCTTTCCATGGCATGAAAGCCACTTTCATGTTACGACCAAGAGCAAGCTCTCCTTTTTGAGTTGCATAACCTTCGCAAAGCACTTGTCCCTTAGCAACTTTATCTCCTTTCTGAACGATAGGCTTTAAGTTGATAGAAGTACCTTGGTTAGTCTTTCTGAATTTTACTAAAGGATAAGTTTTAGTATCGCTATCAAAGCTTACCATACCTTCTTCTTTAGTACGCTCGTACTTGATTGTTATTTTCTCAGCATCTACATATTCAACAGTACCAGCGCCTTCAGCATTAATTAATACTCTAGAGTCTGATGCTACTTGACGCTCTAAACCTGTACCAACAATTGGTGCCTGAGGGCGTAATAATGGTACGGCCTGACGCATCATGTTAGACCCCATCAATGCACGGTTGGCATCATCATGCTCCAAGAATGGAATTAATGATGCTGAAATAGATGCAATTTGGTTAGGAGCAACATCGGTATAGTTTACACTTGATGGTTCAATTACTGGGAAATCACCTTCTTGACGAGAAATAATTTTCTCAGGAATGATTTTTCCTTTAGCATCTACATCTATAGTTGCCTGAGCAATTAACATATCTTCTTCCTCTTCAGCACTTAGATATGTAGGCTCATTTTTAATATCTACGACACCTTTTTCTACTTTACGGTATGGTGTTTCGATGAATCCCATAGAATTCACTTTTGCATATACCGATAATGAAGAAATCAAACCAATATTTGGTCCTTCTGGTGTTTCTATAGGACATAATCGTCCGTAGTGCGTATAGTGAACATCACGAACCTCGAATCCTGCTCTTTCTCTAGATAAACCTCCAGGTCCTAAAGCCGATAAACGACGCTTGTGAGTAATCTCTGCTAATGGATTGGTTTGATCCATAAACTGAGACAATTGGTTTGTACCAAAGAATGAATTAATAACAGACGATAACGTCTTAGCATTAATTAAATCTATAGGTGTAAACACCTCGTTATCACGAACGTTCATACGCTCACGAATAGTACGTGCCATACGAGCTAAACCAACCCCAAACTGAGAAGATAATTGCTCACCTACTGTACGTACACGACGGTTAGATAAGTGATCAATATCATCAATCTCTGCTTTTGAATTAATTAACTCAATTAAATATTTTATAATCGTTATGATATCTACTTTGGTAAGTACTTGCTTATCCATACCGATATCTAACTGTAGTTTTTTGTTCATTCTGTAACGACCTACTTCACCTAAAGAGTAACGTTGGTCAGAAAAGAATAATTTGTCAATAATACCACGTGCAGTTTCCTCATCTGGCGGCTCCGCATTACGTAATTGACGGTAGATGTGCTCAACAGCTTCTTTTTCAGAGTTTGTTGGATCTTTCTGTAATGTATTGTGGATAATTGCGTAATCTCCTTGCTGACCACTTTCTTTATGTAAAAGAATAGTTTTTACACCAGCTTCAAGGATTTCTTCAATATTTTCTTTGTCTATAATTGTGTCACGATCTAATACAATTTCGTTACGCTCAATAGATACTACTTCACCTGTATCTTCATCTACGAAATCTTCGTGCCAAGTGTTAAGTACACGTGCAGCAAGCTTACGACCAATAACTTTCTTTAATCCAGACTTAGAAACTTTCACTTCTTCTGCAAGATCAAATATCTCAAGGATATCTTTATCACGCTCAAAGCCAATAGCTCTAAATAATGTTGTAACAGGAAGCTTTTTCTTTCTGTCAATGTAAGCGTACATTACGCTATTAATATCGGTTGCAAATTCTATCCAAGATCCTTTAAAAGGAATTACTCTTGCTGAATATAATTTGGTACCGTTAGCATGGAATGACTGGCTAAAGAATACACCAGGTGATCTATGTAACTGAGACACAACAACTCGTTCTGCTCCATTGATACAAAAGGTACCGCTTGGTGTCATGTAAGGAATTGTTCCTAAGTACACATCTTGAACAATAGTCTCGAAATCCTCATGTTCAGGGTCTGTACAATACAATTTCAAACGTGCTTTTAGTGGCACACTGTATGTTAGTCCTCTTTCTATACATTCTTCGATCGAATATCTTGGTGGATCTATAAAATAGTCCAAGAATTCTAATACGAATTGGTTTCTTGTGTCGGTAATTGGAAAGTTTTCCATGAAGGTGTTGTATAAACCTTCGTTACCTCTTTGATCAGATTTTGTCTCTAATTGGAAAAAATCCTGAAAGGACTTTATCTGAATGTCCAGAAAATCTGGATATTCAGTTCTGTTTACAATAGAGGAGAAATTTAATCTTTCAGCTTGTTTTGCTAACATCGATGAACGCGTTTTTGATTAAAAATTATGTAAATATGTGTACATACTATTTATATACACAAAATGGTCTAGGCATTATCCCGCAACTTATTGCGGGATAAACCTAAACCTTGTATTGTAGGTATTAACCGAGCTTACTTAAGCTCAACCTCAGCTCCAGCTTCTTCTAAAGATGCTTTTAAAGCTTCTGCTTCATCTTTAGCAACGCCTTCTTTGATTGCACTTGGTGCATCATCAACTAAACCTTTAGCGTCTTTCAATCCTAAACCAGTTAATTCCTTAACTAATTTTACAACTGCTAGTTTAGAACCACCAGCGGCTTTAAGGATTACGTCAAATTCAGTCTTCTCCTCTGCAGCGTCTCCACCAGCAGCAGCGCCACCAGCAGCAACAGCTACTGCAGCAGCAGCAGGCTCAATACCGTATTCTTCTTTTAAAATATCAGCTAATTCATTAACCTCTTTTACAGTTAAATTAACTAATTGTTCTGCGAAATCTTTTAAATCTGCCATTTTTCTATCGTTTTAATGTGTGTGTGTTTATTTTAATTTTTAAGTGCGTACTCGCTAATTATCCTTCTTTCTCGGATAATGTTTTAATGATGCCTGCTAATGTACCACCACCTGATTTAAGTGCTGAAATAACATTCTTAGCAGGAGATTGTAATAATCCAATAATCTCACCAAGTAATTCTTCTCTTGATTTGATTTCTACTAAGGCATCTAATTGGTCGTCTCCTATGTAAATAGACTCTTCGATGAAAGCTCCTTTTAATAAAGGTTTTTCTGATTTCTTACGAAAAGCTTTAATTACTTTTGCAGGTCCGTTACCAGTTTCAGAGTACATTACAGAAGTGTTACCTTTTAAAGTCGTTGGTAAATCTCCAAACTCTTTGTCTGAAGCTTCCATTGCCTTTTCCAATAATGTATTCTTTACAACTGCTAGCCTTACATCTGCTTTAAAACAAGCACGACGAAGGTTTGAAGTATCAACAGCATTTAATCCAGATATATCTGTTAAATAGATATTTGTATTATCTGCCAATTGCGCAGTTAACTCTTCAATTACTAGGGATTTTTCTTCTCTTGTCATAATATTCTAAGTTTAACTACTATCCTATTTTAGTATCAATTGCAATACTTGGGCTCATTGTGCTTGACATAAAAATGCTCTTCACGTATATACCTTTTGATGCAGTTGGTTTTAACTTCATTAAAGTTGTTAGTAATTCGTTTGCGTTACCAACTAGTTTATCAGCACTAAATGATGCTTTACCTATTGGAGCGTGAACGATACCTGTCTTATCTACTTTAAAGTCTATCTTACCAGCTTTTACTTCTGTAACTGCTTTAGCTACGTCCATAGTTACTGTTCCAGTCTTAGGGTTTGGCATAAGACCTCTTGGTCCTAATACTCTACCTAATGGTCCTAACTTACCCATAATGCTTGGCATAGTAACGATAACGTCAACATCTGTCCAACCATCTTTAATTTTCTGTAAGTATTCATCTAACCCAACATAATCAGCACCTGCTTCTTTAGCTTCTGCTTCTTTATCTGGTGTTACTAATGCAAGAACCTTCATGTCTTTACCTGTACCGTGAGGTAGTGAAACTACACCTCGAACCATTTGATTTGCTTTACGTGGATCTACGCCTAATCTTACGGCTAAATCTACTGAGGCATCAAACTTTGTGTATGTGATTTCTTTAAGTAAAGCTGAAGCTTCTTCTACTGAGTAAAGCTTGTTTTTGTCAACTTTAGCTCTAGCTTCCTTTTGCTTTTTTGTTAATCTTGCCATTTCAAAAATTTTAGTTTGGAGCGTCTCCTCCTTTAACTGTGATACCCATCGATCTCGCTGTACCTGCTACCATTTTCATAGCTGATCCAATCGTGAACGCGTTTAAATCTACCATCTTGTCTTCTGCAATAGTCTTAACTTGATCCCAAGTTACTTTTGCTACTTTACGTCGGTTTGGTTCTCCAGATCCTTTCTTTACTTTGGCCGCTTCTAATAATTGTACTGCTGCTGGTGGAGTCTTGATTACAAATTCAAATGATTTGTCTTTGTAAACAGAGATTACCACAGGTAAAACTTTACCTGGCTTATCTTGAGTTCTAGCATTAAACTGCTTACAGAACTCCATGATATTAACTCCAGCGGCACCTAAAGCGGGTCCAACCGGTGGCGATGGATTCGCTGCACCTCCCCGAACTTGTAATTTAACTACTTTGTCTAGTTCTTTTGCCATTTTAAATTTAAAATTGTGCGTTGTTTTTAAATTGGAAGCCTAAAAACAATCGCTATATAATGTAACAATTATTATACTTTTTCTACTTGCATATAGCTTAACTCTAATGGTGTTTTTCTTCCAAAAATCTTTACCATTACTTCAAGCTTACGCTTTTCTTCATTTATCTTTTCAATCGTACCATCAAATCCATTAAATGGACCGTCGATAACTTTTACAGTTT